>QHWR01000010.1 GCA_003223835.1 Acidobacteriota bacterium | reverse complement strand
TCGGCGAGTCTTTCTTGCCTTCTGCCTTCTACCTTCTGCCTTCTACCTTCTACCTTCTGCCTTCTACCTTCTGCCTTCTACCTTCTGCCTTCTACCTTCCGCCATCCGCCATCCCGCCTTCGCCGCGAAGCGGCTACGGCGAGGCTCGCCGAAGCCCGCACGGAATGCGCGCGGGCGAAGGCGGCCGTCATCCAACAAGCTTCTCCAGCCTGTGCCGCGTGATCCGACGCAGTTCGCCGGCGGCGACCTTCAGCTCTGCGGGCGGGTCGTGCGCCAGCCGTTCGCGCAGCTCCGCGAGGATCTGCCGGAGCGATTTGCCGGTCGCGAACGTGATGAAACCATAACCGAAGCGGTGTTCGTACGCACGGTTCGCGTCCGCCAGCGCCGCCGCCTCGTCTGCGGCCTCATGGACGGCCGCCTGTTCTTCGGCGGACCAGGCCTGCGACGCGGCGGACTGCGCGCGTTCGGCCTGGCGCTCCCCGATCCTCGGGTGATGCCTGAACGCTTCGAGCCAATCGTCGCGCGTGAACGCGTGGAACGCCGCGTCGGACGCCGCGAACAGGTCCTCGGCGCGGCGGAACGGCCGCGCCGCGGCCATCCGATCGATCCACGCGGGGGCGCCGCAGCAATCGGCGAGCGTGCGGCGCGATTCGTGCTCGTCCATCGCGTTGAGCTGCACCAGCGCCGCGTGACGGCGGCCGGCCATGGTCGGCACGCCGAACACGCGCAAGCGGCTCACGCCGCCGTCCGGAAAAATGTTGATTCGCACGTGCGTGGCGATCGCGGTGGCCGCCAGTTCACGCTGGAACACGTGCACGTGGTCCGGTTCCAGTTTCGTCCGCTCGAGGACCCCGACCCACTCGGCGACGGCGACGGCGGCATCCGCCGACACGCCCCCCTCGGTCTCGTCGACGACGGCGGATTCGATCGAGCAGCTCTCGGGGTAGTTGCCCTTGAAGTAAGCGGTGTCGACCTCGACGCGGCGGATCTCGCCCTCGGTGCCGAGACGGACAATCGTCCAGTCGTAGCCGGGACCGCGGCGGCGGCGCGTCTCCCACCCGTCGCCCATGTTCGCCGCGCGATACGGCATCAGCATGTTGCGCGGCTCGCCGAAGAAGCGATCGCTGCTGTCGACGACGTGGGCGCCGTGCGCGACGGAGGCGAGATCGATCTCCGCGCCGCCCGCGCGGAGCGCGCGCCAGTCGGGAACCGCCTCGCCGAACACCCGCAGCCGCGCAACGCCGCCATCGGGATAAATATTGAGACGCAGATGCGTGTAGCGCCGGCGATCGTCGATCGTGAAGGTGTTCTCCGCGTCGCCGCGCAGCTCGGAACGATCGAGCACGGGGCGCCAGATCGTCGCATCCGAGGTCAGCTGCGATTCGTCCGCCCCGCCGGGCGCGACGCACGCGTCGATCGAGCAGTGCGACGGATAGTTGCCGCGAAAGAACGCCGTGTTCACGACGACCGTCCTGACGATCCCGGCGAGGCCGAGCCGGACGAGCGCCCAGTCGTGCCCCGGCGTGCGCCGCCGGCGCGTTTCCCAGCCGTCCATCCATTTGCCGCGATCCGTGTACTTGTCGGGGATGAAGACCGGCGTCTCGGGCTTCAACAGGTTCTCCTTCGGTGCGAAGAAATCATCGTTCGCGGCGACGACAACGCCGCCGAGCCGGGATGACGCGAGATCGACGAGGTGAATCGTTTCGGTCATGAAGACGCTGTCGTCAGAAGCGCGCCGCGCGGATCCTCCGTGGCGGTCAGCCCGCCGTCACGAGAGACGAGCTGCCCGCGAACCCAGGTTTCGCGGACGCGGCCCACGAGGCGCGCGCCGGCATACGGCGTCACCTTGTGACGGTGCCGCAGCGTCGCGGCATCCACAACCCACGGTTCGTCGGGATCCCACAGGACGATGTCGGCGTCCATGCCGGATGCAAGGCTGCCCTTGCGATGCGACAGCCCGGCGAGCCGCGACGGCCCGCGCGACAGCCACCGCGACACGTCGTCCGCCGAATGCCCGCGCGCACGAGCCCCCGTCCACGTGACGGCGAGCGCCAACTGCAGCGACGCGATTCCGCCCCACGCGCGCAGGAAGTCGCCGCTGCCCGCGCATTTCATGGACGGCGGGCACGGGGAGTGATCCGTGGCGATGAGATCGATGTCGCCCGCGGCGAGCGCGTGCCAGAGCGCTTCGCGGTTCGCACGGTCGCGGATCGGAGGCGCGCATTTGAAGCTCGTGGCGCGAGCCGGCACGTCCTCGGCGGCGAACGTCAGATAGTGCGGGCATGTTTCGACGGTGACCGGCAGCCCGTCGCGGCGCGCGGCGCGCAGCATCGGCAGCGCCGCCGCCGCCGACAGATGCACGATGTGGATCCGCGCGCCGAACTCGCGCGCGAGACGCAGCAGCATCGCGATCGCCTCCAGCTCCGCCTCCGGCGGACGCGACGCGAGCCAGGTGGAGTAGCGATCGGGCGGTCCGTCCGCGTGCACGCGGGCGAGGACGTCCGCCGATTCCGCGTGCGCAAGGAGCGGCATGCGGCGCCGCGCAAGGACCGGCAGGGCCACGCGCAGATCCGCCTCGGCGACAGCGGCGAACTCGTCAACGCCCGACGGCGCGAGAAAGCACTTGAAGCCGAGCACGCCGGCGTCGCACAGCGCATCCAGCTCGCTGGCGTTGCCGGGCACGACGCCGCCCCAGAACCCGACGTCGATCGCGACGCGGCCGCGCGCGGCTTCACGCTTGGCGTGGAGCGCCGCGGCCGACGTCGTCGCCGGAATCGAATTGAGCGGCATGTCGACGATTGTCGTGACGCCGCCCACCGCCGCGGCCGCCGTCGCCGTCTCGAATCCTTCCCATTCCGTCCGCCCCGGTTCGTTGACGTGGACGTGCGGGTCGATCACCCCTGGCATGAGGACGAGGTCGCCGGCGTCGCGGACGTCCGCGCCGCGCGGCGCGTCGTCATAGCTCCCGACCGCCGCGATCGTCTCGCCAATCACGCGCACGCACGCGGGACGCGTCCCCTCGGGCGTGACCACGCGTGTCGAGCGAAGAACCATCTCGGACGACATCGATCCGGCGCTACTGTATCGCACCCGCGCGCCAACACACGGCACGCGCGTGTCGCCTCGACTGCGCTGGTATGCCGCTTGCTCGACAAAGTCGCCGAACGAGCAGGACCATGGCGACGCTGGAGCTGACGATCACCGACTGGCTGCGGATCATCCGCGCCGAGTTCAACGAGATGCCCGGCCTGCGCCTCACCGCCAGCCAGATGCAACGGCTGTGGGGACTCGATGAGATGATGTGCGGGGCGCTGGTGCAGGCGCTCGTCGCGGCCGGGTATCTGCGGCGGACCTCCAACGGCGCGTACGCCCGCGCCTGAGCGTGAAACTTTGTCCAGTTGTGTCGGCCGGCGCGACGGTGGCGCGCGCGAAATGGCCAAGTTTTGCGGAGCCGGTCTTGCAGAACGGTGTCCTGGAGTTTCGTATGGCCGAAGTGCTTGTCGAATTTAAAGATGTGGTGTTGCAACACGGTTCGGACGAGTACGTCGCCCGTGCGTGCGGCGCGCCCGCGTCCCACGGACTCTGGCAAGGCTGGGTGGAGTTCATCTCGCGCGACGGACGTCAGGTCGTGCGATCGCCGCGAGAGACGACGCAGCCGAACCGCGAAGACACCGTCTACTGGGCCACGGGCCTGACGCCGGTCTACCTGGAAGGGGCATTGCTGCGCGCGCTGCAAGGGCCGCTGTCCTCGGCGCCACCCGCGCCGGCCGCGGCGCCTGTGTTCGATCAGCCGGCGCCGGACTTCGTGCCCGCGGCGACGCGGCCCGAAAGTGTCCTGAACCCGTTCTCTGTATTCCAGAAGGGCGAGAGCCTGCTTCGCTCGCAGCTGCAGGCGCTCTCCACGTGGCATCTCGTCAATGTCATCCGCGCGTATTCGCTGAGCGACGCGCGAAGCGAGACGTTGAACAGCATGACGCAAGCGGCGCTCGTGGACCTGATCGTGCGCGGTGTCCGCAGCCGCACGGAAACGCCCGCGTAGATTCCTGGAGACGCGGTCGCGCCTGCGGTATAAAGGCGCGATGCGCACCATCTTCGGGGCCCTCATCGGCGCCGCGGCCGTCCTGTCGCTCTCCGCCGACCAGCCCGCCGGGCGCTACGAAGTCTACGCGGTCCGATTCGCGGTCGTCCCCGCGTTTCCCGTGTCGGGCCTCGTCGCCGGCGCGGATCGATCGCGCGCGCTCGACATTCCCTGCATGGTGTGGCTGCTGAAAGGCACCAACGGTCGCCGCGTCCTCGTGGACGCTGGCTTTTACCGTCAGAAGTTTCTGGATCGGTGGAAGCCGCGTGACTTCCGATCGCCCGCCGACGCGGTCGCCGCGGCGGGCGTCAAGGCGGACGAAATCACGGACGTGATCATCTCGCACGCGCACTGGGATCATGTGGACGGCGCGGATCTGTTCCCGAAGGCGACGGTCTGGATTCAGAGAGAGGAGTACGCGTACTACACAGGCGACGCCTGGCAGTCGCCGACCACGCACGGCGGCGTCGACGAAGAAGACATGGCGGCGCTGCTGAAGATCAACACGCAGGGACGGTTGAAATTCGTGAACGGCGACGATCAGGAGCCGATCCCCGGCGTCCGCTGCTACACGGGCGGCAAGCACACGTGGGCATCGCAGTACGTCGGCGCGCGCGCCGCGGACGGCACCGTCGTCCTCGCGTCCGACAATGTCTATTTGTACGAGAACCTCGAGAAGCACGCGCCGATCGCGCAGACGCTCGACGCCGCGAGCAATGTGAAGGCGCAGGATCGCATGCGGACGCTCGCGTCCGCTCCGGAGCTCATCGTCCCCGGACACGATCCTGCGGTGTTCGAGCGCTACACGCGCGTCGGCGACGGCGTCGTGCGCGTGCGGTGACTTACGGACAGACGCTGGCGATCATCCGCAACGTTTTCACGCCGAGGAACGGCAGGCCCTTCAGGTCTCCTTTCACCTCGGATCTGCTCTCCGTCTTCGCCTTGTCCCCCTCGTCCGTCTTCGTCTCGTTCTTCGTCTCGACCTTGATCTTGCCCTTCCCCTTGTCGGCCGCCTTCCCGGTGATCTCGACGCGATGGCCGACGTGTTTGGCCAGGTCGTCCTTATCGGCGTCCGTGAGGATGTAGCTGCCGAGGGTGCCGTTCTTGCCGGCGACGTTGGTCAGCGTGAACGTTCCCTCGTCACCGCGCGCGACGCAGCCGGTGACGGTGACCGTCTTGCCGTGTTCGACGGAGATCTTGGTTTCCCCCTTGTCCTGCGCCGCCGCGATGGCGCCTGTTCCGAGCAGCACCGCGAGCGCGACATGGCCGAGCTTCATGTGGCTCCTCCTGTCGCTGCTCGATGCAAGAGAAGTGCTCGACGGTGTTTGTCTGGAAACGGAAGGGCACGGTCGTTGCTTTGTTGCGTTGGTTTGGAGGTTTCGCATGCCTGAAAAGGAAACACGGCGGCGCGCACGGCGCGACAAACGGCAGGGCAAGGCGCCGTCCACGCAGGCGGGGGAGTTCGTCCGTGAGGAGATGGAGCACATCCGTCACGGCAAGCACGGGGCGCGCTCGACGAAGCAGGCGATCGCGATCGGGTTGTCCAAGGCGCGGCGGTCCGGCGTGAAGCTTCGAGCGTCGAAGGGCTCGTCCGCCGCAACGCGCCGCAAGGCCCGGCAGGATGTGCGCGCGGGACAGACGCGGCGCCGTCCGTCGCCGCGGCGCGCGCGGGCGGTCAGGCGCGCGCTGAAGCGCGAAGGCCGATCGGCCGCCTCGAAGCGCGCGCTGAGCCGTCAGGCGCGAACCGCCGCTCGACGCCGTCGTACAGGCGGGCGCAGCGCCACGCGACGGCGGCGCGCCCACGCGTAGCCGGCCGCGCACGCTACACGACGTGCGCGCGGATCTGACGGTTGAGATGGTGGATGTGGCGCCGCGCGATCTTCAGCGCGTCGTGATCGCGCGCTTCGAGGGCGGCGTCGCGCTGCTTCTTCAGCTCCCGGATCCTGGCCTTGATCCCGGCCTTGTCGATGCCGACCGCTTGGTGATGCTGGCGGGTGTCTATGCCCAGGGCCTTGCAGAGAGCGGGCAACAGATGATCCTTGTTCATCTGCGAGTAGCCCTGGACCGCTTCGTGCTGCTCGACGCTCTTCGCGATCTCGCGCAGCTCGGCGATCGTCTTGTGCTTCAGCTTCTCATAGGTGTGCGTCGTCGCCACGGCAACCTCCCGGGGCCGTGAATCGTAGCAGGTTGGGGAAAAACGTCAAGCGCGCGGCCAGCGTTACCAGACGACGGCGGGCAGCGTGCGGCCGGTGGCGCGCACTTCCATCGCAATCCGCCAGCGCTGATCCGCGCCGCGCGAGTAAATCGCGATGTACACCCCTTCGATCGCCGCACCGCTGGCGGCGGGACGGATGGTGAACGTGCCGGTCTCCCAGCCCACGTCCTGAGCCGCCGAGAACCGGGTCGGCGTGAGCGTAATAGCCGCGGCCGATCCGGCAAGGCCCGTCTGCAGCCGCTGAATGACCGCGCCGCGGCCCCGGACGAGATCGCCGTCGCCGAAGAGCGCCAGCGCGTCCGTCGTGTACATCGCCGACGCGCCGGACGCGTCGCGAGCGTTGACCGCCGCGACGTACTCGCCTCGGACGGCGGCAAGATCGGCGTCGCGATCCGTCACGCGCGACCAGTCGATCCGCACGGCGTCCTGGGACTGCGCTGCCGAGAACATGAAAAACAACGCCGCTGCCAGCATCTGCATGGCATCCTCGTTTCAGGAAAACATGTCAGACGAGGCAATCCGCGTGCCCGTCCCGTGGCGGGTTTCCACGGGGATTAGGCGCATCACCCCAATCGCGGGCGTCAAAGACGTAATAAGGACGACGAAAACGGCATCGGGGCGTATGGTGATTTCGTGGCCAAGAAGCCGTTCCGTTCCCTGCACACCAGCCCCGGTTTCACGGCCTTCGTGCTCGACCAGCTGGCCGGTCTCGGCGACGTCACGACGAGATCCATGTTCGGCGGCGTGGGACTCTATCGGGGCGATTTGTTCTTTGCGATCGTCGCGCGCGACGTGCTGTACCTGAAAGTCGACGACGAAACGCGCGGGTCGTTCGAACGGATCGGATCGCGTCCCTTCAGGCCGTACCCGGATCGTCCCGGGTCGATGCAGTATTACGACGTTCCGCTGGCCGTGCTCGAAGACGCCGACGACCTGCTGCGCCGCGCGCGCGGCGCGGTCGCGGCGGCGCAACGCGGGGGCGAGAAGAAATCAACGAGGCGGCGGCGCTAGCGCTTCGGGCGCCGGAACCTGCGGCATCGGCGGGCATTGTACGGGGTCAAACGAACGCTTATCAAACGATTGCAATCATCAATTTGACTGCTGACCTCCGGGAGTCTACAGTGGAACGTGGCGATGCAGACGATGGAGCAGCAGGCGAACGGCAAGGGACGGGCGGCGTTGATGCGGCCGTGCACCATTCGTGTCGTCCAGCGGGCGCTAATCATTTCGCTCATGCCCACCCCACCGGGATGATGTAGCCCGCACAACCAATCGAGTTCTCAGAGGCCATCATCCCGAAGGGGTGATGGCCTTTTTTTCGTTTTGTCATCGTGCAGGGGGCTGACTGCCGAGGCAGGGTGCTGATGCAGCGGAGGTGACGTCGTGGACGACCAGGCAGACCAGGCGGGACGAACGGGCGGACAACCGGCGGCGGCGAGCGAGCCAAAGCGCGACGCGGCGGCGGATCAATCGGACACGCCGACCGTGACGCGCCGGTTCGTCGAACCGGCGCCGGAAGCCGACGAGGATTTGACGGAAGCGGGATACGGACACGGAGTATAACGGCCCATGGACCTACGCCAGCTCGAGATCCTGCGGGCGGTCGCCGACAGCGGGTCGTTCACGAGCGCCGGCCAGCAGCTCCACCTGTCGCAGTCGGCGGTGAGCCGCCAGATTCTGCTGCTCGAGGAGGAGCTGAACGAACAGCTGTTCCTGCGGATCGGGCGGCAGATCCGGATCACGCCGGCGGGTTCGACGCTGCTTTCGCTCAGCCGGCGGCTCTTCGAGGACATCGATCAGACCCGCGCCAGCATCCTCGAGCACCAGCAGACCGTCAGCGGCACGATCCGGCTGGTCGGCGGCATGACCGTGTGCCTCTACGTGTTTCCGGCGCTCCTCAAGGAATTCCGGCGCGACCACCCGGCGGTCGACGTGAAGGTGACGGCGACGTCCACGCCGCGGCTCATTCGACAGCTCCGCTCGGGCAACGCCGACCTCGGTCTGGTCACGCTTCCCGTCGACGATCCCAATCTGATCACGGTCCCGGTGATGAGCGAGGAGCTCCTGCTCGTCACCGCGCCCCAGCATCCGCTCGCGCGCCGCCGGACGATCGCGCCCAAGGACTTGATCGGGCAGCCGTTCGTCCTGTTCGAAACGGGATCGAGCACGCGCCGCACGATCGAGGCCTTCTTCGTCAAGGAGCAGATCGCTCCGAAGGTCGTGACCGAAACGGAGAACGTCGAGATCATCAAGGCCCTCGTGCGCATCGGGATGGGCGTCACGATCATTCCGTATCAGTCCGTCGCGCGCGAAGTGCGCGCAGGGTATCTCTTCTGCGCCCGTATCGCCGGACAGCAACTCGTGCGCGAGACGGGCTGGGTACACCTCCGCTCCAACCGCGTCCCGAGAGTCGTCCAGGAAATGATGCGGACCTTCGAACAAGTGCGGCCGCGGCTGAAGCTGTCGCCCGGGGGGTCGCGCCGCGTCGCGCCACGCCGTCGCCGCCGCTCTCCGTCGTGTCCGCCGGGACGGGATGAGCGTTGCGTATTGCCTGGAGTAGGATGACGTCGTGCACGGCACCGCGATTTCCTGCCTCGATGATCGCCGCGCGACCACGGCTCCCGGCACCGGCTTCCTGCGGATCGCCCGTCACGGACGCCGCAGCGTCGTCAGCCGCGCGTTCGCGTCGAGCCCGCTGAAGCTGCTGACGCCGCGCAACCACGGATGCGGCGCGTGGATCTACACATCGACCTACGGCGGCGGCCTCGTCGATCGTGATGCGCTCCGCCTGCACGCGCAGATAGACGAGGGGGCGTCGGCGTTCCTCTCGACACAGGCCGCGACGAAAGTGTATCGCTCGCCCAACGGCACCAGCGCCGATGTCCACGCGACGGTAGGGGGCGGCGGCGTGCTGGTGTCGTTGCCGGATCCGGTGATCTGCTTCGCGTCCTCGAGGTACCGGCAAACGCAGCGATTCGATCTGGCGGAGAGCGCGTCGCTCGTGCTGCTGGACTGGATGTCGTCGGGACGCCGCGAGTCCGGCGAGCGATGGACGTTCGATCGGTATTCGACGCGGATCACGGTGCGGTGCGAGGATCGGCTCGTCGTGTACGACGCGCTGTCGCTCGACTCGCTCGACGGCGATCTCGCGGACCGGATGGGCCGGTTCGACGTGTTCGCGATCGTGGTGCTGACGGGGCCGGCGCTGCGCGATCACGCGGAGCGCGCCGTTGCGCGTGTCGCCAGCATGCCGGTGCCCTCCCGATCCGACCTGCTCATCTCCGCGTCGCCGCTTGCGGGCGGCGCAATCATCCGCGCGGCCGGCGTCTCGATCGAGGCGGTCGGCCGGGCGCTCCGCGCGCATCTCACGTTCGTCCCGGCGCTGCTCGGCGACGATCCGTCGGCGCGCAAATGGTGACGTCATGCACCTGACGCCGCGAGAGCTGGACAAACTCGTCCTGCACCAGGCGGGATTTCTGGCGCAGAAGCGGCTCGCGCGCGGCCTCCGCCTGAATTATCCGGAGGCCGTCGCGCTCATCGCGGCGCAACTCCTCGAATTCATCCGCGACGGCCGGTCGGTCGCCGAGCTGATGGATCTCGGCCGTCAACTGCTCGGCCGCGGCGACGTCGTGGACGGCGTCCCCGACATGATCGACGAGGTGCAGGTGGAAGGGACGTTCCCCGACGGAACGAAGCTCGTCACCGTACATCATCCGATCGTCGCCGAGCGCGGCAACATGGAATTGGCGCTGTACGGGAGCTTTCTGACGCGCGCGGCGGAACCGGCGCCGAGCGGGACGGCGGACCTCGCGCGAGAGTTCCGCGAAAGCGAGCCGCCCGGTGAAACGACCGTCGCGGACGGCGACATCACGCTGAACGAGCGGCGCGACACGGTCGAACTCGCCGTGACCAACCGCGGCGACCGGCCGATCCAGGTCGGAAGCCACTACCACTTCATCGAGACGAATCGCGCGCTCGAATTCGACCGCACGGCCGCGTACGGGATGCGTCTCGACATCCCCGCGGGGACCGCCGTCCGCTTCGAACCGGGCGAGCGCCGGACGGTGCGTCTCGTCGCCATCGCGGGCAATCGCGTGATTCACGGCGGCAACGCGCTGGCGGACGGTCCTGTCTCGCGCGACGGACGCGAGCGCGCGAGCGCCGCCGTCCGGACGCAGGCGTTCGCGGATCGCCAGGAGCGGCCATGAGCCATCAGATTAGCCGCCGGCACTATGCCGACATATACGGCCCGACGATCGGCGACCGCGTGCGGCTCGGCGACACGGGGCTCGTCGCAGAGGTCGAGCAGGACGCCACGGTCTATGGCGACGAGTGCAAGTTCGGCGGCGGCAAGGTGCTGCGCGACGGCATGGGACAGGCGGCGGGCGTCACCGACGACCGCGCGCTCGACTGCGTCATCACCAACGCGCTCATCGTCGACTGGGCGGGCATTCGCAAGGCGGACGTCGGGATCAAACACGGGCGCATCGCGGGAATCGGGAAGGCCGGCAATCCGGACGTGATGGCGGGCGTCACCGACGGGATGATTGTCGGCGTCACGACCGAAGCGATCGCCGGCGAGGGGATGATCCTCACGGCCGGCGGCATCGACTCACACATTCATTTCATCTGTCCGCAGCAGGCGTACGACGCGCTGGCCAGCGGCGTCACGACGTTCATCGGCGGCGGCACCGGTCCCGCCACCGGCACCAACGCGACGACGTGCACGCCGGGCGCGCGCCACGTGGAGCTGATGCTGCAGGCGACCGACGCGATCCCGATGAACTTCGGGTTCCTCGGCAAGGGCAATACGTCGCGGCCCGAAGGGCTCGAAGAGCAGATCGCGAGCGGCGCGATCGGATTGAAGCTGCACGAGGACTGGGGGTCGACGCCCGCCGCAATCGACTGCTGCCTTTCGATCGCCGATCGGCATGACGTGCAGGTCGCGATCCACACCGACACGCTGAACGAGTCGGGCTACGTGGACGATTCGATCGCCGCGTTCAAGGGACGCGCGATCCACACCTACCACACCGAAGGGGCCGGCGGCGGCCACGCGCCCGACATCATCCGCGTCTGCGGCGAACCGAACGTCCTCCCCAGCTCGACGAATCCGACGCGCCCCTACACCGTCAACACGCTCGACGAACACCTCGACATGTTGATGGTGTGCCATCACCTCGACAAGAACATCCCGGAGGACGTCGCGTTCGCGGAGAGCCGCATCCGCGGCGAGACGATCGCGGCCGAAGACGTCCTCCACGATCTGGGGGCCATCAGCATGATGTCGAGCGACAGCCAGGCCATGGGCCGCGTCGGCGAGGTGATCTGCCGCACGTGGCAGACGGCGCACAAGATGCGCCACGAACGCGGACCGCTCGGCGGTGAACGGGGCGCGAACGACAACCTCCGGATCCGGCGCTACATCGCGAAGTACACGATCAACCCCGCGATCACGCATGGCATCGCACACGAAATCGGGTCGGTCGAACCGGGGAAGCTCGCGGATCTCGTCCTGTGGAAGCCGGCGTTCTTCGGCGTGAAGCCGGAGCTCGTGATCAAGGGCGGCTTCATCGCGTGGGCGCAGATGGGAGATCCGAACGCGTCCATCCCGACGCCGCAGCCGCTCATCATGCGGCCGATGTTCGGTGCCTACGGGCGCGCGACGGGCGCGACGTCGCTGGCGTTCGTTTCGCAGCACTCCCTCGACGCGGAGGCGCCGCAGCGATACGGGTTGACCAAACGCCTGGCCGCCGTCCGCGGCTGCCGGTCGATCGGCAAGCGCGATCTGAAGCTGAACGACGCCTTGCCAAAGATCACCGTCGACGCGGAAACCTACGTCGTCACCGCCGATGGCGAGGAGCTGCGGTCGAGACCGGCAAGCGTGCTGCCGCTCGCACAGCGATATTTTCTGTTTTGAGACCGGCGGGACGAGATGACCCAGCACCCAGCCCCCGGCACCCACAGTTGGCTTGTCTGGCAGCTCGCGGATTCGGCATTTCCGTCCGGCGGGTTCGCGCATTCGTCAGGGCTGGAGGCCGCGTGGCAGATGGGCGAAGTGCCGGACGGTGCCGCGCTTCGGCGTTTCCTGCGCGACGCCGTCGCGCAGGCCGGACGCAGCGGTCTGCCGCTCGTGAACACCGTCCACCGCGATCCCGGTCGCCTGCGCGACATGGACGCGCTCTGCGACGCGTTCCTCACGACGACCGTCGCGAACCGGGCGAGCCGCATTCAGGGACGATCGCTGCTGTCCACGTGCGTGCGCGTGTGGGGCAATCGCATGACCGCGTTGGAACACGAGGCGCGCTCGCTTTGTGTGCACTATGCGCCCGTCTACGGCGCGGCACTCCGCGCGCTCGATATTCCGCTGGCGACGACGCAGTGTCTGTTCCTCTACCTGGCCGCGCGTGGCATCCTCGCCGCGTCGGTTCGCCTCGGCATCGTCGGCGCGTTCGTGGCGCAGCAACTGCAGCACGAGTGCGCGGCTGATTTCGACGAGACGCTCGACCGCTGCCGCGACTTGGACGACGCGGACCTGGCGCAGACGGCGCCGCTCCTCGATCTGTATCATTCGGCGCACGACAGGCTGTACTCGCGGTTATTTCAGTCGTAGTGCTAAGGGTGCTGGTGCTAGGGTGCTAGAGGTGCTGATGGTGCCCATCAGCACCCTTAGCACTATTTGGAGTCCCGATATGTCTCGCCTCTTCTTCCACCACGATCCCAACGATCCCGGCCACGCTCATGGGCCCGGCACCTTCGACACGCGCGCGGCGACGCTGGCGCGCGACTTCGGCGCGCGCGCATTCACCGTCGGCATCGGCGGGCCGGTCGGCAGCGGGAAGACGGCGCTGCTGCTGGCGATCTGCCGCGCGCTGCGCGACGATTATCAGCTCGCCGTCGTGACGAACGACATCTTCACCAGGGAAGACGCCGAGTTCCTCGTCCGTCACGAGGCGCTGCCGCGCGAGCGCATTGCCGCGGTGGAAACGGGCGGCTGCCCGCACACGGCGGTCCGCGACGACATCAGCCAGAACCTCGACGCGCTCGAGCGGCTGATGGCGCAGTTCCATCCCGAGCTGCTGTTCGTCGAGAGCGGCGGCGACAACCTCGCGGCGCAATTCAGCCGCGAACTGGCCGACTACACGATTTACGTGATTGACGTGTCCGGCGGCGACAAGATCCCGCGCAAGGGCGGACCGGGGATCACACAGTCGGATCTCCTGGTGATCAACAAGACCGACCTCGCGCCGCTCGTCGGCGCGGACCTCGCCGTCATGGAACGCGATGCCCGGCGCATGCGCGGCGACGGACCGTTCGTCTTCGCGCAGGTGACGCACGGCGCCGGCGTGCCGGAGATCGCGCAGCACCTGCTGCGCCACTGGCAGGTGGCGACAGGCAGGCGCTGACGACAGATGTGCGAGAGGAAGCGGGCGCGCCGCGTTCGCGCTACGTCGCGGCCGTCGTCCCGACCAGCTTCTTGATGCACGCGAGCACGACGTCCGGCGTGCAGGGTTTCGACAGAAAGGCATCGCAGCCGGCCAGCTCCGCGCGCGTGCGATCCTCCGCGTACGCGCAGGCCGACACCGCGACGACCGGGACCGTGCAGCCCGCGGGGTCGCCGCGGAGCAGACGGAGGAACGCCCACCCGTCGAGGCGCGGCATTCTGAGGTCGAGCAGGATGATGTCGGGCAGCCACCGGCGGATTCGGTCGAGCGCGCGTGTCGCGCCCTCGAGCGTGCTCACGTCGAACCCGAACGCGCGCAAGTACTCCGCGTACCCGTCCCTGCTATCGACGTTGTCGTCAATGATGAGGCAACGCATGGGGTAAAGGCTGCAAGACGCACTCCCCGCCGGCAATCCCCGTAAGTCACTGATTATGGGCGGCCCTATTGTTCGAATCCGGGCGATCGGGAAGCACTTTTGGCCAAAGCGTCGCGAGTCCCGACACTCTCGGCCCGGTGCGCGCGGCAGCCCGACAGTGGCGACGCCGCGAACGATCGCCGCGGGCGGCTACCGTAAGTCACGATTCGCCAGCACGCGCCTGAGGCAGGCGAGGCCCTCAGCACGTCGCCACCGAAGCGCCGCGTACCTATTTGTAACGGACGCCGTGTTTGATGACGACGTCGACGCGCTGCAGGAGCGCGATATAGCGCAGCGCGTCGCCGCGCACCGCGATGACGTCGGCGAACTTGCCCGGGCTCACCGTTCCGACCTCGCCGTCCACCTTCATCGCCAGCGCCGGCCAATACGTCGCCGCGCGGATGGCGGTCATCGCATCCACGCCGAGCGTGTTCACCCACGCGTCGAGCTCGCGCCACGTCGATTGACTGTGAAAGTTCATCGGGATGCCGCTGTCGGTTCCCACGAGCATGACGACGCCCGCCTCGCGAAGCTGGTTGAACTTCCGCGCGAGCGTCGGACGGCGCGCGGCCGTCAACTGAAAGTACGCCAGCCTGTCGGGATGTTCGAGCGACTTCCTGATGTCGGCCACGATCTCCGCGGGCAAACCTTCGTGCCACGCCGGATCGTCCAGCGCTTCCGGATTGTCTCGAAGGTATTCGTAATTGAGCAGTCCTTCGATCGTGGGCGTCCAGAACAACGGTCCAAGGCTCATCTTCGCGGTGCGTTCGCGGATCGCCTGCAGGATGTCGTCGGGGTACGCGGGAGCGGTCGCGAGGCCGGTATGCTCGAAACAATCCACGCCCGCGTTCAGGCCGCGACGGATCTCCTCCGGACGGTGCGCGTGCGCGACGACAGGCAGGCGGTTGCGATGCGCCTCGTCGACGACGGCGCGCACTTCCTCCATCGTCATCTGATCCTGATCGATCAGCTTGATCACGTTGACGTGCGCGTCCGCGAGCTTCTTGACCTTCGCGCGCGCGTCGTCCGCACCCTGCACGCCCCACCGATAGCGTTCGGTCCCCGGATACGGTTCGTGCTGGATGAACGGCCCGGACACGTAGAGCGTCGGGCCCGGCATGCGACCCGCGTTAATCCGGTCGCGAACGGAGATGCTCGGCTCGAGCGGCGCGCCAAGGTCGCGCGCGCTCGTGACGCCCGCGAGGAGGAGCTGCTTCGCCGACGCCGGCATGATCACCGAGCCGAACTGCGACTCGTACGTTTTGTCCCAGTGATCGTAGTCGGCGTGGCCGTCGATCATCAGGTGCACGTGCATGTCCCACAGGCCGGGCAGCACGGTCATCCCTTCCGTCGAAATCACGTCCGCGCCCGCGGGGACGGCGAGCGTGCCGACCTGGCCGACGGCTTTGATCCTGTCCCCTTCGATGATGACGACGCTGTTGCGGATCGGCGGGCCGGCGTAGCCATCCACGAGCGTGCCGCCGACGAGGGCCTTGACGGCGGAGGTGCCGGATTGAACGCCCGTCGCGCCGGGCTTCGGCCCGGAGCACACGACGAGGAGCGAAATGCACGCGAGCAGGACGATGGGTGTGCGACGCATGGTCATCGTGCCAGGCGCGCGGACTTGCGCACGATGGCCTCCACGCGCTGAATCCGCGCTTTGTACGGTTCGAGGACCTTGGCCGCGGCCTCTTCGGCGTTCTTCGTCCGCGGATCGGCAGGCGCCGGCGCAGCGGCGGCCGGCATGCCGGGCGCGTTGATCATCGCCGGATTCGGCACGACGTCTTCGACGATGGCGCGTATCCCTTCGTATCGCTTCACGTCCACGCGACGCTCCTCGGCGACGATCAGGTCCATGTTGGTCATCATCGTCGTGAACCGGATCATCGCGCGGCCATCGTCTGGCGGGAGCGCCTGACCAGGTTTGGCGCTCATCATCGCCTTGTTTGCGCGCGCCGTCGTCTGCTGATCCTCAGCGGTCGGATGGACGATGCGGTCCGCGGCCGCTTCCATGACGTCGACGTAGAGCTTGACGTCGTCGTCGCCGAGCGACGTGAGCTGCATCGCCGCGGACGGCTGCGCCGCGCTCGGCGGAGGTAGCGCGGGCGATGCCGCCGGCGGACCGCTCGTGGCCGTTCCTGCGCCTCCCGCGGGCGTGTTGCGTCCACACGCGGCGAGCATGGCAATCGCCGCCACGGCGACGGCCGCGCCGTGCCTGACTCGCTCGATCATCGGCATTCTCGGTATTCTCCTCGTAGAGACGGGATCTTACGTCGAAGCGAGGGTGGTCAACCTGTTTTGGCGTTTGGCGGTTTGCATTAGCATGAAGGCGGTTTCCGGATGCCGCGTCCACTCGGGGTCGCCGTCGTCGGGATCGGCTGGGTCGCCGTCCAGCACATCACCGCGTTCCGCCGCAATCCGCACGCGCGCGTCGTCCTGTTGTGCACTCGCGACGAGCGGCGCGCCGCGGAGCGGCTGCGAACGGCCGGCGTCACGCTCGAGGACGTCCGCTACACGACCCGCTACGCCGACGTCCTGAAGGCGCGCGACGTCGAGATCGTCTCGATCGCGACGCCCAACCATCTGCATGCACGCCAGGCCGTGCAGGCCGCGCACGCGGGCAAACACATCCTGCTCGAGAAGCCGACCGGCCTCGACACGCGCGAGCTGACGCAGATTCGCGATGCCGTCCGCCGCGCGCGCGTGCGCACGATCGTGTCGTTCGAGCTCCACTACAACCCGTACCTGCGATTCGCGCATTGGCTGCGAGAGGCGGGCTGGCTCGGGGCGCTGCGATTCGCGCGGGTTCAATACCTGTCGCGCGTCACCGACTGGTATTCGGGCTGGAGCTGGGTGCGAACGCGCGCGAGCGGACGCAGTCATCTGCTGGCGGCGGGATGCCACGCGGTCGATGCGCTCCGGTGGTGCACCGGACTGGAAGCGGCCGAAGTGTCGGCGTATCACACGCGCTTCACCGCGGGCTACGAGTGGCCGACGTCAATCGCCGTCAACCTCCGCATGGGTCCCTCGCGGGCCCGGCGCGCGCCGGTGCTCGGACAGATTGTCAGCTCGACGGATTTTCAGATGCCCTACGCGTTCTCGGTCGAGATGATGGGCGATCGCGCGACGCTGCGCGATGACCTGATCCTCTGGAACGACGAGCCGTTCCCCCTGGACGCGCTGCGCGAGGCGTGTCCGTTTCCCGACGTCAGCTTCTCGCCGGCAGCGCTGCCGACGGGCGCGCAGGCGATCAAGGTGCAGGCGGAGATGCCCGGGACCGCCGACGTCTCGCACCATCCGTTCCAGGGAGAAATCGACGAGTTGGTCGCGTGCGTGCTCGAAGGACGCGAAACGCATCTCAACGTCCACGACGCGCAGAAGACGATGGAGATTTGCCTTGCCGCCGACCGTTCGGCCGAACGGGGCGGGCGGCCGGTGCGGTTGCCGCTCCTGAAATCCTGATCCGTTTACGCCGCGTCGCCGTCGGCTTCGCCTTCTTCCGCGGCGGCCGGTTCGGGCATGTCGACGCGTCCGCGCAGCCCCGCGCCTTCCATCATGCGGAGCACCGGCGTCGTGATGTCCCCTTCGATGTCGGATCCCTCGCGCAGTTCGATCCGATCTTGCGCGGCGAGCCCTCCGAGTACGTGGCCGGCGACGACGATTTCGCGCGCCCGGACGTCGGCGACGATCATCGCCCCAGGACCGATCGTGAGCTTGCACCCCTCGACGAGCACGGACCCCTCGACGCGTCCGCCGATGATGATGTCCTCGTGCGCGTTCAGCTCGCCTTTGATGATGATGGACGGACCGATGCCGGCAGCCTGCTGCATGTCGAACCTTCCTTGATGGGCAAACCTCGCTGACGGGCAAGTCTCGTTCCGCGTCCGATCCGTCTCCCTGCCGCACCCGACGCGCGTCGTCACGCCGGCGATCGATACGGATTCGGCATCGGATCACCGAATTGTCCGCCGGCGCCGCTATCCCAAAATTTCACGGTTGTCGTCGTCCGCGACGCGCCGGCGCGCCGGCCGTTGCGAAAACCCTTGCAAATCGACGATCTCGAAGGCTCCGGACTTGCATCGGCATCGAGCTTCCCTCTGGAGCTCCCATGTTTCAATTGAGCGTCGTCGATCACGTTCGTCTGAGTTTCGGCAGCGTCGTGGGCGCGTACCAGGCGCACGCGGACGCCGCCGCCACGCTGGCGCGCTGGGGCTGGCGCACCAAGCTCGCGATGCTGGCGCTCATCGGCGTCGCCGCCGTCTGCAGCCTCGTCGCGCTGCAGCACGGACGGATTTTCCAGATCGTGGGCGCAAGCGCGACGGCCGCCGCCTTCGTGGCGTGCGCGGTCTACGCGGCGCTCGATTCGGAGCCGCGGGTGTACGGGCATCGCGCAAGCGCCGCGCGCCTCTGGCTGCTGTCCGAAAAATATCGGGCGCTGCTCGCGGACGTGCACGACGACGCCATCGATCTGGCGACGCTGATCAAACGCCGCGATGCGTTGATGCAGGAAGTGGCCGCGGTGTTCGAACAGGCTCCGCCCGGCGATCGCCACACGTACGCGATCGCGAGACGTGCGCTCTCCGGCGGCAGCAAGGTTGGGTACTCCGATCAGGACGTCGACGAGTTCCTGCCGCCATCGCTGCGCCGCGCGAACAACGCGCCGGCATAGCCAGGCCGCACGCCCGAACGATCGAAGAGATCGCTTTTGGCATTGGACATTTTGCATCTGGCATTTGCTTCGTCTACCGCAACCGCCATCCGACGCCGACGATGCTCGTCACGCGGTACGAATACTCGTAGTGGTTCTCGACGCGATGGAACCGCCCCGAGACGTCGAGGAGCGCCGAGGCGGACAGACGGAATCGGCGCGTGATCCCCGCTTCCGCGTAGTCGCGCGTCCCGTGATAGCGGCGGCCGTTTGCGAAGACCGACAAGTAGTTCGGATCGCCTTCCCACTTGATGAAATGGCGGCCGCGCCAGACGATCACATGCGCGCGGAGGCTGCCGCGCTCGGCGGCTGCGCGCCCGAAAAACGCGACGCCGTCGCGCGACAATTCCGGGCGGCTTCGGTCGGGACCGAAGCGCGAGATCAGCGCGTACGTTTCGACCGACGCGCGGTCGAGCGGTCCCGCGCGACCGTGAACGTTGACGCCCGCGGCGGCCGCCGTGCTGTCGCCGACCGGTCCGGACGGAAACAGCTGTCCCCCCTCGTGCACGACGTGAAGCTGCAGCGGCACCGAGACGGCGCGCGCGGCGCCGAGCTCCGCGTCCACGCCGACGTCGAAGCGCTCGCGGTGCTCCGCCGTGTTCAGGCGCTGCCACACGAGCCACATCTCGTGCCGCAGGGCGGCGCCCGCGAACGTCCATTGAAAGCCCGCTTCGTAGGGACGCTCGAAGGCAAGCGTGTCGCGCTGCAGCGGCGGCAGGAGTCCGTGCGGCCCGGCGCGATCGGGCCCGGCCGGCGTCTTGTCCGCGCGCGGCGGCAGCGTTCCGAACGTGAACGTCGACCGCCGTCCGCGAACGCTCAGCGCGACGACCGGCCGCGCCTGCTCGACGCCGCGATCCGATCCAAAGCGCTGATTGAAGAACCCGCCAAGCGACAGCACCGTCCGCGCGCCGGTTTCGACGTCCGCCGACACGCGCACCGCGGCGCCCAGAATCGTTTCCCCATCGCGAAAAGGGTTGCGGAACTCGGTGTTGTCACCGTAAAAGAGGACATCCGATCGAAGGACGATGTGTTCCTGCGCGGCGGCGCCGTGCGCCCCCGCCACGACCGCCACGAGGACCGCGACGACGTGGCGCACACGAGACTGCATGCGGATTACGATACTCCACTGTCTTTTCGCGGTTCTTTGCGTCGTCTCTTCCGCGTCCGGCCAGGACGCCGCCCCCTGCGGCGAGCCGTTCGCGCCGCGGTGCTGGCATTTCGAGGTCCAGACGCACGCCGCCCTCGAAGGGTGGAACTACAACGCGTCGCACGAAGAGCTGTACGGGCTCGAAGAGGGGATCACGTTCGGACTCAGCGACGGATGGGTCCTCACCGCGAGTCAGCGCGTCTATTACGTCTCGCAGCGCGCGAACGACAGCTGGGCGCTCGGGTTGACGGCGGGGATCCGCCGGCGCGTGTATCGCCACGCGCGCACGACGGCGTATGTGGAGGCCGCGGTCGGTGTATCGGATGCTGCGATCGCCGCGCCGCCCCGCGGCACGAGGTTCAACTATCTCGCGGTCGCCGGCGGCGGCGTCCTGGTTCGCGCACGCCCGCGCGTCGACGTCGTCATCGGGCTCCAGTGGGTCCACCTGTCGAACGCGAGCCTCAAGGGCCCCAACCGAAATCCTGACATCGAAGCGATCGGACCGTCGCTCGGCCTGCTGCTTCGCTTTTGACGGGGCGCTTGTCGTACGCAATTCCTGCGTACGTGCTGGCCTTGCATCCACCGCAGATTCTGCCACCACCGGACCCGACTCACGCGAAATTCCTCGAATTCCGGCGAGGCACGGCCGTTGCGATCCACGATCGGCATGCAGACCATCCGCCTCCTGGACGTCGTCCGCGATCCGTCGCTCATTCCGTTCGTGTACGACTACTGCGACCAGTGGTGCCGCTATTGTCGCGCGACGCCGCGGTGTTTGTTCTACCGCACGCGGGACGAGGGGCGCGCCGGCGATCCGCGGGACCCTCTGACCGTGGAGCGATTCGAAGCCATGCTGGAGGAGGGAACGCGCTTCGCGGCAGCGATTGCCGACGTCACGGGGTCGGCGGTCGCGCAGCTCGATTACGACCTCGCTGCCCCGGAGCGCAGTCCCGGTCCGCCGGCAATCGGGGATCCGCTCGAGGTGCTGGGGCGCACGTACATGATGCGGGCCAATCGGTTCCTCGTGCGGTCGGGCCTCGACATCTCCCGCGATCCGTACTTCGATGACGCGACGCCCGAGAAGATCGTCGCGTGGCACCACATGCTGATCGCGTCGAAGATCTTTCGCGCGCTGGTGGCGGCGGACCGCGCCAGACACGGCGTCGACCTGCAGGCTGACGCGCTCGGGACGGCGAAGCTGGTGCTCGTGTCGATCGATCGGACGCTTGCCGCGCTCGGCGAGATGGGACGCCGGCATCGTGGCCCGGATCCTGGCGTGCTGACGGGCACGCTGACGGCGCTGCGGGCGGGCGTGGAGGCGCGGTTCCCCGGCGCGCGCGCGTTCGTGCGGGTGGGGCTCGACGGGGCGGCGACTTGTTGAATTGGGGAGTCGGTGAATTCGTGAATTGGTGAATTCACCAACTCACCAATGCACGAATTCACCAAATACAAAGGCCCGCCTCGTCATGACGAGGCGGGCCCACGAATACTCCCGGCAGCGACCTACTCTCCCACGCAGTTTCCCACGCAGTACCATCGGCGGTAGCAAGCTTAACTTCCGTGTTCGGAATGGGAACGGGTGTGACCCTGCTCCTATGACCACCGGGAAATTTGGTGCCTGGGGTTCCGCCTTCGCTCCCTTGCGGGAGCTACGGCGGACAGGCCCGTTCGGGCCTGTTCCCGAAGCGCCGTGAGGCGCGAAGGTGGATCGTCCCAGACTATTTCAAAGAGCGGCAGGCCCGAGGGCCTGCGCGACGACTCGTCCCGCCAGAGCCGCGGAGCGCGGCGACGGCGGGCAGCTGAATATCCTGCAAACGGTAGTTTCTCGTGACCACACCCACGGCGGTGTGTGTAGCGACGGGTCTTGGGACCCGCCCGCTGGCAACAATGAGAAAAAATGGTCAAGCCTCACGGCTGATTAGTACTGGTTAGCTCCACGTCTTGCGACGCTTCCACACCCAGCCTATTACCTGGTCATCTTCCAGGAGCCTTCAGAGGCCTTGCGGCCTGGGAAATCTCATCTTGGGGAGTGTTTCACGCTTAGATGCCTTCAGCGTTTCTCACGTCCGGACGTAGCTACCCGGCGCTGCCGTTGGCACGACAACCGGTACACTAGAGGTCCGTTCAACCCGGTCCTCTCGTACTAAGGTCAACCCCCCTCAAATTTCCTCCGCCCATGACAGATAGGGACCGAACTGTCTCGCGACGTTCTAAACCCAGCTCACGTACCGCTTTAACCGGCGAACAGCCGGACCCTTGGAACCTGCTACAGCTCCAGGATGCGATGAGCCGACATCGAG
>QHWR01000009.1 GCA_003223835.1 Acidobacteriota bacterium | reverse complement strand
TGCGCCGCGAGCTCGCGCTCGAAGGCGGCGACGCCGCCGTAGTACCGCACCACGACGGCGGCCTGCTGCGGGTTCGTGTAGATCTCGGCAACCGGACGAGCGATGAGCGCGACGATCGCCGCCGCGACCTCGTCGGCGTTCTGCGCGCCCGGCGGCGGCGCCCCGGACCCGAACGATGGCGTTCCGTGGCGGGCATGACGGTGAAAGTCCGTCGTCACGATGCCCGGCATCACGAGTGAGACGTCGATGCCCGGATGCGTGCCGGCCAGCTCCATCCGCGCGTTCGCGGTCAGCGCGTTCAACGCCGCCTTCGACGCGCTGTAGGCGGCGCGGAAGGTCACGACGGGCACGCGGCTCAGAAATGACGAGACGTTGATCAGGTGGCCGCGACCCCGCTCCTTGAAATGCGGCACGATCGCCTGCATGCCATACAGCGCCGACTTCACGTTCACGGCGATCATCTCGTCGACGTCCGCGTCCGTCAGCTCGAACACGCTGCGGCTGATGCCGCGGCCGACGTTGTTGATCCAGACGTCGACGTGCCCGAACGTCCGGATCGCCTCGTCGCGCAAACGCTCGACATCTTCACGTCTGGTCATGTCGCCCGGGATGGCGATGGTCTCGCCGCCGGCCGCACGCGCCGTCTCCCGCAGTTCCGGCTCACGCCGCGCCGAGAGCGCCAGCCGGGCGCGCTCGCCGTCCGGTGGTCCGGCGCCGAGGTGTTGCGCGAGCGCCGCGCCAATCCCGCTGCTCGCACCCGTAATCACGATGACTTTCGGATCTGCCATGGGTCATTCCAGTTCGTCGAGCACGCGATCCAGCGTGCGCGTCAGGTGGTCCGCATCCTCTTCGTTGAACGGCATCGGCGGCCGGATCTTCAGCACGTTGGAGGACGGTCCTTCGGTGCCGAGCAGGATGCCCTCTTCGCGCAACCGGTTGACCACGTACGTGGCTTCGGCGGTCGCCGGCTCGAGCGACTCGCGGTCGCGCACCAGCTCCACGCCGATGAACAATCCGGACCCGCGCACGTCGCCGATTGCATGCCGCCGCGACGCGACGTCCTCGAGCCGCGCCATCAGCCGATCGCCGACGGCGCGCGCGCGCTCCTGCAGCGGTTCGCGCGCGAGCACGTCGAGCACGGCGAGGCCGGCCGCGCACGACACCGTGTTGCCGCCGAACGTGCTGAAGAATTCCATCCCGTTGTCGAACGACGCCGCGATCGCCGGCGTCGTAATGACCGCGCCGATCGGATGGCCGTTTCCAATCGGCTTGCCGAGCACGACGATGTCGGGCACGACGTGCTGCGATTCGAACGCGTAGAAATGACGTCCGAGGCGGCCAAGCGCCGTCTGCACTTCGTCCGCGATGCAGACGCCGCCCGCCGCACGGACGGCGCGGTAGACGGCGTCCATGTAGCCGGGCGGCAAAATGATCTGGCCGCCGACGCTGGGCGCGCTCTCCGCGATGAAGCCGCAGAGGCCGCCGGTCCGCGCACGCACGGTTCCGGCGATATCCACGACGGCACGCGCGTACTTCGCGCCCGCATCCGGATCGTGGCGCTTGAACGGCCCGCGATAATCGTCCGGCAGCGGCGCGACGTGCACCCAATCCGGCGCGCCGTCACCGCCGGGGCCGTTGAATTTGTACGGGCTGATCGCCACGAGCGTCGTCGTGTTCCCGTGGTACGCATGGTCGAGCACGATGAGATCGCGGCGCTTCGTATGCGCGCGCGCGAGACGAATGGCCAGCTCGTTCGCTTCGCTCCCGGAGTTCACGAAGTAGCAGACGCGGAGCGGGTCCGGCAGCGTCGATGTCAGGCGTGCGCCGTACTCGACGACGAGGTCGTGCAGATAGCGCGTGTTCGTATTCAAGACGCGCATCTGCTCCGCCGCCGCGCCGACGACGGACGAATGCGAGTGGCCGACGTGAGGCACGTTGTTGTAGGCGTCGAGGTAACGACGACCCGTTTCGTCGTACAGGTACTGCATCCAGCCGCGGACGACGTGCACGGGATCGCGGTACGCGAGACTGAGGTTGGGCCCGAGCAGCGAGCGGCGCTTGTGCAGAATCTGCAGGCGATCTTCCGCCTGAAGGCGGAAGCCACGAGTTCTCGAAGAGGAACCGTCTGGCTGATCGCGCTCGTGAGTCGTGGCTTCCGCCTTCAGGCGGAAGCGATCGAGGCCGACGAGATCGGTGGGGTCCGGTGAGAGCCCGCACCAGACGTCACGCTCGCTCGCGCGGCACACGCCGGGAAACTCCCGGGCGAGATCGAGCAGATCGACGATGAGCTGCAGGTGGACGTGCGGCGGCCAGCCGCCGTTGACGCCGGCGGAGCCGATCGCGCCGATCCGTTCGCCTGACTGGACGCGCTGTCCCACTCGCAGCTCACCGAGCGACTCGCGTGTCAGATGGCCGTACAGCGTGAAAAACGCCGCACCATCGTCCGTCGAGTGGCCGAGGATCGCGACCGGTCCGTAATCCAGAGGACCTGCGTTATCGCCGAACGCGTGGACGACGCCCGCGAGCGGCGCGCGCACCGGCGTCCCGGACGGCGCGAACAAATCGACGCCGAGGTGAATGGTCCGGCGCTCGTCGGCGTCAGTCGCGCCGGCAAACAGCGGCGACGTATAGAGTCCCCTCGCTTCTCCGTAACGCCCGATACCGACGCGTGCGCCCACCGTCCGCACCGCGTCGTCAATACGCGCGCTCAACAGCGGTTCCGCATTCTCGCGAGGATCGCCGGAAACGAGCGGGCTGCCGACGCTTAGATCGACGATTGCCGCGTTGCCGCCGTCGCCGACGACGGGAGCGAAGGATTCGCGATTCCGCTCGATCCAGCGCACGATCGCCGCGGACGAATGCGTCGCTGGCCAGCCGCACGCGCGACGGAACGTCGCCTCGGCGAAGCGCGGCGGCATCGCGACGAGCCTCGGCAGCGTCGTGCGGATCGCGTCCTGGCTGATCGTCAGATAGCCGTCGCCCGGGCGCTGCCGCTGCTGATCGGCGGCAACGGCGACGCTGACGGCGAGACGCAGCTTGACGAGGCCGAACAGCGCCGCGACTTCGTCTTCGGTCAACGGAAGCGCCTGATGAAAGCCGCGGACCACCGCCGCGGCGGCGGCGAGCGTATCCCGCTTTCCCAATGCCGTGTACGCAATCGCGATCGCCAGATCGGCGACGGTGACGCTGTGCACCATGTCCCCGAAATCGATGAAGCCGGTGACGCGTTGAAAGCGGTCGAACGGCGCGCCGGCGGCGTTGACGAGGACGTTGTGGTCGTTCGCGTCGCCGTGAATCATGGACCGCCGCAGGGCCGCGACGCGCGCGCCGTCGTTCCGCGCGAACGTCCGCGCGACTTCGTCCACAAGAGCGCGCAGACCGTCGTCGGTGATGAACGTGGCGCGTTCGCGCACGATCTCGAGCCCGCGCGCGAGGTCCCAGTGGAAGTCGCGGTGAAGCGCCGGACGATCGAAGGTGGCGAGCGCCCGATCGAGCTCGCCGAGGCGGCGTCCCAGATCTTCGAGGAGCGCCGGCGTGTGGCGCCGGACCGCCCCGAGCGGCACGCCCGGAATCCACGTCAGCAGCCGGACGTCATGGCGTCCGCCCCACGTCGCGGGGAGCCGCACGATCTGTTCGCCGGTCGCGGCAGGGACCACCTGCGAACAGAGCCCGGACGGCGCGAGGCGCGACAGTGCGGCGTTCTGCGCCTCGAGCAGTTCGCGGTTCTCGAGGGCGTTCGCGATCTTGAGGACGAACCGGCGCTCGCCGGCGACGAGCGCGAAGTTCTGATCGCGCTCGCTCGTGAGCGGCGAGGCGGATGCCTCGAGCCCGTACAGCTCGCGCGCAATCGCGACGGCGTCGCTCGTCGTCAAGCTGGGCGCTTGCTGCAGCACGGTCATCCGCGTCCCTAACGTCCGCGTACGATCCGATCGAGCAGGACAGCGGCACGCTTCGTCTGGCTGGCGAGCGTCCGCAGGTCCGCTGTCTCTCCGGGCGTGTGATCGTCGTGTCCCATCAGACCGACGCCGTCGATGATCATCTGGACTTCGCCCGACACGAAGGACACGTCGGCGGCGCCGGCCCGGTCGGGGTTGACGGCCGTCACGGCGCCGAAGCCAAGATCCTGGCTCGCGCGGTCGTACATCGCGAGGAGCTTCGCGTTGCCATCCGAAGGCGCGAGCGCCGGGTAGCCGTCGTCGAACGTAATGGCCGCCGACGTGTGCGGCAGCGACGCGGCGACAACCTCTTTCATCGTCTTCCGCGCGCGCGCGAGCTGCTCTTTCGACAGCGTCCGGAGATCGCCCGTCACCACCGCCGTCTCCGCGACGACGTTTTCCTTGCCGAACGCGGTGCCGCGCGTCTGCGCGGCGTCGTAGGTGACCTGCGTGCCCCCGAGGATGACGCCGGGATTGAACGTCAGGTGCTCTTCGCCGGCCATTTTCTGGCGGAAGCCATCGAGAATACGCGCGGTCTCATAAACGGCCCCGTAGCCGATGTCGGCTCGGAAAATCTGCGACGAGTGCGCCGGCGTTCCCTTCACGCGCAGCTCCCACGACGTCGTCCCGCGGCGCGCCGTGACGGCGTATTTCGGATCGCCCGGACCATCCTCGAATCCAATCGCGACGTCCGCTCCCTTCGCCTCGTCGACGAGGGCCTTGCGCGCGAGGCTCAGCGGATCCCCCGACGCCTCTTCGTCGCCGGTCATCACGACGCTGACGTTCATGCTCGTCAACGCGCCGGCGGCGTCGAGCGCTTTGAGCGCCGACACGATGATGACGTCGCCGCCTTTCATGTCGATGATGCCGGGACCCTTCGCGGTGTTCGCGTCGATCCGTTCGAATTTCTGGAACGGGCTGTCCCGCTCGAACACCGTGTCGAGGTGTCCAATCAGCAGAATCCGGGGACCGGCGCCCGGATGCCGCGCGACGAGATGTCCCGCGCGATGGAACGCCGCGCCGTCCACCCACTCCGTCCTGAATCCGATCGCCTCGAGCTCGGCGCCGAAGATCCGCCCGACCTCGCGGACGCCGGCGAAATTCTGAGTGCCGCTGTTGATGTTGACGACCCTCTCGAGCAGCGCGAGCGCGTCATTGTTATGGGCGTCTACGTAGGCGAGGATCGCGCGCTCTTCCGCGTTGAGCGGCGCAGGCGTCGCGGCGGCCTGCGGGTTGGCCGCGGCCACGGCCGCAAATAGCACGTTCGCAACAATCATCGGGCGATCTTATCGCGTCAGCGCCACAGATCCGGACCGGCCACAGATTCACACGGGCTTGGACTGGCCACAGAGGCACACAGATGGACACAGATAAAACGGGGCCTGTATGTTTCTCCCGCTCACGATCTTGCTGCCATGTGTTTCCGCCGGCGGAATCCAACGCCAGGACAGCTTGATTACGCCCGCGAGCACGACGGAAACGCTGCGTGACCTCGAACGGCTGTATGCGCTGATAACCAAGTAGACGAGTATCTGTGATCCGTGTTTGTCCGTGTTCATCCGTGGCCAGTCATAATCTGTGTTCATCCGTGTTCATCTGTGGCCGATCGTTGATCCGTGTTCATCTGTGGCGGACGGTTGATCTGCGTTCATCCGTGGCCGATCCCGTCCGTGTGAATCCGTGGCCGGTGGCCAGACGTCGATGACGGCCGCCAGCGCGCGCGTCTGCAGCCGCGGCGCGAGGCCCACCAGGCGATCGCGTAGACCAGCCAGCAGAGGCGACTCGAGCTGGCCCAGCCACCCAATCTGTCGCGACTGGCGGACGATCGCGTTCGCGCGCGGCGCGCGAAGCCGCTCGTACGCCCGCAGCGCGGTCTCGGACTCCTTGTCGTTCTCGTGGCTTCCGCCTTCAGGCGGAAGAATCTCCCGCACGCAATTTGCGAGCACGACCGCGTCCTCGATCGCCTGGCACGCGCCCTGACCGAGATTCGGCGTCATCGGGTGCGCGGCGTCGCCGGCGAGCGTGACGCGCCCGCGCCCCCAGCGCGCGATCGGCGGACGGTCGTAGATGTCGTTTCGAAGAATCGCCGCATCGGCCGTCGCCTCGACGAGCGCCGGAATCGGGTGACTCCAATGGCCGAACAGCCGGAGTAATGCGGCGCGCTCGCCGTCCGCGCTTCGCCCTCCTTCCTCGGCGTTCTGGGTCGCGTACCAGTAGACGCCGCCCGTCGAGGGCATCCAGCCGAACCGCGCGCCGCGTCCCCAGAATTCCCCGGCGTTCGCCGGCGGCGCCGGGAAGCGGACGACCGCTCGCCAGGCGGTGTGGCCGGCGTATCGAGGCGGCGCGTCGCCATGGAGTTGTGCGCGGACGATCGAGTGCAGGCCGTCGGCGCCGACGAGGAGGTCGCCGCGCGCCGTCCGGCCGTCGGCGAACCGCGCGGTGACGCCCCGGTCATCGTCGTCGAATCCCGTGCAGGCGGCGCCGAGCGTGACGCCGTCGCCAAATGCCTGCGCGAGGATCCGCAGCAGCTCCGCTCTGTCGATGACGAGCGCGAGCGTACCGAGCGTCGCGGCGAGCGATGCGTGCGGGCGGGCCAGCACCGTGCCGTCCGCGGCATACAGGCTCGGTGTGAGGGCCGCGATGCCGCCGCGGCGGACGGCGTCGCCGGCGCCGACGGCGTCCAGGCAGCGGAGCGCGTTGGCCCAGAGCGAAATCCCGGCGCCGACCTCGCGCAACGCCGTGGACTGTTCGTGGATCTCGACGCTGACGCCGGCGCGCTTCAGGGCGATCCCCATCGCCAGCCCGCCGATCCCGGCGCCAATGACGATCGCCGTCATCCCTCAAGCAGCTTCACGTAACGCAGGATTTCGAGGCGGTAGTCGACATGCTCGTAGAGACGCCGCGCCCGCAGGTTGCCTTCGAACGTGTTCAGCGTCAGCTTGCGAAATCGCTGCGCGCGCGCCCAGTCCTCGGCGGCACGCAGGAGCGCCGCTGCCGCGCCGCGCCCTTCGGCGGCGGCCGCGACCGCGAGGATCCCGATGTGTCCGTGCGTTTCGCCGCTGAAGTAGTCGCGAAGAACCTCGAGGTAGACGAACGCCGCGGCCACATGCGACGCATCCTGCGCGATCAACAGCCGCGCGCCGGGATCCGGCGTCGCGAAGAAGCGTTCGAGCGATCGCACCTCGCCGGCGACGACTTCCTCGGCGGTGCGCCACGGCGGTGGACCGAACGCCGCGAGGCGGCGAACCGTGTCCATGACGAACGATCGATCCGCCGGCGTCGCGTCGCGAATGGTGAACGGCCTCACAGCGCGGCATGATGCCGCGAGAGCCACGCGGCGAGAGCGGCGCCCTTGTCCTCGGCGCGCCAGCCGCCCGCGAGCCCGCGCCCCATCTCCGCAACGGTCCGTTTCAGCGACGCTTCCGTCCGCCCGAGCGCGCGCGCCGCATCCGCGTAGAGCCGCTTCTCGACCCAGACGGTGGACGGCACGCCGGCCTCCCGCAGCGCGTCCTCGGCGACACGGCGGAAGAGCCGGCCTTCGGATGCATGCGCGCGAATGTGCGGGTTCGCAAGCGTCGCGGGATCGATATCGCTGCCGACAACGAGTCCGGCGCTGGAGATTGGCATTCCATCCTGCCGGCACCGGACGACGAGCTGCCTGACCGAATCCCGCGCGCAGCGCTCGACGATGGCGACGAGGCGCCCGATGATCGCGGTGTCGTGCTGCTCGGTCCCGAACCCCGCATGGTATGGCTGGCGGGAATCCGGGTCCTGCGGATCGCACAGCTCGATCCGGCCGCGGGAGAGGACGCGTGGATCTTCCGCACCGGCCTGCGCCACGACGAAGGCCGCCCAACCAGACTTGACGCGCAAGCCCAGCGTGACCGCATCGTCGGTGGCGGACCGGGTCACGCGCGCTCCATGAGGCAGACGCCGCCCCACGGCCTCGACCGGCGCGAGCGCTCGGTGTCCGGCAGTTTCGCGAGCAGCCGCATGAACAGCGACACGCGCTTCACTTGCGCCCCGGCCTTCAGGAGCGCCTGGACGTCCACGGCGCGCCAGCCGTGCGGCTGGAAAAACGCCGGTCCCTCCGGCGGACCGAACTTCATCGGCGAGGCGACGCGATCCATCTGCTGACCGAGCTGATCCTTCTGGATCATCCGCAGCAGGACCGGCGACGAGAGGTCCAGCGCCCATCGCTGAAACGCCGGCGGCCTGGCGAGATCCTGCGCCAGCGACGCGACTTCTTCGCTCGACAGGTAGATCAGGATGCCTTCGGTCACGATGAGCGCGCGGGTGCCGCGGCGACCGAGTTGATCGAAGACGCGGCGCCGCGCCTCGACGTCGGCGAGGTCGAGCCCGATGCGCTCGAGGCGGCACACCGGTGTCTCGCCCGCGAGCATCTCCTGCTTCCACGCGATCAGTTTCGGCAGATCGATCTCGACCCACTGCAGCGCCTGCGGCAGCGGCATGCGGTACGGACGCGCGTCGAGCCCCGCCGCCAGGTTCACGACGAGATCGACGCCCTGCTGGATCTGCTGAGTGATGAACCGGTCGAAGAGATACGTCCGCGTGACCCACGCCCACTCGTGGCGCGAGCGTTTCGGGGTCGCGTCGAGGATCTGCTCGCCGCGGATCCCGGCGAGACGCCGGGCGAAGGGGTCGCGGAACAACGCATCGGGATGTTCGCTCTCGAGCGCCCGATACATCGCGGCGAGCCGAGCGGTATCGGAGATGTGCCGGATCAGCGGTTGCGAATCCGAGTCGGCCACGGAGCGGATCGTACCACGCGCGCCGCGAGCGCGGCGTGTTCTGTTTACTCCCCGAGCGCCTGGTCGATCCAGATTTCGATCTCGCGCCACGTGGCGGGCCGGAGGAGCGACGCGTTGTGTCCGGCGCCGGGCACGAGGATCAGCCGCTTCGGACCTCGCAGAGCGTCGAAGATGCGCTGCGAGTGCGCGGGCGACGTATCGCGATCGGCTTCGCCGTGAACGAGCAGAACGGGAACGCGAATGTTCGCGGCCGCGCGCACCGGACTGACGTCATCGATGGTGAATCGTCCTTCCGCCTCCGCGAGCCGGAACGCACGCGCGACCAGCGGCCCGAAGAAGAAGAACGGTGCTCGCTCGGTCGCGACCGTCCGGAGGTCCGAGAATGTTTCCGCCGCCACCACCGCGCGAATTCTCGGATCCGTGGCGGCGGCCTGCAGCGCGACCGCGCCTCCCAGCGACGCGCCGACGACAACGACGGGTCCGTCAGGAATCGTGTCGATGACGCGCCGCAGATCGCGCTTCTCGTAGTACCCGTACGTGCAGGCGTCGCCGCCCGATTCGCCGTGGGCCCGGCTGTCGTAGGCGATGACGTCGAAGCCGCGGCGCGTGAACCGCTCCGCCGCACCCGCCGACGATCCGCGGTTGTCCGCGATGCCGTGGAGATACACCAGCGTGCCGCGGCGCGGTCTGACGCAGGGAAATGCCCATCCCTGGAGCGTCACGCCGTCCCCCGCGAACGAGACGTCCACATATGAAAGCGCGGGGCGTTGCGCGACGCGATGCCGCATCGGGTGCAGCAGCCCGCCGGCGCCCAGTGACGGGATGGCGAAAAGGACGAAAAGGACGACGCTGCCGAGGATCAGCGCCGCGACGGCCGCGACAGCGATCGTGATGGGCCGGCGGCGCATAAGAGAACAGACGGAATGGCGGGCGGCGCCGTTCCCGCGCAGAGACGTCGGGTTGCGGCTGGTGCTCGTCTCGAGCCGTTCAGCGCTGCTCGTCGTCGCGAGCAGGTCTAAAGACCTGCGCTACGAACAAACCCCGTCGCGCGAACGTCGAGGACGTCGGCGGTGACGGGCCGAAGCAAACGCAGGTGCTCGGCGAAGATGTCGTTGAACAGCGCGCCCGGGCGACGCTCGCGGAGGCGCTCGATGGCCGACTCGCCGCTCATCCCGAGCTTGTGGAGGATGAGCCCCGCCATCAACGCGGACCGGTTGTATCCCATGCCGCAGTGCGACAGCACCCGGTGACCGGTCCGCACGAGCTGCGCGCCGAGCGACGCGACGGCGTCGAGCCGATCCTGATTCGGCAGCTGCTCGTCATAAATCGGGAAATACACGTACACGCAATGATCGGGAAGATTGGGAATGCACGTATCGATGTTCCCGTCGAGATCGATGATGACGTCGATTCCGCGCTCCTCGACGACTTCCCATCGATCGATCGCGGGCGAGATGTAGAGCAAGCCCATGTCGTCGACTTGAATGAGATCCATGGTGCCTCCTCAGCGCCGGAGCCAGAAGTATTTGGCATTCGGCATTCGCATTCGGCCCTGTTACGCGCTCCCGGCCGCCTCCGCCTTGGCGGCCCCCGGACGCGAGTCCGCCTTCGGGCGCAGGAACAGATGACCGGACGCCGCGAGCACCCACGCCAGCACCGCGCACGCGAAGAACACCGCGCGCACGCCCATGCTCTGGGCGAGGATGCCGGACAAGATCAGCCCGAGGAGCTGCGCGAAGAACACGACCGACATCACCGTGCTCGACACGCGCCCCATCAGTGCGTGCGGCGTCTCCTGCTGCATCAACGTCTGCGCGGGCACGATGATGCCGGCGAACGCGAATCCCATGGTGAACATGGCGAAGAGCGCGGCGGGAACGTACGGCAGCGCCCCCAGGAGCAGCGCCCCGACCCCGATGCCCGACAATCCGGCCAGCACCATCACTTCATTCGACGCGCGGCGCGCGACCGAGCGCAGCCCTTGCGTACCGACGAGCAGGCCGACGCCGACCATCGCGCTCACCGTCCCGAACACGCCCGAGCTCGCGTGCAGCCACTCGCGGACGTAGATCGCGATCAGCGGACCGAAGCAGCCGATCGTGAACAGCCCCGCCGCCATCGCGAGCACGACGAACAGCAGCGCGGCGTGGTGCACGATGAACCGCATGCCCTCCGACATGTCGTGCAGCACGGCGTGCACGCGGCTGTTCGCCGACGCGCCCTCGGCCCTCTGAACGGGTTCCCGCCGGGCGATCGCCACGGTCCCGATGAGGGCGGCGGACGCGAGGAAGCTGACGGTATCGAGCGCGTAGCACAGGTTCGCGCCAAACGCGGCGACGAGCGCCCCGGCGGCCGCCGGACCGATGATGCGGACCCCCATCATGGCGATCTGCATCAGCGCGTTCGCCGAGAGCAGACCCTGCGGCGGGACGTGATTCCGGATCGTGACCGACTGCGCCGGAGCGAAAAAGCTCGACACGATGCTGAGCGCGACCAGGATCGCGTAGATCTGCCACAGCGACGCCGAGAACAGCAGCAGCACCACGAGCCCCGCGCGGATCAGATCGCTCGACACGAGCGTGGGTTTGAGCTGCCATCGATCGACGAACACGCCGGACAGCGGTCCGAGGATCGCGAGCGGGAGCATGTACGCGATCTGGACGCCGGTCACCTGCGCCGGCGTCCCGTGCAGGTGGAACGACACGACGCTGATCACCGCGAAGAGCGCGAGGAAGTCGCCGAGAAGGCTGACGACCTGCGCGTACCACACGCGGCGCATGACGTCGAGCTGCAGGACGTCGCGGAACGACATCGGGACCGGCGGCGCTGACGTGGTCATGGGGGAGCGATAAGGTTAACATGCGCGGCATGTCGAGCCGCACGTTTCTCGCCGTCCTCTGCGGTGCATCGTCCGCCGTGCTGCTCGCGGGCGCCGCCGCGCGTCGTCAAGCGCCGGCCTATGATCTGCTGCTCCGGAACGCGCGCATCGTTGACGGGACCGGCAGCCCGTGGTTCCGCGGCGACGTCGCGGTGCGCGGCGACACCATCGCGGCGATCGCGCCGCGCATCGACGGCTCGGCGACGCGTGTCGTGGATGCCGCCGGAGAGATCGCCGCGCCGGGGTTCATCGACATTCACACGCACGCGCGACGCGGCATTTTCGAGGTGCCGACCGCGCCCAACTACGTCCGCCAGGGTGTGACGACGGTCATGGAGGGTCCGGACGGGTCGTCGCCGGTCCCGCTCGCGCCGTTTCTCGAGAAGCTGAACGGGCTTCCGACGTCGCTGAACATCGGCAGCTTCATCGGCCAGGGATCGATTCGCGCGGAGGTGATCGGCGAAGCGGACCGCAAAGCCACGCCCGACGAGATTCAGCGCATGGTCCGCCTCGCCGAGCAGGGCATGCGCGACGGCGCGTTCGGGCTGAGCACCGGCCTCTTCTACGTGCCGGGCACGTTCACGCCGACCTCCGAAGTGATCGAACTCGCGCGCGCCGTCGCCCGGTTCGGCGGGATGCACGAGTCGCATCAGCGTGACGATGCCGCGCGGGTGCTCGACAGCGTCGACGAGACGATCGAGATCGGCGAGAAGGGCGGCCTGCCGACCCAGATCAGCCATCACAAGGTGATCGGCCGGGCGAACTGGGGACGCAGCGTGGAGACGCTGCGCCTCGTGGACGAGGCGCGCGCCCGCGGCGTTGACGTCACAATCGATCAATATCCCTACACGGCGTCGAGCACGAGCATCGCGGCGGCGCTGCTGCCGGCGTCGGCGCTCGAAGGCGGACGCCAGCAGACGCTCGCGCGGCTGAAGGATCCCGCCGCGCGCGCGACGATCAAGGCCGCCAGCGTCGCGCTGATTCGCGACGAGCGCGGCGGCGGCGATCCCCGCAACGTCCAGCTCGCGAGCTGCGGGTTCGACGCGTCGCTCGCGGGGAAGACGCTCGCCGACGTCACGCGCCAACGCGGCCTCGAGCCCACGCTCGAGAATGCGGCGGAGACGACGATGTGGATCGTCGAGCAAGGGGGGTGTCAGGGGATCTTCCACGCGATGAGCGACGAGGACCTGGAACGGATCATCCGACATCCCGCCACGATGATTGCGTCCGACGGCGAGGTGCCGATCTACGGGCGTGCGAACCCGCATCCGCGCAGCTACGGCACGTTCGCGCGCGTGCTCGGCGTCTACGTGCGCGACAAGAAACTGCTGACGCTCGAGGACGCGATCCGCAAGATGGCGGCGTTTCCCGCCGCGCGGCTCGGCCTCGTCGATCGCGGCGTGCTGCGGCCCGGGATGAAGGCGGACGTTGTGGTGTTCGACCCGTCACGCGTGCGCGACACAGCCACCTACGAGAAGCCGCATCAGTACGCCGAGGGATTCTCCTGCGTCATCGTCAACGGCCAGGTCGTGTTCGACGGGACCGCGATGTCGACGGCGCGTCCCGGACGTGTGTTGTACGGACCCGGCAAGACCCGCTGACTGTCTCTGCCCCGTCATGGTGTCGAGCGCCGGCCGAAGAGCGCTGCATCGCTACCTGACAAAGCCGTGGACACGCAGCCAGGCCGCGCAGCGGTCCGGCCAGGTGCCGAGGATCGGATCCTTCGTGCCCATGCCGAAGCCGTGCGCCCCCTGCTCGTACACGTGCAGCTCGTGCGGGACGCCGGCTTTTCGCAGCGCGGCGGCGAACATCAGGCTGTTCTCATAGGGGACGCCGGCGTCCGCGACGGTGTGGACGAGAAATGTCGGCGGCGTATCCT
>QHWR01000303.1 GCA_003223835.1 Acidobacteriota bacterium | reverse complement strand
CACGAACGTGCCGGCCGGCTTCGTGGCCGACGCCACGAGCGGCCCGAGCCTCGCGACGCTCGTGACCCCGGTCAATGTGACGCTGCCGGCCGCCGCCGAGAACCAGCCGCTCGTGCAGATCCGGATCCTCACGACCGACGCCGCGGGCTCCGACGAGTGGGTGGGCATCGACGACATCAACGTCTCAGGTTCGTCGATCCCGCAACCGACCAATCCCACAGGGATCGGGAGCGCGACGCCATCGAGCGTGACGGCGGGCAACACCACGCTCCTGACCGTGGCGGTCACGCCCGGCCAGAATGAAACGAGCACGGGCCTGAGCGTGACGGGCGATTTGTCCTCGATCGCCGGCAGCGCGACGCAGCCTTTCTTCGACGACGGCACCCGCGGCGATGCGACCGCGGGCGACAACATCTTTTCGTATCGCGCGACCGTGGAGGCATCGACGCCGGAGGGGGCAAAGTCGCTCCCCGTCACCGTGAGCGACGCGCAGGGGCGCTCGTCGAACACGAAGATCGATCTCGTCGTCGTCGCGCCGGCGCCGCCGATCAAGATCAGCCAGGTGTACGGCGGCGGCGGCAATTCCGGGGCAACGCTGACGAACGATTTCATCGAGCTGCACAATCCGAACGCGTTCGCGGTCTCGCTCGTGGGCTGGTCGGTTCAGTACGCCGCTCAGACGGGTACGAGCTGGACGCCCACGCTTCTGACGGGATCGATTCCGGCGGGCGGCTTCTACCTGATTCAGGAGGCGGCGGGCGCCGGCGGCACACAGCCGCTGCCCGCGCCGGATGACGCCGGCACGATCGCGATGAGCGGCAGCAGCGGCAAGGTCGCGCTGGTCCACGCGACGGGCGCATTGAGCGGGAGTTGTCCGCCGAGCGCTTCGATCGTCGATCTCGTCGGATATGGCACGGCGAATTGCTTCGAAGGCAGCGGCGCCGCGCCGACGTTGACCAACACGCTTGCGGCAATCCGGCTCGCGAACGGCGATCAGGACACCGACGACAACAAAGCGGATTTCGTCGCCGGCGCGCCGATGCCCCGGAACATCCACGGGCTCGCGCCGTCCGGCACGGGCCAGGCGGTTCCAGGCAGCCTCGACAGCGGGGACATCTCCCTCCTGAACGTCACCGTGACGCCGGGCCGCTTCCCGGACAGCACGAACCTCAGCGTCACCGCGGATCTCTCCGCGATTGGCGGCGCCGCGACGCAGCCGTTCTTCGATGACGGGACGCATGGCGACGTGACCGCGGGCGATCGCGTCTTCTCGCTGGCGTCCGCCGTAATCGGCCCGGTCGGCAGCAAGAACATCGTCGCGACCGTGAGCGACGCGCAGGCGCGCAGTACGACGACGACGTTCGCCGTCGCGATCGCGCCGCCGCCGGTACCGATCCACGACATTCAAGGAGCGTTCTCGCAGTCGCCGTTCGCGGGTCAACTCATGAAGACGATCGGCATCGTGACCGCCGTTCGCGCGAGCAGCTTCTACATCGAGGCGGCCGTCGCCGACTGGGACGCCGACCCACAGACGTCGGAGGGCCTCCTCGTGTTCACGGGATCGGCGCCCGCGGTTTCGCGTGGCGCACTCGTGCGCGTCACCGGCATCGTGCAGGAGTTCCGGCCTTCAGCCGATCCGTCGAGCCCGCCGATCACCGAGCTGAGCGGCCAGCTCTCGATTACCGTGCTGTCGGCGGGCAATCCGCTGCCGCCGCCGGTCGTGTTGCTCTCCTCGGACGTCTCGCCGTCGGGCGACTTCGAGCAGCTCGAGCGGTACGAAGGCATGCGCGTGACGGTTGACGTGACGGCCACGTCCGGCACGCAGGCGTTCCGCCGCACGACGGTGGACGAGCAGAACAACCGATCGACGTCGAACGGCGAGTTCTTCGCCGTGATCGGCGATACGCCGCGGCCGCGGCGCGAGCCGGGGCTCGAGCCGACGCAGCCCGAGCCCGCCGGATCCCCCTGCTGCGTGCCGCGCTTCGACGGCGATCCGGAACGGATCCGCGTGGACAGCGACGGCCAGGCAGGCGCGTCGAAGATTGAGATCGTCGCAGGCCAGAAAATCGCGGGGCTGACGGGAGTGCTCGACTACGGCTTCCGCGCCTACACCGTCGTGCCGGATCCGGGAACGTGGACCCCGACGGGCAACGCCGCGGCCGTGCCCGTTCCCGCGGCGAACGCGAGCGAGTTCACCGTGGCGTCATTCAACATGGAACGGTTCTACGACGATGTCGCCGACGGATACGCCGAAGAGGTCGTGTTGACGACCGGCGCGTTCAACGCGCGGCTGCGGAAAGCGTCGCTCGCGATTCGCAACGTCCTCCGGATGCCGGACGTGATCGGCGTCGAGGAAGTCGAGAACATCAACGCGCTGACCCGCGTCGCGAACCAGGTCAACACGGACGAAGTCGACGCGGGCAGGCCGGATCCGCAGTATCAGGCGTACCTCGTCGAGGGGAACGACGTCGGCGGCATCGACGTCGGCTTCCTCGTCAAAGGGTCTCGCGTGGACGTCGTCGCCGTCACGCAAATCGGAAAGGACACGATCTTCGCGTTCGACGGCTCGAAGCTGAACGACCGGCCGTCGCTCGTGCTCGAAGCGAGGGTCCATCGCGACATCGGATCTCCGTATCCCATCACGGTGATCGTCAATCACCTGCGGTCGTTGTCGGGCATCGACGGCAGCGAGGGGGCGCGCATCCGCGCGAAGCGGCAGACACAGGCGGAGTTCCTCGCGAGCTACCTGCAGGCGCGTCAGACCGCGCATCCCGCGGAACGCATCATCTCGGTCGGCGACTACAACGCGTTCCAGTTCAACGACGGCTACGTGGACGTGATGGGGACGATCGAAGGCATTCCGACGCCGGCGGATCAGGCGGTGCTCGCCAGCGCGGATCTCGTCAATCCCGATTTCGTCCCGCTCGACGATACGCTGGGCGCGGACCAGTACTCGTTCCTGTTCGACGGCATCGCGCAAACGCTGGATCACATCCTCGTCAACGCGCCGGCGGCGGATCGCTTCTCGCGGATTGCGTACGCGCGCAACGACGCGGATTTCCCTGAGTCGTTCAGGAACGACGCCACGCGTCCGGAGCGGCTCTCCGATCACGACATGCCGGTCGCGTATTTCTCGTTCCCGGGCGCCCCGACGTTGACGTTGAACGGCGCGGCCACCATGACCGTCGAGTGCTGCAGCACGTTCGTCGATCCGGGCGCAACCGCGTTCGATCCGGGCCTCGGCGCCGCGATTCCAGTCGGCGTCACCGGGACGGTGAATACGACCGTGCCCGGCACGTACACGATCACGTACTCGGCCGACGAGGGGTATCTGACGATAGCGCGGACGGTCAAGGTGGTGGACACGACGCCGCCCCTGCTCGCGCTGAACGGCGCCGCGAACGTCACGCTCGAGGCGGGACAGGCCTGGACCGATCCCGGGGCGTCGGCGATCGACGCGTGCGCCGGCGATCTGACCGGCGTCATTACGATCGGCGGATCGGTGCAGACGGCCGTGCCCGGCGTCTACACGCTGGTCTACAGCGTGAGCGACGGCACGAACAGCAGCACGGTGAAGCGGACGGTGACCGTCGTGGACACGACCGCGCCGTCGATCGGCGGCGTCGCGGCGTCGCCCAACGTCATCACGCCGCCGAACCACAAGATGTGGGACGTCACGGTCAGCTATGCCGCGACGGACGTCACCGGCGTCCCCGTCTGCTCGCTGGCGGTGTCGAGCAATGAGGCGCTCAACGGCCCGGGAGACGGCAACACCGCCGTGGACTGGCAGGTGATCGACGCGAACCACGTGCGGCTGCGCGCCGAGCGCGCCGGCACGGGGACGGGCCGTCTCTATACGTTGACAATCTCCTGCCGCGACACCGCCGGCAACCGCGGTACCGCGACCGCGACGGTGAGCGTGCCGCACTGACGGATGGCGGATGATGGATGATGGATG
>QHWR01000008.1:6847-20518 GCA_003223835.1 Acidobacteriota bacterium | reverse complement strand
CTGTTCGCGTCGAGCCTCTATCGGATGCAGATCCTGCTGGATCTCTCCGAGCAGTTCGATCGGAAGGTCGCGTTCGTGGGCCGCGGCGTCGTCGAGAACTCGCAGATCGCGGAGCGCCTCGGCTACCTGCGCATTCCGCCGAGCGTGCAGATCCGCGACACGGACGTCCGCAACTTCCCGTCGCAGGACGTGGTGTGCATCTGCACCGGATCGCAGGGGGAGCCGCCGGCGGCGCTGCCGCGGATCGCGATCGACGATCACCGTCACGTGAAGCTCGAGCGCGAGGACGTCGTCGTGTTCTCGGCGAGGGAGATCCCGGGCAACGAGAAGGCGATCGGCCGGGTGATGAACCACATCGCGCGGCGGGGCGCCGAGGTCATTTACGACGGGATCAAGCACGTGCACGTGTCGGGGCACGGCAGCGAGGAAGAGCTGAAGCTGATGCTGTCGCTGGTCAGGCCGCGCTATTTCGTGCCGATACATGGGGAGTACCGGCAGCTCGCCCGGCACGCCCGGGTGGCGGCGCGGGTCTCGCCGTCCACGCAGGTCGTGCTGGCGGAAGACGGCGACGTCATCCGGGTGGACGAGCAGGGGGCGCGAGTGGCCGACAAGGTGCCCGCGGGGCGGATCCTGATCGACGGGACCCGGAGCGGCGAGGTCGGCGACGAGGTGCTGCGCGACCGGCGCCATCTCGCCGGCGACGGCCTGGTCGTTCCGGTCGTGGCGATCAGCCGGCAGTCGGGGTCGCTCGAGGAGCGGCCCGACGTCATCACGCGCGGCTTCGTGGTGGACGCGCGGACGGAAGCGCTGCTGCGCGAGGTGCCGGATCTGGTCGGCGCGACGATCGAGGGGGCCAGCGTCGAGGAGCGCACCGACCCGGGCCTCATCAAGGAGCGCATCCGCGTGGACCTCCAGCGTTTCTTCCGCAAACGTTCCGGCCTCCGGCCGCTGGTGCTGCCGGTGGTGATGGAGATCTGACACGTGGCTTCCTCTTTCGTGTCGCGGCGCGTCAGCGAGTTCGTCGGCGTCGCGCTCTTCGCGTGCGCGCTGATCTGGCTGATCGCGCTCGCCAGCTACAGCGCGTCGGACCCCGTGTGGTTCTTCAATACCGGATCGGATCTGCCTCCGGTGAATTTCGCGGGACGCATCGGCGCGTTCGTCGCCGAACTGTCCTACCAGATCGTCGGGTACACCGCCTATCTCATCCCGCTCGTCCTCGTCGTCCTGGGGTGGCACTACTTCTGGTGCCGGACGCTCGACGCGGCGTACACGAAGCTGATTGGCGCGGCCCTGCTCTTCTCCTGTGTCTCGTCATTCATGTCGCTCGCGTTCGGAACGATCGACGCGGGGGGCAAAGAGTTCCGCGCGGGCGGGTACATGGGCGATCGTCTCGCGGCGCTGCTCTCCGAATATCTGAACCGCACCGGTTCGATCATCCTCATCCTCACGCTGCTGTTCCTCGCCATCATTCTGTCGACGCAGTTCTCGTTCGGCCGCCTCTTCGCGGTGGTCGGCCAGATCGCGCGCGGCCGGTGGACGGCCTGGATGGCGTCGTGGCGCGCGTGGCGCGAGGAACGGCGGCGCAACAAGCAGCGTCAGGAAGTGCTGAAGAAGCATCTCTCGAAAGAATTTCGGGAAGGCTCGAGCGAACGGCCCGGGTGGAGCGAACAGATCCTCGCAAAATCACCGGCGGTTCCTGGGAAGGCCCCCGCCGACGTCCGCGAAGAGAAACCGAAGACACCGTCCAAGACCGCCGCGGTGGTGAGCGCGGCGGCCGCGGCCCTGAAAGCCGCGTCGTCCAAGCCGACGCCGATTAAACGACCGGCGCCGCCGCCGGCGCCGTCGTTGCCGCTGCCCGAACCGGAGAAAGCGCCGGCCGAGCGCAAGAAGGGGGCGTTCGCGCTGCCGCCGATGGCGCTGCTGGACGCGCCCCGCGGCGAGCGCAAGATCGACGAACGTCAGCTGATGGACGGGGCGCGTCTCCTCGAGGAGAAGTGCCGCGAGTTCGCGGTCGAGGGCACCGTGGTCCAGATCCATCCGGGCCCCGTGGTCACGACCTACGAGTTCAAGCCGGACGCCGGCGTGAAGTACAGCAAGATCACCGGGCTTGCCGACGACCTGTGTCTCGCGATGCAGGCCGAATCGGTGTTGATCGATCGCATTCCGGGTAAGTCCACCGTCGGGATCCAGATCCCGAACCCGAACCGCGAGCAGATTTCACTGCGCGAACTGCTCGAAGCGGATGCGTACCGCCGGTCGTCGTCGAAGTTGACGCTCGCGCTCGGCAAGACGATCCACGGCGAACCGTTCGTCAGCGATCTCGCGATGATGCCGCACCTGCTCATCGCGGGATCGACGGGCACGGGCAAATCCGTCAGCGTGAACGCGATGTTGACGAGCATCCTCTTCCGGGCGACGCCCGACGACGTCCGGTTGATCATGATCGATCCGAAGCGGCTCGAGCTCGGGATGTACGAGGACATTCCGCACCTGCTCACGCCGGTCGTCGTCGATCCCAAGCTGGCCTCGAACGCGCTGCGCTGGGCGGTCCGCGAGATGGAAGAGCGGTACAAGACGCTCGCCGCCGTCGGCGTCCGCAACATCGACCAGTACAACCGGAATCTTCGGGCGATGCAGGCGGAGATGAAGGGGCCGCTCAGCGACGACAACGGCAACGAGATCAAGGCGCTCCCCTTCATCGTGGTCCTGATCGACGAGCTGGCGGACCTGATGATGGTCGCGAGCAACGAAGTCGAGGAGTCGATCGCGCGGCTGGCCCAGATGGCGCGCGCGGTCGGCATCCATCTCATTCTCGCGACGCAGCGCCCGTCCGTCGACGTGATCACCGGCTTGATCAAAGCGAACCTGCCGGCGCGCATCTCGTTCCGCGTATCGTCCAAAGTGGACTCGCGCACGATCATCGACGGCAACGGCGCCGAGCAGCTGCTCGGCAAGGGGGACATGCTCTATCTGCCGCCCGCCTCGTCGCGGTTCGTGCGGCTGCACGGTCCGTACATCTCCGAGCAGGAGAGCGCGCGGCTCGCGAGCTTTCTGCGCAAGCAGGGAAAGCCGTCCTACGACACCACGATCACGGAAGGCGAAGAGAACAAGATCGGCGGCGGCGTGGAGTTCGAGAAAGACGAGCTGTACGACGAGGCGGCGCGGATCGTCGTGTCGAGCGGCCAGGCGTCGATCTCGTACCTGCAGCGGCGCCTGCGAATCGGATTCAGCCGCGCGGCGCGGCTCGTCGACATGATGGAAGCCGACGGTCTCGTGTCGGCCGCCGCCGGCGGCAAGCCGCGCGAAGTGCTCGTGAAGAAGGATTACTTCGACGAAGTCGATGCGCAACTGCGATAGGCGGACGTCATGACATTCCGATTCTCCGCGGCACTCGCGGCGCTGCTGACGCTGGCGCCCGTCACGCCTTGCCTCGCCGAAGCGCGGACCGCGAAGACGGGCGAAGCGCAAAGCGCGAAAGCGGGCGGAGCGCGCATCCTGTACACCGAGGCGCTCGCGCACGAGCGGACGCTTCGCGATGCCGCGACGGCCGCCACCGCTATCCAGATGCGGCGCGTCGTCCTGGAATACGAGCGGCTGGTCCGCCGGTATCCTGCGAGCGGGTACAGCGACAACGCGTTGTGGCAGGCCGCCAACCTCGCGCTGCTCTGCTATCAGCGGTTCGGCAGCGACATCGACCGGCGCACCGCCGTGGGTTTGCTGAAACAGCTTCAGACGGGGTATCCGACGAGCTCGCTGGTGGCTCGGGTGGATGCGGCGCTCGCGGACGCCGCGCCCCCGCCCGCGCGCGCCGTGCTGCCGATGCCCCCGACATCGCCACTTTCGTTGCTGCGCGACATTCACCGAACGGCGCTGCCCGACGGGATTCGCGTCACGATCGACCTCGACGGCGAGGTCGCGTATCACGAGGAGAGCCTCGAGCGTCCCCGCCGCGTCTTTTTCGATTTCAAAGGCGTGCGGCCGGTCGCGGCGTTGCAGGACGTCACGCTGAAATTTGCGGACGATGCGGTACGGGAGATCCGGCTGGGTCGTCATCCGCAGAACACGACGCGGGTCGTGCTCGATCTCGAGGGAACGGACGGATACAGCGTCTACTCGCTCTACAACCCATACCGGCTCGTCGTGGATTTTCATCGCGCGAGCGCGACGGCTGCGACGGTCATGGTCCCTGTGCCCACGCGGGTGGAGCCCATCGTCTCCGCCCCGGCGGCGATGCCGGTCCCGCCCGCGACCGTCCCGATCGAGACGCCGCTGGTGCCGCTGGACGTGCCGTCACCGCCGCTGAGCTCGAAGCGCACGACTCCGCCGACGCTGCCGGCGCCGGCGGTGCCCGCGGCGAATTCGAACGGCAAGTTCTCGCTCGCGCGGCAACTCGGCCTCGGCGTGTCGCGCATCGTCATCGACGCCGGTCACGGCGGGCATGACCCCGGGGCGCAGTCGAACGGGGTCGTCGAAGCGGAGCTGACGCTCGACGTCGCGCTGCGGCTGCAGAAGCTGCTGCAGAGGCACCCGGGCGTCGAGGTCGTGATGACGCGCGACACCGACGTCTTCATCCCGCTTCAGGAACGCACCGCGATCGCGAATCGCGAAGGGGCCGACCTGTTCCTTTCCATCCACGCCAACGCGAGCCGCAATCCGCGGGCGCACGGCGTCGAGACGTACTTCCTGAACTTCGCGACCAACCCGGAGGCGGAAGCCGTCGCGGCGCGCGAGAACTCCGCGTCGGGCCAGGCCATGCACGCGCTGCCGGACATCGTCAAGGCGATCGCGCTCAACAACAAGATCGACGAGTCGCACGACTTCGCGGCAATCGTGCAGCATGCGATGGTGCGCCGCCTCGCGGTGCGCAACAAGCAGTTGAAGGACCTCGGGGTCAAGCAGGCTCCGTTCGTCGTCCTCATCGGGGCCGGCATGCCCAGCGTGCTGGCCGAGATCTCGTTCGTCACGCACAAGCAGGAAGGACAGCTCCTGAAAACGAACGCGTACCGGCAGCAGATCGCGGAGGCGCTGCAGGACGCCGTCCTCCGATATCAGCAGTCCCTGAAGAACCGGAAAAGCATCGCGACAAAAGGAACCGGTACGGAGTAGGGCCGTGGAGCGGATGGGGCGTGCCGGAGTAACATAGAGGCGGTATGTTCCTGCTGGCCGTCCAGCCGATCATGGTCCGCGTCGTCGAGGCGAAACCCGTGGAGGGGACGTCGATGGCGCAGCTCATTCTCACGGCCATCGGCGTCGTCGGCTTGTCGCTGCTCGCGGCGGCGCTGCTCGGCGGCGTTCTGGGCGGAATCCTGATCGGCGTGAGACAGCTGCGCGCGCGGTACGGCTTCGAGTCGGCGACCCAGATCGTCCAGCTATTTCCAGCGTTCCCACGTAAACGGTAGCTCCGCGAGCGTCCGCACCGCGATCCCCGTCGCCCCTTTGGGCTGATACGGCTTGGCTTCTTCCGCCCACGCGGTGCCGGCGACGTCGAGGTGCGCCCACGGCAGGCCGCCGGCGAACTCTTTCAGAAACATCGCGGCGGTGCACGCGCCGGCCGGACGTCCGCCCGAGTTCACCATGTCGGCGATCTCGCTGCGCAGCTGGTCGGCGTACTCTTCGTAGAGGGGCATCGGCCAGCAGCGATCGCCGGCCTTGAGCGCCGTCTCACGGATCACATCGCGCCACGCGTCGGGTTGGCCGAACAGACCCGAGGCGACCTTGCCAAGCGCGACCATGCACGCGCCGGTCAGCGTCGCGACGTCGACGAGGTGCGTCGCGCCGAGCTGACGCGCGTACCACAGACCATCGCCGAGAATCAGCCGCCCCTCGGCGTCGGTGTTGATGACCTCAACGGTTTTGCCGCTCGCGCCGGTCAGCACGTCGCCGGGCTTGATCGCCCGTCCGCCGGGCATGTTCTCGGTCGAAGGGACGACCCCGATCACTTTGATCGGCCCGCCGAGCCGCGCGATCGCGCGCATCGCGCAGATGACGGCGGCGCCGCCCGCCATGTCGTCCTTCATCCGCTCCATGCCCTCGGCGGGCTTGATCGAGATGCCCCCCGTGTCGAAGGTGATCCCCTTGCCGACGAGGCCGAGCACCGGCGTCTCGGACGCGCCCGGCGGATCGTAACGCAGGACGATGACGCGCGGCGGCTCGGCGCTGCCGCGCGCGACGCCGAGCAGCAGCCCCATGCGCAGCCGGGCAATCTCGTGTTCGTCGAGAATGTCGGCCGCCACCCCCGCCTCGCGCGCGATCGCGGCGCCGCGCTCGGCGAACGCGGCCGGCGTCAGGATGTTGGAGGGTTCGTTGCACAACGCGCGCGCAAGGTTGCACGCCTCGCCGAGGATTCCGCCGCGTTCGACAGCGCGCTCGAGGTCGGGCGCCGCCCGGCCGTCGGCCGGCACGACAACTTGAAGCGCCTGCGGCACGGCGGCGTCCAGCCGATCCGCCGTCTTGTAGACGTCGCCGTTGAACGCCGCGAGCATGAGACCTTCAGCGATCGCCTGGACGGCGTGAGGCCCGATGGGCAGCCCGCGAACGAGGAACGCGATGCGGCGCATCCCACGCTGCCGTGCCGCGAGCGCCGCGGCCGTCGCGAGCCGCCGCATCCGCTCGAGGTCGAAATCGGCCGCGGGTCCGGCGCCGGCGAGCGCGATCCGCCGGACGCGCCATCCGGTCGTCGCCGCGGGCGTCACGAACAGCTCGTACAACCGCCCGCGGAATTCGACGCCCTGCGCGGCCCGAATCTCGCCGCCGGCGGCCGCGTCCAGGTCAGGCAGCGCGGCGGCCACATCTTCGCCGTCGAATGCAGGCACGACGAGCAGATCGGTCTCGAGACGCGCGAGAGGCTGAAGCGTCAACCCAAGAGCGGGTGATACGTCCACGGCAGACATAACGGCGAATTATAGTCTGGTAAAATGAGCTTGCGCCCCGCCGGAGGTTCCAATGCCCCGCTCGAACGCCCGGGTCCTTCTTCTCGCCGTCGCACTCGCGGCGCCGGCCGCGATCGGCGCCGCCGACAAGGACCGCCCGTCGCTCTCGCTCAGGGCGTCGCCGAGCATCGCATTCTCCCCCGCGCGCATCGTCCTCACCGCGGACCTCAAGGGCGGCGCGAACGACTATCAGGAGTACTACTGTTCGACGGTCGAGTGGGACTGGGGCGACGGCACCAGGTCACAGCAAACCGTGGACTGCGAGCCGTATGAAGTGGGCAAGAGCGAGATCAAGCGCCACTTCGTCATCGACCGCATCTTCCGGACGGCGGGCGACTACCGGGTCGAGTTCCGGCTCAAGCGGAAGGACAAGACGCTGACGACGGCGAGCACGGTCGTGAAGATTCGTCCGGGCGTCCGGGATATCGGCGGTTCGAGTTAAGAGAATCTCAGGGTCTCACACCGGTTTTGAGTTCGCGCCCGCCGAGATCGCGTGTCCGGATTTCGGTTGATACGCTCTGCAGGTAGTCGCTCACCTGCAGGACCGCGTGAAACAGCATCCTCCCGACCGTTCCGAGACTGACCGATCCGTCGTCGCGGCCGAAGACGGCGTCGCTCGCCTGCTCCGCTTCGCGCTCGGCGAGCGTGCCGAGCGTCGCGAGCACGCGCACGTAGTAGCGCGAGCCGTCCGCGATCGCATCGGCGCGCGCCACGTCGACGTGGAGCGCCACCGGCTCCTGCCACGCGGGCTGACGGTTGATCTCGCCGTACTGATCCGACACGGTGACCTGGCGTGTGCCGGGGTCGAGCACGATGCGCAGCACGGTCACGAGCGCGGGCTGCACGAGCTTGTCCCAGATCGGGCGGTCCTGCCACAACTCGATCTGGAGCCGAAGGTGAATCGAACCGCCCGTCTCGAGCGCATCCTTGAACTTCTGCGGGAACACGTCGCGCACGTCGAGATTCGCCCGCACCGTACCACCCGCGGCGCGCAGCTCCGTGACGCGCACGTCGAGCGCGGCGGCCGGCGCCGCACTCATCAACCCGAATCCCACGAGGAAGAGGGCGGCGCGAGTCAGCGGGCGCCGGACCATCAGAAATTCGGATTCAGGCGCACGAGCACCTGAAGCGACTTCGGCACGTCGTTCGCCCGGAAACCGAACTCAACCCGGAACGACCCCAAGGCAAATCCGGCGCCGACACCCTGGAGCCAATCGTTTCGTGAGCCGCTCAGCGCCCCCGAGACGCGGCCGGCGTCGTAAAAGAGAAGCGCGCGCAATGCGTCGTTGTCGTGGCGCGCGTGAGTCCCGAGCGTCAGCGCGTATTCCACGTTCATCAGCGCAAGCCCGGTGCCCGCTTCCTCCTTGAAGCGATAGCCGCGCACGCTCCCGATGCCGCCGATCGCAAACTGCCGCTCGATTGGCAGCGTGCCGTGCGAGAACCCGAAGAGCCCGCGTCCGCTGAGGAGCTGCCGTGCGGTCAGCGGCAGGTATCCGCGCGCGTTGAGGATATGACGATCGAACTGCTCGCCGCCGCCAAGCCCGTGGCCGGCAATCTCGGAACTCCACTCGACGCGCAGTCCTGGCGCCTGCCGGCGGCCGAAGCCGAACAGACTATCCATCAGGTGACGTTCATACGTGCTCGTCGTGCCGGCGCCGGTGAGACCGCGCGTGTCGACCGTGTAGCCGAAAACGATCGTGTGGACGTCGGCCGGCTCGATCAAGGCGTTCGGACGATACTCGGCGTCGTCGCGGAACAGGTTCACGTGCGTTCGGTTCTCGAGCGCCTCATGACGATCCCATCGCGCAATCACGGTCAGCTCGTTCGAATCGCCGGCCCGCAGCACCGCGAAGGTCTGCAGACCACGTCTGCGGTAGTAATCGCGATAGGTGTCTTTGAATCCGAAAGAGACCAGGCTCTGCTCGCCCGTCGAAAGACGCCACCAGTCGTCGCTCGCGGTGAGATCGTGAATCTCGGCGCCGAGATAAAGCTTCGGCGCTCGAAACAGCGGGCGCTCGAGACCGAACGAGTATCCTGGTGTGTCGCGCGCGAACTTGTACGAGACGTAGCCGTCGACGAAGGTGTGATTGAACCGCGAATGATCGAACACCGTCGTCGTGAAGCCGATGGCGGGCGAGAAACCGTCAACCGGGTTGAACAGGTCCTCGCGCCCGTGGGGACCGCTCGTCAGATTCGTGTGGTTCCTGCGCTCGCGCAGCGGGATGACGAGCACGTTCCGGCCGCCGCGTGGTTCGAGGCCGATGGTGTCGGGCGGATGTTCGGGCGCGGCGCCGGCAGGGCTTGAGCGCCGGCGCGCCGTGAGCGCGCCGCCCGTTTCGATCAACATTCTCTTGACGGCGGTCCCGACGGTCCGCTCGTTGTAGATGTCCCCCGGCTCGACGCTCAGACGCGATCGCAGGCGGCGCGCCAGCGCATCGCTGACGCCGAGGATCTCGACGTCGTCGATCCGTCCTTCATCCACCGACAAGGTCAGCTGGCCGGCGCCCAGGGTCGCGTCGACGCGCGCAGCCGTGTACCCGTCGCGGGTGTATCGCCGCTGGAGTTCTTTCGCGAGCGCTTCCGGCGCATCGGGCAGCGGCGCTCCTTCGCGCAGCTTCAGCAGCCACAGGACATCGTCACGGGAGAACACCGTGACGCCCTGAAGAACGACGGTTTGAACCGTGGGCTGTGTGGTTGTCTGTTGGGGGGCCGTCGTGGACTGCGCGACGACGCGGCTGCCGCCGGCGGCGAGGAGCGGCAGGATCAGCACGCAGATCCGGCCGCGCGCGGAGATCATCAAGGGACTGGGACGATGGGAACCGCGGAGAAGTTCCCGCCTTCCCAGCGGAAGGCGTGGACCGCGGCGGGGTCCTGAAGCGAGACGATGAAATACAGCAGACTGGGATCGCCCATTTCGGCCGCGTCGGTGGCGGACGGCCCGGGAGGGCCGGCCGGGTGCGAATGGTACGCGGCGCGAACCGTACGCCCCGTCGCCCGCGCTTTGCGGATCGCGGCGACATGATCGCGCGGGTCGATCTCGAACCGCGTCGGGCTGTGCCGCACGTTCGTCGCGGCGATCGCTTCGTCTATGACGCCGTCGCAGTCGAGCAGCAGGCCACAGCACTCTTCCGGGAGCGCCGCGCGCGCGTGCGCGAGCATCGCGTCGATGACGGTCTGACGCGTTCGTATCCCTTCCGCGATCATCGCCGCGCCCATGGCTGAGCCCGTACCATCGTACCGATTATGAGTTGACGCGCCCACGGCCGGGTTCTATTCTCACGTCTCCTCGTCCAGCGTTCGCGCCCGACCACGCGTTCGATCATCGCCCAGGTGTTGTCATGCGAAGACCGATCCTGTTTGTTTCCGCGATTGGCGTCGTTCTCGCGCTCGGCCTCGCCCCGCGGATCGCTGCCCGGGTGCAGGTGGTGGAAACGCCACGCGCCGCCGTTCCGAAGATCGAGTTCGAGAAGTACACGCTGCCCAACGGGCTCGACGTCATCCTGAGCGAGGATCACCGCCTTCCGCTGACCGCGGTCAATCTGTGGTATCACGTCGGCCCCGCCAATGAAGAACGCGGCCGCACGGGGTTCGCGCATCTCTTCGAGCACATGATGTTTCAAGGCTCGAAGCACGTTGCGTCGGATGCGCATTTCAAGATTCTGGAGGGAGCGGGCGCGAGCCTGATCAACGGCACGACCGATTTCGATCGCACCAATTACTTCGAAACCGTCCCGTCGAATCAGCTCGAGCTCGCCTTGTGGATCGAGTCCGACCGCATGGGTTACCTGCTCGAGAAGGTGGATCGCGCGGCGCTCGCGAATCAGCAGGATGTCGTCCGCAACGAACGGCGCCAGAGCGTGGAAAACCAGCCCTACGGCATCGTCGAAGAGGCGATGTTCCATCAGTTGTTTCCGCCGGAGCACCCGTACTACGCCTCCGTGATCGGGTCGCACGCGGACATCCAGGCGGCGCGGCTCGACGACGTGAAGCAGTTCTTCAAACAGTACTACGCCCCCAACAACGCGAGCCTGGCGGTCGTCGGCGACATCGATCCCGCCGCGACGAGGCGGCTGATTGAGAAGTACTTCGGTCCGCTCAAACGGGGACCGGACGTGCCGCCGATTACGGTGCAGACGCCGGCGATCGCTGCTGAACGGCGGCAGACCGTCAGCGACCGGATCGAGCTGCCGCGCGTGTACATGGCCTGGATTACGCCGCCGATTTTCAAGCCCGGCGACGCCGACGCGGATATCACCGCGGCGATTCTCGGCGGCGGCAAATCGAGCCGGCTGTACAAGCATCTCGTCTACGATCAGCAGATTGCGCAGCAGGTCTCCTCGCAGCAGTACTCGCTCATGCTCGGATCGCTGTTCGACATCGAGGTGACCGCGCGGCCCGGCCACACCGTTCAGGAGCTGGAGAAGTCGATCGACGCCGAGCTCGAAGCGATGCGTCGCGACGGCCCCGACGGCAAGGAAGTCGAGCGGGCGCGCAACTCGATCGAGACGCGCATGGTCCAGGCGCTCGAATCGCTCGGCGGATTCGGCGGCGTCGCGGATCGGCTCAACATGTACAACCATTTTCTCCACGATCCGGGGTATTTGCCGTCGGACGCCGCGCGTTATCGCGCCGTCACCACCGATTCGGTCCGTGAGTTCGTACGGAATCAGTTGAAGCCGACCGCGCGCGTCGTGGTCCACGCCGTTCCCGGCGCGCAGGATCTCGGGACAGCGGTGCCGACGCCGGCGGCCACGCCGTCGCAGCCCGGCGAAGGTGCGGAATCGATCAACGCCGACGCGCCCTGGCGCAATCAGATGCCGAAGCCGGGGCCTTCACGCACGCTGCGGTTACCCGTCCCGCAAACCTATCGGCTTGCGAACGGGCTCACGGTTCTGTACACGGAGCGGCCCGGGCTGCCCGTCGTCTCGGCGAATCTCATCGTCCGGAGCGGGAGCGGGGAGAACCCGATCGATCGTCCGGGGCTCGCCGGCTTCACCGCGGCGATGCTGACGGAGGGCACCGCGACGCGCACCGCCCTCCAGGTTGCCGACGAAGCGGCGCAGCTTGGCACGTCCATCTCGACGTCGTCCACGATGGATGCCTCGTCGGTCCGGACGACCGCGCTGACGCAGAATTTCGCGGCCGCGCTGGCGCTGATGGCGGACGTGGTGATGCACCCGTCGTTCCCGCAGGACGAAACCGAACGCCAGCGAAAGAGCCGTCTCGCGTCGCTGGTCGAGCAGCGCGCGAACCCCGCCATGGTCGTCGGCAGAGTCATGAGCGCGGCGCTGTTCGGCCCGCGGCACCCGTACGGCTACGTGGAGGTCGGGACGGAGGAATCGATCCAGACGATGACGCGCGACGACGTGGCGGCGTTCTGGAAGCGGAACTACGTGTCGAACAACGCCGCGCTCGTCGTTGCCGGAAGTGTGCCGGCGGCCGATCTGAAACCGCTCGTCGAGACGGCGTTCGGCCGCTGGCAGCCGGGGAAGCCCGCGTCCGCGCCGGTCCAGCCGCCGGCGCCGACCTCCGCCCGCTTGATCGTTGTCGACACCGCGGGCGCGCAGCAGTCGCAGGTCCGGGCCGCGACGATTGGCGCCGCACGGTCCACCCCCGACTACGCTCGCATGGAGGTGTTGAACGAGATCGTCGGCGGCTTGTTCTCCAGCCGCATCAACATGAACCTGCGTGAAGAGCACGGCTACACGTACGGCGCGTTCTCGCGGTTTGTCTATCGGCGTCAGCCCGGTCCGTTCTTCATCCAGACCGGCATCCGCACCGACGTGACGGCGCCCGCGGTCGGAGAAATCCTGAAGGAGCTCGAGAAACTGAGCGCGGACGGGATCACGAGCGACGAGCTGGCCTTGGGACGCGACGCGATCGTGCGGTCGCTCCCCGCGCAGTTTGAAACCAGCGCGGATGCAGCCGCCGCGCTGTCGAGCATCTACGTGTACGATCTCGGGCTCCGGTACTACTCGCAGCTGCCGCAGAGCATCTCGCTCGTGAACGCCGAATCGGTCCTCGGCGCCGCGCGCAAGTACCTCGCTCCGCAGAAAATGATTCTCGTCGTTGTCGGCGACCGCGCCAAGATCGAACCGGAGCTGCGCAAGCTGAACCTCGGACCCATCGAGTTCCGCGACGCCGACGGAAAGCTTTTGAAGCCGGGGACGTTCTAACAGCGGGTCGCGATCAGGGGCCTTTCAGCTCCACGCGATCCCTGAACTGTTCGAGCGCCTCCGGGTTGGCGAGCGCCTCGCGGTTCCTGACGTCGCGTCCGTGAACGACATCGCGGACCGCGAGCTCCACGATCTTGCCGCTCTTGGTTCTCGGGATCTCGGTCACCTGCACGATACAGGCGGGCACGTGACGCGGCGTGGTGTTCTCACGGATCTGACGGCAGATCCGCGACTTCAGGTCGTCATCCAGCCGCAGTCCCTCGCGGAGCTTCACGAACAACACGACGCGCTCGTCGTTCTGCCGGCGCTGGCCGATGACGATCGACTCGACGACCTCCGGCAGCTGCTCGACTTGCCGGTAAATCTCCGCCGTGCCGATGCGCACGCCGCCCGGATTGAGCACCGCGTCGGAGCGCCCATAGATGATGACGCCGTCGTGCTCGGTGATCTCCGCGAAGTCGCCGTGCGTCCAAACGTCGGGGAACCGTTCGAAGTACGCGGCGTGATACTTGCGCCCCTCCGGGTCGTTCCAGAAGCCGACGGGCATCGACGGAAACGGCCGCGTG
>QHWR01000008.1:0-6698 GCA_003223835.1 Acidobacteriota bacterium | reverse complement strand
CGAAGCTCTCGGGCGCCAGCGGCGATCCGGTCGACGTCATCGTCCGCACCGAATCGAGACGATGCGTGTCGATCGGCGCGAGTCCCGCCTTCGCCACCGCGTCGATGAACCTGGCGGACGTCCCGAAGAGCGTCATGCCCGTCTCGGCGGCGAAATCGAAGAGGACGTTGCCGTCGGGATGGAACGGCGATCCGTCGTACAGCAAGAGCGTCGCGCCGGACCCAAGCGCCGACACGAGCCAGTTCCACATCATCCATCCGCACGTGGTGAAGTAGAAGACGCGGTCGTCCGGTTTGATGTCGCAGTGAAGCTGGTGCTCTTTGAAGTGCTGGATCAGCGTTCCGCCCGCGCCGTGGACGATGCACTTCGGGACGCCGGTGGTGCCGGATGAATAAAGAATGTAGACCGGGTGATTGAACGGGAGCTGCTCGAACGCCAGCAGCGCGCCGCGATGCGGTGCCACGAAACTCTCCCAGGACACGGCGTGCGGCACGCGATCGATGGGCGGCGCTTCACGGGTGTATGGAATCACGACCGTGCGCTCGACCGTCGGCAGACGTTCGAGCGCCTGCGATGCGCGTGTGAGCGAGTCGAATGTGCGGCCCCCGTAGTGATAGCCGTCCGCGATCACCAGAATCCTTGGCGCGATCTGTCCGAACCGATCGAGCACGCCCTGGACGCCGAAGTCCGGCGAGCACGACGACCACACGCCACCCACGGCCGCGGTTGCAAGCGCGGCTACGATTGCTTCCGGAAGGTTCGGCACGTAGGCCGCGACGCGCTCCCCCGGCCGGACGCCCATGTCGCGCAGCGCGGCGGCGAACGCGGCAACCTGAAATCGGAGCGCGTCGAATGACAGCGTGCGCCGGACGCGCTCTTCACCGCGAAAAACGATTGCCGGCGCCCCGCCGGTTGTCCGGAGCATGTTCTCGGCAAAATTGAGCTGAGCGTCCGGAAAAAATCGCGCGCCGGGCATCCGGTCGAAATGTTCGACGATCGCATCCCCGCGGGCGGACGCGATCACGCCGCCGAAGTCCCACATCGACGACCAGAATTTCGCCGGCTCGCGGATGGACCACTCGTGCAGCGCCGCATAGCCGTCCCAGGACTCGTCCCACTGCGCGGCCGCGGCGCGCATGAAGCGGGTGAGGTTCGCCTGGGCGACGCGGTCGGGGGCCGGCGTCCAGAGTGGTCGGGCCATCGCTTCCGATTATAATTTTGACGCTGGAAGGCCGCGGAAAAACTGCCGCGGAAGGAGGCCTCCCGTATGCGTGCGCCCGCTCGACGGTCCGCTCTGCTGCTGTCCACACTGCTGCTGACCGTTCCGGCAGCGGACGCGCAGTACAAGCGGCTGCCCACCGTTGACGACGTCCTCGATCTGGCGCAGCTGAGCGACGCCCAGATCTCTCCTGACGGCACGCGCGTCCTGTATACGCGATCCGATCTCAAGATCTGGAAAGACAACAAACGCGTGTCGAGCGTCTGGCTCGTGACCGGCGACCGCAAGGACGCGTTTGTGTTTCTGTCGAGCGACAAGGATCGCAGCCCGCGCTGGTCGCCGGACGGTACCCGGATCGCGTTTCTGTCCACGCGCGATCAGAAGGAAGGCGATCGCGACGCCGGCGCCCAGCTTTACCTCATTCGCGCGGCGGGCGGCGAAGCGTGGAAGCTCGGCGATCACAAGGGCGGCGTTCGCGCGTTCGAATGGGCGCCGGACGGGTCGCAGATGTTCTTCTCCGCGAACGACGCGAAGACCGACGAGGAGCGCGCGCTCGAGAAGGAAGGCAATGACGCGATCTACGTCGACGAGGGTCCGAACGGGCAGGACCGCGGCAGCTATTCCAATCTCTGGACCGTCACGATCGCGGATGCCAAAGAGCGGAAAGTGACCCGGGACCGCATGTTGATCGGCGGGTTCAAGCCGTCGCCGGACGGCAAGCGCATCGCGTTCATCTATCGTCCCGACAACGCGCGCAACGGCCAATACAGGTCGGAGATCGCCATCGTGGACATCGCCTCGGGCGAGAAGCGCGACCTCACGAAGAACGACGCGCCCGAGACCGATGTTCAGTGGTCCCCGGACGGCCGGTGGATCTCGTTTCAGGCGCCAAGCGACAAGACGTGGGAGCTGGCCGAAGAGAAACTCTGGCTGGTGCCGGCCGACGGCGGCGCCGCGCGGATGATTTCCGGCGCGTTCGAGGGGGCGATCGGCCGCACGGCGTGGGCCCGCGATAGCCGCCGGCTGGCCTTCGGCGGAACGAAGAACGGCCGCGGCGGCATCTACGAGCTGGACGTCGCCTCTGGCAGCGTGCGCGCCGTCACGGGTGGCGACCAGATGGTCGGGCTCGATTCGGCCACGCCGGATCTGCGGCTGACCGCCGGCGTCACGAGCAGTCCCGCGCGTCCCGGCGAGATCGCGATCACGACGATCGCCTCGGGCGCGACGGCGACACTCACCGACGGCAACCCGCAAATCGCGTCGGTTCAGCTCGCCCAGTTCCGGGCCGTCACGTGGAAGAGCGCCGACGGGACCACGATCGAAGGCATGTTATGGCTTCCCGCCGACTACAAAGCGGGGACGCGGCTGCCGCTGCTCCTCAGCATTCACGGCGGTCCGGCCGGAGTCTGGTCCGCGTCGTTCCGCGGCATCAATCATGTGTACGCCGGCCTCGGCTGGGCGGTCCTCGAGCCGAACGTGCGTGGCAGCAGCAGCTACAGCGATGCGCTGCTGCGCGGCAACATGAAAGACATCGGAGGCGGCGACTACCAGGATCTGATGACCGGGGTCGACAAACTCGTCGCCGATGGAATCGCTGATCCGGGCCAGCTCGCGCTGCGCGGCTGGAGCTACGGCGGGATCCTCGGCGGCTGGACGCTCACCCAGACGACGCGATTCAAGGCGGCGTCGCTCGGCGCGATGGTCGCCGACTGGTCGTCGGAGTACGCGATGGGATTCAACCATGACGTCCGCCTCTGGTACATCGGCGGCACGCCGTGGGAAAACGGCGACGCATACCGGAGGCAGTCGTCGTACACGCACGTCGCGAAGGTCACCACGCCGACGATTCTGTTTCATGGGGAACAGGACACGACCGACACGATCGGCCAGAGCATGATGTTCTACCAGGCCCTCAAGGACCGGAACGTGCCGGTCCGTTTCGTGCGATTCCCGCGCGAGCCGCACGGGTTCCGTGAGCCGCACCACCAGCGCATCCGCGACGCCGAGGAGATCGCCTGGCTGATGAGGTGGACCCGCGGGATCGACTGGAAGGCGCCCGATCGCGCGGACGAAAAAGACGGCCGCAAGAAGGTGACAACGACGGCAGAGGGGAAGTAAACTCGCCGGAGTTTTTTCGTGAGACTCGGAGAGTGTCATGCGCTACCGCTGTTTGGGCGCCACGCTCGTCGCAGGTCTCGGCGCCGCGTTTTTCAGCGCCTGCGGCTCCACCTCACCGAATCCGAATACGCCTTCCTGCACCTTTCGCGTCGCGCTGCAGAACTCTTCGTTCGGTCCTTCGGGGGGACCAGGGACGGCGACGGTCAGCGCCGCATCCGGCTGCGCGTGGACGGCGTCTTCGTCCAACGACTGGATCGCGATAGCCGCGCCGGCCGCCGGCAGCGGTGACGGCCGTGTCACCTTCACGGTCGCCTCGTACGACGGCGCCGGAGACCGCAGCGGCGCGATTGTCGTCGCGAAAGAAACGCTGGCGATCGGGCAGCAGGGGCAACCGCCGGGCCCGGGCGCGCCGTCGTGCACGTTCGCGGTCAGCCAGGTCCAGTTCTACCCGCATTCCTACGGCGGCACCGCCGCGTTCACCGTCACGACGGCCCCGGGCTGCGCGTGGTCCGTGACGACGCCGGCGCCGTGGATTCACCTCAACACCGGCGGCGGCAGCGGATCCGGATCCGTCGCGATGACGTTCGACCCGAACCCTGACCGGTACGTCACGGACTTTCGGAAGGGGGTCGTCGAGGTGCGCTGGCCGACCGTGACGGCAGGGCAGAACGTCCAGATTTGGCAGTACGGCAACTGCAACACGGCGTTCTTCCCTGCGCCGGGCGCGACCTTCAGCGCGGCCGATACGCTGTCGTTTGGCGCCGACGGCGGCGACGCGCACGTCTTCGTGCTCGTCGAAGCGCCGATCTTCGGATGTCCGTGGGTCGTCGAGAGCCAGGCGGCGGCTCCATTCAACGTCGTGTTTCCGGCTATCCAGGCGATTCAGAAGGGAGACGGCGATCTGCACATTTCCGCGCCGCCGAACCCATCGTCGCAGCCGCGCACGGCGACGATCGTCGCCGGCGAGCGGACGCTGAAGATCGTTCAAGCCGGACGATAAAGAATCCCGAATCCCTGAGTTAGGGATTCGGGATTTTCTCCCGCCACCGAGCGGCCTCGCGAAAGATCTCTTCCAGCCTGTTCCCCGCGGTCAGATCGCCGCGCAGCTTCTGCAGCTGCGCGATCAGGACGTCGAGCGCGGCGCCGATCTCGTCGGCGTTCGTGGACGCGATGTCGCGCCAGATGTCCGGCGGGCTCGACGCGAGCCGCGTCGTGTCGCTCAGCCCGCGTCCGGCGAACGCGACGCCATCCTCCCCTGCCGCGGCGCCGATGACCTGCATCAGCGCGCTCGCCGCGAGCTGCGGCAGATGACTGAGGTACGCCAGCAGTCGATCGTGCGCGTCGGCGCTGGTGACGACGGGTTCGCCGCCAAGCTCGCGAATGAAATCCGACAGCCGCTGCACCGCGTCGCCGGGGACCGAGTCCGCCGGGGTGAGGAACCACGGTCTCGCGTTGAACAGCGCGTCCTGCGCGAAACGGAATCCGCCGCGGGCCGCGCCGGCGAACGGATGGCCGCCGACGAACGTCAGATGCGACGGCAGGCCGCGCGCCGCGTCGACGATCGCGCGCTTCGTGCTGCCGACGTCGGTGACGATGGCCGGGCGCTCGAGATACTCGGGAAGGTCGCGCAGGAGCGCGATGTTGCGCAGAACAGGAGCGGCGAGGATGACGAGGTCGGCTTCTCCCGCCATCACGAGCGAATCGCCGCCGACGTCCGCCGCGCCGCGCCGCATCGCCTCTTCGATGACGGCCTTGTTGTCGACCGCGATGACCAGCGACGTCGGCCACCGCGCCCGCGCGGCAAGCCCGATCGAGCCGCCAATCAACCCGAAGCCGACGATCGCCACCCGCTCGAAGACGGGAGCCGGCGGTTTCGCGGGCGTCAGCGGGATCACACGCCCCAGCCCCTCCGCGCGACGGTTTCGAGGCAGATGCTCCGCCCGATCGCGGGCGCGATGATGCGCAGCTCCGCCATGAGGCGGTCGAACTGGTTGGGGAACATCGACTGCGCGCCGTCGCTCAGCGCGTGATCCGGATCGGAGTGCACCTCGATCAGCAGGCCGTCCGCGCCCGCCGCCACCGCCGCACGCGCCATCGGCGCAACCTTGTCCCGCCGTCCGGTGCCGTGGCTCGGATCGACGAGCACCGGCAGGTGGCTCAGCTTCTGCACGACCGGAATCGCCGAGATGTCGAGCGTGTTGCGCGTGTAGCTCTCGAAGGTGCGGATGCCGCGCTCGCAGAGCATCACGTTCATGTTGCCGCCGGCAAGGATGTATTCCGCCGAGAGCAGCCACTCCTCGATCGTCGCCGAGATGCCGCGCTTGAGGAGGACGGGCGTCCGCGCGCGCCCGAGCTCGCGCAGCAGCGTGAAATTCTGCATGTTGCGCGCGCCGACCTGCAGAATGTCGACGTACTTCTCCATCAGCTCGAGCTGGCTGAGGTCCATGATCTCCGAGACCAGCTTCAGGTTGTGACGGTCCGCCGCGCCCCGCAGCAGCCGCAGCCCTTCCTCGCCGAGGCCCTGGAAACTGTACGGGCTGCTGCGCGGCTTGAACGCGCCGCCCCGCAGGACCTTGGCGCCCGCGCGTTTGACGGCCGCCGTCGTGGTCTCGACCTGCTCCTCCGTCTCGGCGGAGCACGGCCCGGCCATGACGATCACCTCATCGCCGCCGACGCGGAGATCGCCGATCGTGATGACGGTGTTCTCCGGCCGGAACGTGCGGCTCGCCAGCTTGTACGGCTCGGTGATGCGCAGCACTTCCTGGACGCCGTCGAGCACCTCGATGAGCCGCGGGTCGAATTCCCGCGTGCCGCCCACGGCGCCGAGGACCGTGCGCAGCGCGCCGGTCGATCGATGCACGTCGAATCCCATGCCGACCAGTTGCGCGATCACGTGCTGCACCTGCTCGTCGGTCGCCCGCTCTTGCATGACTACCACCATATGGATGCTCGCTCGGTGAAGCAGCTCGCCGAAGCCCTGGCGAAGGCGGCTGCGCTACGGGTTTCAGACTTCCGTGTTGTCCGTGTCTTCCGCGGCCGTCTTTCTCAATTCTATTTCGTCCGCGATCCGCTCGAGGTGACGCGCTTCGTCGATGATGCGCTCGAACAACCGCTGAATCGCCGGCGTGTCCAGCGGCCCGGTGTTGATGTCGCGCACGTGCGCGATCACTTCCGCCTCGCGCGCGGGTTGATAGATCGGGATGCCGTCGTCACGCTTCAAGCGTCCAATCTCGAGCGCGCACGCGGCGCGCGCGTTCAGCAGGCGGACGATGTGCTCGTCGAGCATGTCGATGCGCCGGCGGAGGTCCTCGAGATCGCCCCTCATGCGGCACCTTTCAGCCAGCGGACGTAGGCCCCCGCG
>QHWR01000007.1 GCA_003223835.1 Acidobacteriota bacterium | reverse complement strand
TAACACCTGACGACGATCCCTGGCCGTCGCGAGCCGGACGTGGAGTTTTCCACGTCCGGCTCTTTTGTTGTCCGTTGGGTCATGCTTCCATCGAATGAACGTCTGCTGCTCGGTCCCGGGCCGAGCCCCGTCTCGCCGCGCGTGATGCGGGCGATGGCCGCACCGGTCCTCATCTGCGCGGTGGCGTCGCGGCATGGGGCGCTCACCGTTGTCGATGCCGTCACCTCGCTCGGGGCGCATCCGCTCCACACGGCTTCCTGGAACCTGGACTTCTGTTACGCCTGCGCGGCGCCGGCGCGTCGGCGGCGGCAGAGGCGGCACGCGCGTAGGCTTCGTCGCAGTCCGGTTAAAATCTTTCACATGCGAGTCATCGTGCGAACGGTGACGGTCCTCACGGCCGCAGGCTTCGCGTGTGCCGTGTATCTGTATCTTTCCCTGCCCGACGTTCGCGTGTTGAAGGGGACCAATCCGGGGACGACGGCGTTCATGGCGCTGCGGGAGCAGGAGGCGACGAGACGCGGCGAGCCGGTTCACCGCGACCAACGGTGGGTGAAGTACTCGCGCATCTCGCAGCATCTCAAGCGCGCCGTGCTCGTCACGGAGGACAGCGGGTTCTGGCAGCACGAGGGCGTGGACTTCGATTCGATGCGCGACGCGATGGAGACGAACCTGGAGCGCGGCGAGTTCGCCCGCGGCGCGAGCACGCTCACCCAGCAACTCGCCAAGAACTTGTATCTCTCGCCGTCGAAGAACCCGATTCGCAAGCTCCGGGAATTGTGGATCGCGCGCCGGCTCGAGGCCGAACTGTCGAAGCAGCGCATCTTCGAGCTGTACTTGAACGTGATCGAATGGGGCGATGGGATCTGGGGCGCGGAGGCCGCCGCGCGGACCTACTTCCACAAGGCGGCCGCCGATCTGAGTCCGCAGGAGAGCGCGTTGCTCGCCGCCGCCATCGCGAATCCGCACGTGCTCGACCCCGCGCGTCCGAGCGCGCGGCTGCGGCGCCGGCAGCAGATGATCATGCGCCGGATGGGCGCCGTCACGCCGCCGCCGGTGCTCGCCGAACCCCCGCTCCTGCCGATGGAGACCTTACCCCTGGTGCCTGAAGGCGATCCCGCGTCGCCGAGCGGCACCCCGCTTGCGCTTCCCGGCACTCCGCTCCCGCCCGAAAAGAAGCCCGGCGGCGGTGGCGGGCCTGGCCGCTGAACTGGCCCTCAGTATAGCTGCGCTGGCGTCGTCGATTCGGTGTGCGATTCTGCTCACCTTGACGTTTTCGGCCGCTGTCCGTATAGTCGGCCACATCTCCGCTCCTCAGCGAACAAGCGGCTGATCAACAAGGACGTCGCCGGAGGTATGTCCCCGGCGGACGTGTGTCGGTATGATCAACTACACAGAGCGCATCGCGCTCCTGATGCAGGACATTGTCGCGCGTACTCCCGCGTTGTCCTTCATCAATCTCGCTGAGGTCCTGGTGTTCGGCCGCTTCGGCCGCGCCGACGCGGACGGCGCGTTCGCCACCTGCCACTGCCTGACGCTTCCCGAGAGCGAACCCGGCTACTACTTCTGGCGCGACCGGCACACCGGCGAGCTCACGCGACGCTCGGAGTGGTTCATCACGAAAACGCCGATCGTCCGGATCGGTTGCACGCGGATCAAGTACCTCATCTCATTTGTGCTGCCGCGGTTCTGCGATCAGTCGCTCACGCGCTCCTGGAAGAAGGAGCTGTACCCCGACGCCGAGCCGTGGTTCGCCAAGCTCGACACGATCGTCCACGAGTTGTATCACATCGATCCGGACGCCAGCGGCATCCGACGGATTGCACGCGCCGATGGTTCGCACTCGCCGCGCTCACACGGCCCGCTCTTCTACGAGCAGGTCGCGTCGATGGTCCGCGGGTATCTGGACTCGTCGCCGGACGCGGGGATGTACGATTTTCTCGCGACGGACTTCGACGGACTGCATCGGCGCTTCCGCGGGGTGGTCGCCACGACGTTCCGGAATTTCCCGTCGTTCCCGCCGGCCGTCAAGATCGAGCCGATGAAGCCGCTGACGCAGCCCGCGCTCTACACCGAGGACGACCTGCACATCCGGGAGTTCACGGACGGCAGCGCGCGGCGTCTTACGAGGAAGGGGCAGCACCGCGCGGCGTGATGCGCCGCGCGCCGAGAAATCGCGTCGACCAGTATGAGGCGCTCAGGCGCTCGACGCGCACCTCTCCGCGGCCGCTCGGCGCGTGCACGAATTGATCGCCGCCGATCGCAATCCCTACATGCGATGCGCCCGTCGTGACGGTCGTGAAGAACACGAGATCTCCAGGCTCGATCCGATCCGCAGGCACTTCGCGTCCGGCGCGATACTGATCGCCAACCGTTCGCGGCACTTTCACGCCGTGCTGCGCGTACACGTACCAGACGAACCCGCTGCAGTCGAAGCCCGCCGGATCGCCGCCTCCGTCGCGATACGGCGCGCCCCTGAGCGCCAGCGCCGTGCCCGCGACTGAATATCCGTCGATCCCGGACGGCGCCGTGCGGGAGTCGGTCCCACCGGTGGACGGTTTGTCGGGGGTTGGCGCCGCCGGTTCCGCAGGCCGCGGGAAGGGCGCAGGGACGGCCCCCGTCGCCGCGCAGGCTGCGACAACGATTGACGTCACAAGGACCGCGAAGAGCCCGGCGATACGCATGCGGCGAACAGTGTATCGGCGTCTGGGCCGCGCCGCCACACGCCTCCGGCGAATGGTCAATCGACCTAAAGTGCTGCAAACAACCCTGTTACGCTGCCGTCGTCTTGACACTTCGGACGCCTATCGGAGACAATGACTCAGGCTTATGGAGCAAACGCTCCTCCTCAACGCCACCTACGAACCGCTGAAGGTCGTCCACTGGCAGAAGGCCGTTACGCTCTGGTGTCAGGGGAAGGTCGAGGTGATCTCGACGTACGACCATCGCGAGATTCGTCCGCCCAGCTTCAGTTTCCAACTGCCCTCGGTCATCCGGCGCCTGGGCTACATCAAGATCAAAGAGCAGTTGGATTACGTGCCGTTTTCGCGCGCGAACATCTGCGCGCGCGACGAGCACAGGTGTCAGTACTGCGGCGATGCATTCGTCAAAGAAGATCTGACGTTCGATCACGTCGTCCCCGTCGCACAAGGCGGACGGAAGGACTGGGAGAACATCGTTACCTGCTGCATTCCGTGCAACCGGCGGAAGGGCGGCCGTACGCCCGACGAAGCGGGGATGCGCCTGGTCCGCGTCCCGCGGCGGCCGGACAAGGCGCCGGCGCTCCGGATCCGCATCGGCCTCAAGAACGCGCCTGAAACCTGGCGCGATTACTTCTATTGGCACATCGAGCTCGAACGCGACCCTGAGCGCGACGAGACGTGACGAGGGTCCGGGACCGCCACTGAGGTGCCTGCGTTCGCGACGCCGGGCCGCGTGACCGCCGTCCATCCGCTGTGGGCGATTGAAGGCGGCCGCGTCACCATCGAGGGCAACGGCTTTTCCGTAGACCCGGCACTGCCGCAGGTCCGCATCGGCTCCCTGGCGGCGCTCGTGGCTCGCGCCAGCGCCACCGCGATCACCGCCGTCGTGCCGAGCGGACTCGACGGCGGCCCGACCGCCGTCCGGGTCATCGATGTCCCCGGCGAAACCGCCTATGTGGACGTCGGGACGCCGTTCGTCACCGGCGTACATCAGGTCGACAATCCCGCCTTCGATCGACACGGCAATCTCTACGTCACCTTCAGCGGGTCGCGCGGTCAGGATGCGCCGGTGGCGGTGTTCATCGTCCGTCCCGATGGATCGCGCGAACCGTTCGTGACGGGAATCGCCAACCCGACGTCGCTGGCCTTCAGCCGCGACGGACGGCTGTTCGTTTCGAGCCGGTTCGATGGCAGCGTGTACGAAGTGGACGCGGACGGACGGCCGTCGCTCTTTGCGTCCGACCTCGGCGTCGCGTGCGGGCTCGCGTTCGCGCCCGACGGTGAACTCTTCGTCGGCGATCGATCTGGATCGATCCTCCGTGTTCGGGCTGACGGGCGCGATGCGCGGCTGTTCGCCTCGCTGCCGGCGAGCGTCGCCGCATTCCACCTGGCATTCGGTCCCGACTCGAGCCTGTACGTCGCCGCCCCCACGCTTGGTTCCTCCGACGTCGTCTATCGGGTCGGCTTGAACGGAGACGTGTCGACGTGTTGCGGCGGCTTTGGGCGGCCGCAGGGACTCGCGTTCGACGCGTTGGGGCATCTCTACGTCGTCGATGCCCTCGCGGGCGCGAGCGCACTCTACCGCATTCGTCTGGATCGCCCGGCTCGGCCGGAACTGATGCTCGCCGGCGGAGCCTTGATCGGGCTGGCGTTCGATCCTCACGGCGGGCTGGTGGTCGCGTCGAGCGACACCGTGTATCGTCTGCGTGTCGCCGTGCGCGGCGTGCTGCCGTCAGGCGCGAACCAGCGAGAGGGCGCATGACGCAGTTGTTCAAGCGCAAACCGATCGCGGAACTGCTCGCCGAGGGCGATCAGTCGCTCAAGCGCGTCATGGGCGCGGGCGACTTGATCATGCTGGCGATCGGAGCCGTGATCGGTGCCGGCATTTTCAGCGCAATCGGCACGGCAGCGGCAGGACAGATCGGCCCGAACGGCGAGGTGATCCGCTACGGCGCGGGACCCGCGCTGGTGTTTTCCTTCCTGTTGCTCGGCGGCGCGTGCGCTCTCGCTGGGCTGTGCTACGCGGAGCTGGCCGCGATGATTCCGCAGGCGGGCAGCGCGTACGCGTACTCCTATGCCACGCTCGGCGAGCTGGTGGCCTGGATCATCGGCTGGGATCTGATTCTCGAGTACGCGGTCGGGAACGTCGCGGTCGCGATTTCATGGGGCGACTATTTCAACACGCTGTTGCACGGCTTCGGCGTCAACGTGCCCGCGTGGCTGACGACCGGATACCGGACGACGCTGCTGAGTTCCGATCCGGCGATTCACGGCCTCCTGGCATCCGCGCCGCACATCGCGGGGATTCCCATCGTGGTGCATGTGCCGGCGTTCGCCATCGTCATGCTCATTACGTGGCTCTTGTTGCTCGGCGCGCGCGAGAGCGCGACGGCGAACAACGTCATGGTCGTGATCAAACTCATCGCGTTGTCGCTCTTCATCGTCGTCGGCGCCACGCATTTGAGCGCGGCGAATTACCACCCGTTCACCCCCAACGGTTTCCGAGGCATCCATCAGGGCGCGGCGATCGTGTTTTTCGCCTACATCGGTTTCGACGCGATTTCGACGGCAGCGGAGGAAACCAGGAACCCTCAACGGAATCTTCCGATCGGGATTCTCGGCGGCCTCGCGATTTGCACGCTCATATACGTCATCGTCGGTGCGGTGCTCACGGGAATGGTGCCGTACCGGGAACTCGCCGTCGCGGATCCGCTCGCCCGCGCGCTGCAGCTTGCCGGGTTCGCCCGGGTGGGCGGGTTGGTGGCGCTCGGCGCGACGGTGTCGATGGCGGCGGTGCTGCTCGTCTTTCAGTACGGGCAGCCGCGAATCTTCTTCGCGATGGCGCGCGACGGGCTGCTGCCGCAGTGGGCCGCGCGGGTGTCGCCGAAGACGCATGTCCCCTACGTCACGACCGTCGTGACGGGCGTGTTCGTCGCGTTGTGGTCGCTCATCGGCGACGCGGGGGAGACCTACGACCTGACGAACATCGGGACGCTGTTCGCGTTCATGCTCGTCAGCGTCGGCGTGCTCGTGCTGCGTTACAAGGAGCCTGACCGGCCGCGTCCGTTCCGTGTGCCGTTCGTGTGGCCGGTCGCCGTCCTCTCCGCGGCGGGCTGCCTCTTCATCATGAAAGGGCTGCCCGACGTCGCGTGGCGTCGGTTCGGCTACTGGCTCGCCCTGGGATTGATCCTGTACTTCGCGTACGGGTTCCATCACAGCCGCATCCGCGGCCCGCAGGGCCAGGCCTGAGCGTCTCGCTCGAGCGTTGGCCGCTCACTCGAGCAGCCACGCTTCTGCGATCGACCAGTAATAGATCGAGTGGTCCGTCAGTGTGCGCAGTCGAACAAAGCGTGCGATCTGTGGCGCGAACGCGATCCGGATCTGGGACTCCGTCGGGCGCTCGAGCGCGCCGCGCAGCGCAAGTGCCGCGATGCGTCCACCCCATGCCTGCGTCCAGGTTGTTCCGTCCGTCGAGAGACTGACTTCCAGATTGCGCGGGTAATCGGTCGCGAACTCGCCGAGTGCCAGCGCGACCCCTCGAACGGCGATCGCGCGTCCCGCATCGAGGATGACGGTATCCCCCGCGTGCTGCGCGCGGTGCGTATCCCATCGCGTCGTCAAATCTCCATCGGCGATGCGCCGCGCGGCGTCAACCATGACTGAAGCCGTCACGTTCACGGGGCGAATCGCCCGGGCATCAACGGGCGGAGGCGTCGGTTGGAGCGGGACGACGAACATCTTTGTGCCGTTCGAAGCGTGTTCCAGCGGCCGCACGTCTGGATGTGTCGTGATCCACGCGAGGAGATCCTCCGACGCATAATCCTTCGCGACGGCGAGGGTGAGGGGCCGGTGACGCGCCAGTTCGAGGACGACGTCGAAATCGCCGTCGGCGAGCGCGTCACGCAGCACCTCGTAATGGCGCGGCATGTACCCGCTGTAGCCATTGACGACCGGCCGGTCGTGCCGCGTGCCGCGATACATCGCTGACAGGTCGCGACTGAGTTCGCCGAGTGGAAGTTCGAGGACGGCAGCCTGCATCGGAACGCCATCCAATGGAGAAAGCGCTGGCAGAGATGCGAGCGGCAACGGAATCGACGCGCCGTCGACCAGCGCGGCGACGATTAACGCGGCTATCGCAGCGCGTCGTTTCCTGCGATCGTCCGGCAGGATCCTGGCGAGGGCGAGCGCCGCCGCAACCGTCAGGAGCAAAACGCCTGGCAGCCACACACGCGCCGGCACGCGTAACTCGCGCAGTCCCGGAAAATGCATCAGCAGTGAGTACGGGCCGAAGTACAGCCACGGCGCGCCGAACAGACGCGGCCGCAGTCCCCAACTGAGGATGTAGCAAGCCAGCGCGCCGAGGGCATAAAACACGAGCGGCGAGCGATGGTGCCAGGCATCACGCATTCGGCGGCTCGTCAGGGCAGCCAGACACCAGGCGATGAACGCGATCATCAAGGGTTTGTGCGTCTGGGCCGCGCCCACGCGGAGAGGTCCCGCGCGGACAGACCACGGTCCGAGTATCCACACGCTGACGGCGATGGCGACGAACGTGAGACCGATCACGCTCAAGCCGACAGTCGCGGGTCGCCATCGGTCGCGTTCAACTGGCTGGCGTATCGCCCACCAGACGAGGACCGCCGACAGCCCGAGCAAGACCACGCCGGGAAAGAGGTTCTCCTCGGACGTCGGCCAAGGATGCCAGTTGGGATACACGGTCGTTATCGACGAGGGCGTGATGAGGCCCGCGACGTCGGCCCCGTAGAAATCAATCTCGTCGATCGATCTTGAGAGGCCTTCGCGTGTCTGGATTGTTGAGTAGCCGGCCAGGATCGGTGCGAGGAGGCCGGCGGCGACGACGAGGGATCCGAGGAGCACGAGGCCGCGTCTGGGCTCACGGCGCCAAGACGCAAACCACAACACCCACGCGATCACGACGAACGAAAAGAACACGAGCATGTACCCGTTCGACAAGCCCTGCAGGAGCCAGGCGCCGGCGAAGAGCAGCGCCCATCGTGTCGCCCCCGTTGCCACAAACCGGTGCGCGGCAAACAGCGCGAGCGGCATCCAGAAGGCGACGAGCAGCTGAAGGTGCGACACCATCGACCAGCGGTACGGATTGAACGCGAACAGCAGCCCCGCCACGAATGCCACGTCGGCGCGGCCGGTCAGCTCGCGGCACAGAAGGAACGTGCAGAAACCTGCCAACAGGAACGACAGCAGGAACGCGACGTTGTAAGCGAGGACGGGCGAACCGCCCAACCACTGAACGGACGAGGTCATCGGCACGAGACCGAGCAGGTGATCCGAGAGCGCGAGGGCGCCCGTCATCGGAAAGAACGCCGGCGGGTTCCACCACGCGGTCGTGAGCGGGACCGTACGGGCGTTCCACCACAAACCCCACGTCAGAAACAGGGGATCCCCGGCGTCGTGCGGCAGACGATCGCCCAGGTGAAGGGCCAGCGGCAGCGTAAAGACGACCGTCAACGCGGCGTACGCGATGAGGGCAAGCCGCGCGGCAGAGGTTCGAATCACGCGCCTATGATAAAATCGTCGTTTTGAAACGTCCCGAAAATTCCTGGCAGTAGCCTCATGGCGCACGACTGGATTGCGGTGCGCGGCGCGCGCGTCCACAACCTGAAGAACATCGACGTCGATCTGCCTCGCGATCAGCTCGTCGTGATCACCGGCCTGTCCGGCTCGGGCAAGTCGTCGCTCGCCTTCGACACGATCTATGCCGAAGGGCAGCGCCGCTACGTCGAGTCGCTCTCGTCTTACGCGCGCCAGTTCCTCGAGCAGATGGAGAAGCCGGACGTCGATCTGATCGACGGCCTGTCTCCCGCCATCGCCATCGAGCAGAAGACGACGGGATCGAACCCCCGGTCGACCGTCGGGACCGTCACCGAAATCTACGACTACCTCAGGCTCCTGTTCGCAAACATCGGCGTCCCGCACTGCCACCTGTGCGGGCGTGAGATTGCGTCGCAGTCGCTCGATCGGATCGTCGACATCGTCATGCTGTCGCCCAATGACGAGCGTGTCAACGTACTCGCGCCCGTCGTGCGGGGACGCAAAGGGGAGTTCAAGAAGGAGCTGCAGGCGCTGCGGGCGCGCGGGTTCACGAAAGTCCGGGTTGACGGCCAGCTGCGATCCCTCGACGAGGACATCAAGCTCGATCGCCGGCGGAACCACAGCATCGACGTCGTCGTCGACCGGCTGATCCTCAAGCCGGGCATCGAACGGCGGCTTGCCGAATCGATCGAGGTCGCGCTGAACCTCGCGGACGACATCGTCGTCGTCAATACGCTCGACGGCGGCGATCGGCTGTTTTCGCGGCGGCTCGCGTGCACGTATTGCGGCGTCAGCATGCCCGAGATGACGCCGCGCGCGTTCTCGTTCAATTCTCCGCACGGCGCGTGCCCCGANNCTACGACTTCGACCCGGCGCGCCTCGTGCCCGACGAATCGCTGTCGCTGCAGGATGGCGCGATCGCTCCGTGGGCCAGGGGAGACAAGAAGCTGGTCCGCGAGGCGCTGACTTCACTCGGTAAGTACTTCGGCATCGATCTCGCGACGCCGTTTCGCCGCCTGCCGAAGAAGCTGCGCGACGTCCTGTTTTACGGCGCGACCGCAGCCGGTCGGCGCGCCGAGAACGGCGCCGATCGGAAGCGCGTCGAGAAGGATCCGTTCGGCGCCGGATTCGAAGGCCTCGTGCCGAATCTGCGGCGGCGCTACGAGGAAGGGACCTGGCTCGAGCAGGAAAACCTCGAGCCGTATCGCGCTCTGCGTCCATGCCCGGCGTGTCAGGGTGCCCGGTTGAAGCCGCAGAGCCGCGCCGTCCGCGTCAAGGGACGGACGATGCCGGAGTACGTGGAGCTGCCGATCTCCGAAGCGCTGCGCGTGTTCCAGCAACTGGAGCTGTCGGATCGCGAGGCGCTCATCGCCAGCCGGATCCTCCGCGAAATCCGCGACCGTCTGCGGTTTCTCGACGACGTCGGCGTTGGTTATCTCACGTTGGGCCGAAGCGCCGCGACGCTGTCGGGTGGCGAGGGGCAGCGCATCCGGCTCGCGACGCAGATCGGCTCGAACCTGACCGGCGTGCTCTACGTCCTCGACGAGCCGTCGATCGGGCTGCACCAGCGCGACAACCGCGCGCTCCTGCAAACGCTCGCGCGGCTCCGCGATCTGGGAAACACCGTGGTCGTCGTCGAGCACGACGAAGAGACGATCCGAACCGCAGACTACGTCATCGACCTCGGCCTCGGCGCGGGAGAGCATGGGGGCCACGTGATCTTCCAGGGGCCGCCGTCCCAGTTGCTGCAGGACGGCCATGGGTCGCTCACCGGCGCGTATCTGCGCGGTGAGCGCACGATCGAGACGCCGAAGTCGCGCCGCGCGCGTAACCGGGGCGAGATCGTGATCAAAGGGGCGCGCGAGAACAACCTGAAGGACATCGACGTCACGATCCCGATCGGCGTCCTGACGACCGTCACCGGCGTCAGCGGCTCGGGCAAATCGACGCTCGTCAACGAGATCCTGTACCGCGCGCTCGCGCGAATGCTGTATCGAGCGGCGGACGAGCCCGGCGCCCACGCGACGATCGACGGCATCAACCTGATCGACAAGGTGATCCAAATCGATCAATCGCCGATCGGCCGCACGCCGCGTTCGAATCCGGCGACTTATACGGGACTCTTCACGTTCATTCGCGAGCTGTTCGCGATGCTGCCGGAGGCGCGCGCGCGGGGGTTCAGGCCGGGGCGGTTCTCCTTCAACGTCAAGGGGGGCCGCTGCGAAAGCTGTCAGGGCGACGGCGTGATCGCGATTGAAATGCACTTCCTCCCGAACGTTTACGTGACGTGCGAGCAGTGCAAGGGACGCCGGTACAATCGCGAGACGCTCGAGATCAAGTATCGCGGCAAGTCCATCGCCGACGTGCTCGACCTGACGGTCGATCAGGCCGTGCCGCTCCTCGAGAACTTCCCCCCGATCGCGAACAAACTGCGGACCCTGCAGGACGTCGGCCTGGGCTACATCGAGCTGGGACAGTCCGCCACGACGCTGAGCGGCGGCGAGGCCCAGCGGGTGAAGCTGGCGAAGGAGTTGTCGCGGCGCGGCACCGGCCGCACCCTGTACATCCTGGACGAGCCGACGACCGGACTGCATTTCGCCGACACCCACAAGCTCCTCGACGTGCTGAACAAGCTCGTGGACCAGGGGAACACGGTCGTCATCATCGAGCACAATCTGGACGTCATCAAATCCGCCGACTACGTGATCGATCTCGGTCCGGAAGGGGGCGCCGCGGGCGGTCGCATCGTCGCGGAAGGGACGCCCGAGGAGGTGGCCGGGAGCGGCGAATCGTTCACGGGACGGTTCCTCGCGGGCTTGTTCGCGCCCCGCCAGCCGCCGCCGCCTCCCGCTGATCGCGGAATCTGACGATTTCGTTATCAGACGCTGTGGTATCATGGCCACACTGACGGGGCTCAAGGCTGTGGCTGACCGGCCACAACCTGCTGCTTCCGGTGCCTCTTCACACGTGGCTTCAGGCTGCCAACATAAGCAGTTACAATCGTTTACACGTGACCTCCCCATCACATTGGTAGTGGCAGGGCCTTTGCTCAGCTGGAACTGGCTTACCCAGCTGTCAGAGAGGTCATGAACGCGCAGCGTACCCTTCGCCGACCTGTGTCCTGTACCGGGATCGGTCTTCATTCCGGCAACAAGGTCACGCTCTCACTCAAGCCCGCCCCCGCGGATTACGGGATCCGGTTTCAGCGTTCGGATCTGGGGGGCCTCGAAATCCCGGCCACCGTCACGCATCTGGGGGGGATTCAGTACGCCACGGGCCTGACGCGCGAGGCAGTCTCCGTCGAGACCGTCGAGCATCTGCTGGCGGCGCTCACGGCGCTCGGCATCGACAACGCGATCGTCGAGCTGAACACGCCGGAAGTGCCGATTATGGATGGCAGCGCGGCGCCGTTCGTCTACCTGATTGTGAACGAGGCGGGGGTCAAGCGATTGCCCGCGCCGCGCCGCTACCTGAAAGTGCTGCGGCCGATCTCGCTCAGCCAGGGCGACAAGCGCATCGCGTTGTATCCCTCGGATCATTTCAAGGTCACGTACAGCATCAGTTTCGATCACCCACTGATCCGGCACCAGTCGCGCACGATGCGCATCTCCGAGGAGACGTTCGTCGAGGAGATCGCGCCCGCGCGGACGTTCGGGTTCCTGAAGGAAGTCGAGATGCTGCGGCAGCGCGGGCTGGCGCTCGGCGGGTCGCTGGACAATGCGATCGTGCTGGGCGAGACGGGCGTGCTGAACAACGCGCTGCGGTTCGAGGACGAGTTCGTCCGCCACAAGATCCTCGACGTGATCGGCGATCTCTCGCTGGTCGGGTATCCCGTGGTCGGCCACCTGGTGGCGCACCGCGGCGGCCACGCGCTGCACACGGCGTTTGCCGCGCGGATTCTGGAAGAGGCAGATGCGTGGCGGCTCGTCGAGACGACCATCGATTCGGCCGTCGCGCCCGTCACCGTTTCCTCCCCGGTAAAAGGCGCCGCCCGGCTCGCGAACTGACCGTTCAACAACGCAAGGGCAGAAGGCAGACGCGGTCCGATCCTCCCAGTCGCGCTGCCTTTCGTCTTTTTGGGCGTTGCTATCGACCCCCTTCGATCTTCGGTGTCAGCGTCACCTCGACGTGAATCGCGGCTGATTCGAACAATAGGACGCCCGGCACGCCCGGCAGATCCGTCGCGGCGCGGCCCGCCCGCCCTCTGCCGACGATGACGATGGCATCTTCGCGCCCGTTGGCGGCGAAGGCGTCGGTGAACATCGGCACCCACTCGTCCGCAACCGCCACCTCCGAACGATCGCGGCGAAGCCGGAGCAGAACGCCGGCCGCCTGACTCCAGACAGCGGCGTCTATCCTGATCAATGGCCTTCGGACGTGCTGGTTTCGCATGTATTCGCGGATGGCCTCGTACGCGTCCACGATTTGTCTCCGTTCGACGCGCCTCAGCTCGAACGAGGTGAAGTCCTGCAAATGATCCGCACCGAGCGCAGCCCCGAGAAGCAACACGAGCGGCAGACCGATTGTGGCGGCGCGCTGATGCGAGGGCGGGCCCTGAGCGGTTGCCGCGCGGATCGCGCGGCCGGCAGCAGCTACGATGACGGCAAGGTTCATCGATCCTAACGCGGCCAGCCAGAAGATTTCGTGGTCGAGAATGTCGTCGCGCACGCGCGTAAGCGACCACAGTCCCGCGACGGACGCTGCGACCATCAGCATTACAAGGTACCCTTCGAATCGTCGGCCCGCATGCAATTCGCGCCGCGCGATGACGGCCACCCCCAACAACTCCCCGATCGCGCATGGCATCACCCACCAAAGATTGGTGACCACGAAATGGGCTCCCCACGGAAGGCCGAAATCCCACCGCAGGAGGCCCGTCAGTCCGTAGCTCCAGTCGATGAGTGCCTCCGTCAACGAATGGTCTTGCTGTCCCCCTCGAGCGAAGAATCGGACGAGCGCCGCGAGATTGCCGCCCTGGTGCGACGCGGCGTCGATGAGCGTCGGCAGCCACAGGAGCAGGCCGATCCACCCGCACGTCAGAAGCATTGACCGCATGCGTACAGGCGGCGGCCGTCGCTCGACGAGAACAATCGCGAGCATGATGGCGAACAGCGCCGCGACCGGCGGCGCCAGACCGACATGTGTCTGCACGACGAAGCTGCCGAAGATGACAAGAAGCGGCAGCAGACGCCGGCCACTCAGGATCGCGGCGCCGAGCGCGACGCAGGCCAGCAGCGGCAGCACCGTCACGTGCGCGGTCCACGGACTCGCCAGGAATCGTGGCGCCCGCAGACAGAACAGGAGGCACGCCGCGACCACGACGACAGGAAGAGCGCCCTGGTTCTCGCGGCGGACGACCAACGCGATGGTGACGAGCGCCAGCAGGTTGATCGCGAGGGCGCCGGCATACAGCGCCGCGGCTCGGCGACCGCTGAGCACGTAGAGCGGCGCCTGCACGTAGAAATACAGCGGGCCGGGATGATGCCACCCGAATCGCGAATACGGCCCCAGCAGCAGGCGTGTCTCTCCCGCGAGCTGCGTGTAGATCTCGCCGACCGCCAGATCGGAATCGGTCGTGATGGGTGGCGTCTCGCGCGCGAAGGTCAGGAGCGCGAGGAGCGCCAGGACGACGGACAGAAGGAATGCGGCCCGCTTCAGCATCGTGCGGCGCGGCGTCGCGTCGTCGGCCGAACCGTCCATCACACGGAAAGGCGAACCTGGTCTATCGCTTCGTCAGCTTCTTCACGTAGGCGCCGAGCCGTTCGTTTTCGTACGAGACCGCATTGAGGAACAGACTCTCGGACAGGTACTGCCGGCGCTCCTCGTCGGTCATCTGTTCGATGACGTGCTGGATCTCGCGCACCATGTCCTCGAACGTCCGCGCGAGATCCCGCTTCAGCGTCACCTCTCGGTAGAGCGACTCGAGCACGGTCATCAAGTCGCCGTCGAGCGGCAGGTCGGCGCCGGTCGTCAATTTGATCGTGCGCATCGCTCACGCTCCGAAGCTTTTGACGGCGCTCGGCTCGTCCGGGTGGACCTCGATGAAGTTCTGCGCGCCGGTCATCGTCAGCATCGTCTCGACGCGCTTCTGCACGCCCGCGAGCTTGAGCGCGCCGCCGGCGGCGTTGGCCTGGCGGTAGAGGTCCATCAGACAGCCGATCGTCGCGCTGTCGACGTACCCGACGGAGGAGAGATCGACGATGACGCGCTTTTCGCCCGCGGCGATGAGTTTTTGCACCGCCGCCGAAAACTCAGAGAGCAGCGGGTACATCAGGCGGGACTCGCCGATGCGGACGATGGCGACGCCGTTGGCGTGTTCGGTGGTGAGATTCATTCAATGACTCCGCTGCGCCGGCCGCGCGGCCGCGCGGGTGCGCCGCGCCGGCGCGCTTTGGCCGGCTGCTTGTCCTGCAGCCGTTTGAGCTGGCGCGCCAGCTCGATCCGGCCGCGATTGATCCGGGACTTGACGGTGCCTTCGGGGAGCTGCAGCCGATCCGCGATCTCCTGGTAGGAGAGCTCCTGCAGATCGCGCAGCACGACGGCGGTCCTCAGCGTCACCGGCAGCGTTTCGAGCGCCTGGCGCAGCATCGCGCGCAGGTCCAGGTGTTCGACGACGGCGTACGGTCCGCGCTCGAGCGTCGCCGGCTGCAAATCGACGGGATCGACGTCGCGCGCGATCGTCTGCCGTTCCTTCCTGACGCTGCGATAGTGATCGATGCACAGGTTGCGGCTGATGCTGATGATCCACGTCTGAAAATTCGCGCGGCGATCGAACGTGTTCAACGCCTTGAAGATCTTCAGGAAGATGTCCTGCGTCAAATCTTCCGCTTCGTCGTGTTTGCCGACGAACTTGTACGCGACGTTGAAGACCTTGCGCCAGTTGGTCCGGACGATCTCTTCCCAGGCGTTCTGGTCGCCGCTCAGACACTGCTCGATGAGGCTGTCGGGCGTCGCCGGTTGCGCGGCCGCGGAATCAAGAGACATGCGTCATGAAGGCGGCGGGAAACAGCGTGATGATAGCATAGGACCTTCGTGATCGGATTCTTCCGGCAGGGACAGACGCTCGTCTGCGACGGCGTGCCGCTCGCCGATCTCGCAGACGCGCACGGCACGCCGCTCTACGTCTACAGCGCCGCGACGATCGTCTCGCGCTACCGCGCGATCGACGAGGCGTTCGCCGCGTACCCGCATACCATTCACTACGCGCTCAAGGCGAACTCGACGCTCGCGATTGCACGACTGCTGCGATCGCTCGGCAGCGGCGCGGACGCCAATTCCGGCGGCGAAATCGACGTCGCGCTGCGCGCGGGGTTCATCCCGCCGCAGATCGTGTTCACCGGCGTCGGGAAGACCGCGGCCGAGCTCGCGCCGGCGATCGAGCTCGGCGTGCGCACCATCAACGCCGAGTCGGCCGGCGAACTCGAACGCATCGACGCGCTGGCGCGCGAACGACAGACCCGCGCGCGCATCGCGGTGCGCGTCAATCCCGATATCGACGCGAAGAGTCATCCTCACATCTCGACCGGCCTGAAGACGAACAAGTTCGGGATTCCGATCGATCAGGTCCGCGAATTGTGCGCGCGCGCGCGCAGGAGCGAGGGCCTCGAGATCGCGGGGCTGCACAGTCACGTCGGATCCCAAATCACCGATCTGGCGCCGCTCGCACGCGCCGCGGCCGCGCTCGTCCAGCTCGCTCGAGAGCTTCGCGAGGACGGCACGCGAATCGAACACCTCGATCTCGGCGGCGGGCTCGGCGTGTCGTACAACGGCTCGCCGGTGCCCGATGCATCCGCGTACGCGGAGGCGGTTCTACCGGTCGTCCGGGCATCGGGCCTCTCGCTCATCCTCGAACCCGGCCGTCAGATCATCGCGCCGGCCGGAGTGCTGCTCACGCGGGTTGTCGACGTGAAGGAACAGTCGGCCGACAAACGATTCGTCGTCATGGACGCCGGCATGACCGAGCTGATTCGCCCGATGCTGTACGACGCGTACCATCGCATCGAGCCCGTCGTGCAGTCGTCCGCGCCGGCGGTCGCGTGCGACGTCGTCGGGCCGCTGTGCGAGACGAGCGACACGCTCGGCAGGGGTTGGCGCATACGGCTCCGTGATGGCCTCGAACTACAATCGCCGGCTCCTGCCGGCGGAGGTGCTCGTCGAGGACGGCCGCGCCGTCGTCATTCGCCGCCGCCAGACGATCGACGAACTGCTGGCGCTCGAAGACTGACGCCACCGATGACGGATGACGGATGTCGGATGACTGGCTTGCTCATCGCCTTTGAGGGGCTCGATCAAAGCGGAAAGCAGACGCAGGCGGAGATCCTGACAGCGGTTCTGCAGGAGAGAGGCCGCGTTTGCCACTTGCTCTCGTTTCCCGATTACGAAACGGCCATCGGCCAGGAGATTCATCGAGGGCTGCACGGTGGTCGTGACTACGACGCCGCCGTGATGCAGTTGCTCTACATCGCGAACCGGTACGAAAAGCGGCCTCGCATCGAGCAATGGCTCCGCGACGGCGCGGTCATCATCTGCGATCGCTACGCGGCGTCGAGCGTGGCCTACGGCGAGGCCCAGGGACTCGATCCGGCGTGGCTCGAGGACGCCCAGCGCTTTCTGCCGAAGGCCCACCTGACAATCCTTCTCGACATTTCCCCGGAGACCGCGGCGGGGCGCAAGGCCGCCGGACGAGATCGCTACGAGCGCGATCTCGTCCTGCTGTCGCGCGTGCGTCAAAGCTACCGCCGGCAGGCGCAGGCGGCGGGGTGGCTGCAGTTGAATGGCGATCGCGACAAGCACGCGGTCGCGGCCGACATTCTCACGGCGTTCGACTCACGACTCGCGCCGCGGTAAGCGCCCTCACCTCGCGCGCGCCCGCCGCGAGAAGCGGCCGCGCGCACGCCGCCAACGTCGCACCCGTGGTGCTCACGTCGTCCACGACGACGAGCGTCCGGCCGGTCACGTCGGCACCTCGTCGCAGGGAGAAGGCGTGTCGCACGTTGGCATGACGCCGCGACGCGGGCAGGTCCGCCTGAAGGGCCGTGCGCTCGGTGCGGACCAACACGTCGAGCAGGCACGTGCCGAGATGACGCGCCAGCTCGCGCGCCTGGTTGAAGCCGCGCGTGCGTTCGCGCGCCGGATGGAGCGGAACCGGCACCAGCGCGTCCGCGCCCGACAGCACGTCGCGGCCGGCGTCTCGAAGACGCTCCGCCAGCGGCCCGGCGAGCGACGGCCGCGGATCGTATTTGAATGCGTGAATGATCCGGCGAAGCGACCCTTCGTACGCTCCGATCGCGCGGCTGTGCACGATCGGCGACGGGCGCCGGCGGCAGCGCGCACATCGCTCCGCCTCGAGGCTGATCACTCTCCAGGAGGGCAGCGGATCGCCGCACGTGCGGCAGCACGGCGGGGTGATCGGCACGATGGACGACCAGCAGGTATCGCAAACGACCTCGCGCGTCGGCGAGTCGAGCGGCTGTCGGCATGCCGCACACGTGGGGGCGACGCACACCGCGATGAGACTGTCCGCCACGAAGGAAACGACCCCCATCGTGTCCTTTGCCGCTCAGCGCAGTCCGTAGCGCCGCCGTTTTTCCCACAGCGCCTTGCGGCTGATGCCGAGCACGCGCGCCGCCTCGCTCTGATTGTCCTTGACCTGCCGGAGAACGACCTCGATGTAACGCCGCTCGAGATCGGCCAGCGTCGGCGGACCGGCTGCGTCGCTCGCGTACAGATTCGACGGCTCGTCGAACACTTCGAGGGGCAAGTCCGCGGCGGCGATCTCCGCCCGATCGACTTCGATCGAGACGACGATGCGCTCCAACACGTGCCGCAGCTCGCGGACGTTGCCCGGCCACGCGTGCCGTTCGAGCGCCGAAACGGCGTCCGGCGCGAGCCGCAGCGGACCGCGCTTGTGGCGCGCCGCCGACTCGCGCAGGAACGCGCGCGCGAGCAGCGGAACGTCGCCGCGGCGCTCGCGCAACGGCGGCAATCGGAGGGGCAGCACGCGCAACCGGTGATACAGGTCTTCGCGAAACTCGCCGAGACGTACTTTGGCCTCGAGCCCCGCGTCGGCTGACGCGATCACGCGCGCGTGCAGTGGATACGGCGCCGTTCCGCCGAGCCGCTCTGCCTGCTTCTCTTCGACCAGCCGGAGCAGCTTCGCCTGCGTGTCCGTGGCCAGCTCGGCGACGCCGTCGAGATACACGGTCCCTTTTCCGGCGGCCTCGAATCGCCCCGGCCGGGCGACGGTCGCGTCGGTGAAGGCGCCGCGCTCGTGGCCGAACAACTCCGCTTCGACGAGGGTCTGCGGCAGCGCGGGACAGTCGATCTTGACGAACGGCTGCTGGCGTCTGGGGCTGGCGCTGTGGATGGCGAGCGCGAACGCGTCCTTTCCGGTGCCGGTCTCGCCGGTCAGGAGGACGCTGGCGTCGGCCCGCGCGAAACGTTCGATCTGCGCGAGGACGTCGCGCATGGCGGGGCTGCGGGCGATGAGCCCCGCGATTCTCACGTCCGGCCGCTGCCCGCCGCGCCCGCGCGAGGTTCGTCGGGAACGTCGATCCGCTCGGCGTCGCCCCAGAGGCGCTCGAGGGAGTAGAACTCGCGCGTCTGCGGCGTGAACACGTGGACGATGAACGTGAAGAAGTCCATCAGGATCCATTCGCCGCGATGGTAGCCTTCGATGTGCGACGGCCGGATCTTCGCCGCGCGCAACGCCTCCTCGACGGCGTCGGCGATCGCCTGCACCTGACGCGTGCTGTGTCCGGAACATACCAGGAAGAAATCCGTGAATGCCGGCGTGTGGCGCAGGTCGAGCACCACGACGTCCATCGCTTTCTTGTCGAGCGCGGCGCGCACCGCGCGCGCGATGTCGCCGGTCAACCGTTTTCGGGTACCGCTCGTCGGTCGTCGTTCAGTTCTGGCCATGCAACTGATCTGCCGGTACGCCGGCGGCGTAGAGTCCGTGTTGGATGATGTGACGCTCGACGGCCGCCGGCACGAGGCCGGTGACGGGCCGTCCCGTCCGCAGCCGTTCCCGGATCGCCGTTGACGAGACGTCCGGCGTCGGCGCATCCAGCAGGAAAATCGAGGGTTGATCGGGGACGGCGATTGCGGAGCCCGCCCGGCGCATCCGCGCGGCCAGATGCGGCAGCCGCTCCGGGAGAGCCGTGACGGGGTGTCCCGGCCGCGAGACCACGATGAACTGCGCGAGCTCCAATACTTCCGGGTACCGCCGCCACGTGGCAATTTCCGCGAACGCGTCCGCCCCGCTGATGAAATAAATCTGCGATGCCTCCAGACCGTTCCGATGCAGCCGCTCGAGGGTGTCGGCCGTATACGACGGTCCCGGCGCCTGCAGCTCGTCGTCGCTTGCGACGAACCCGGCGAGGCCGTTCACGGCCAGCGACGCCATCGCAAACCGATGATACTGGGAGGCGACGGGCTGCGCCGGGCGGTGCGGCGGGACGCGCGAGGGCACCACGCGCACTTCATCGAGCGCGAACGCGCGCCGTGACGCGAGCGCCGCTTCCACGTGTCCCTGATGGATCGGGTCGAGCGTGCCGCCGAGGATGCCGACGCGTGCAGATCGGCTCATTCGACGACGGGCGTGGACGGAGTCTCTCGTTGGCGCGCCACTTCACTCCACACGGCCTCCAGCAGGGGCGTCAATCCGTCGCCGGTGACCGCGGAAACAGGGTAAAGCGGAATCCGTTTGCGCTGCAAATGCGCCGCGAGGCGCTCGAGGCGCGACGGATCGTCGAGCGCGTCGGTCTTGTTCGCCGCGACGATCGCCGGCTTGTCGGCGAGCCGCTCGCCCGATGCGTCGCGTCCGGGGAACAGCGTCAGCTCGCGCACGATGACCTCGAAGTCGTCGAGCGGATCGCGTCCCGACGCGGAGGACACGTCGACGACGTGCACCAGGACCTTGGTGCGCTCGAGGTGACTCAGAAAGCGATGCCCGAGTCCGTGGCCCTCGTGCGCCCCCTCGATCAGACCCGGCACGTCCGCGACGACGAACGTTCGATCGCCCGGCAGGCTCACGACGCCGAGATTCGGCGTCAGCGTCGTGAACGGGTAGTCGGCGATTTTCGGCCGCGCGGCGGAGATGCGCGAAATCAGCGTCGACTTGCCCGCGTTCGGAAAGCCGACGAGTCCCACGTCCGCGAGGAGCTTCAGGTGGAACCGGAGGTCCTTCTCTTCTCCAGGCAGTCCCGGTTCCACCCGCCGCGGCGCGCGGTTCGTCGACGTGGCGAACTGCGCGTTCCCGCGGCCCCCGAGTCCGCCTTTCGCGACGAGGACCCGCTGGCCGGTTTCCGTCAGGTCCGCGATCTGGACGAGATCGTCACCGCGGCGTTCGTACACGACGGTTCCGACGGGCACGGCGAGATCGATGTCGCCGCCACTCTTGCCCGACCGATTCGATCCTTCGCCGTGGCCGCCGCGGCCGGCTTCGAATGCCTTCTGGAATCGATAATTGAGGAGCGTGTTGAGGTTGGCGTCGGCGACGAGAAAGACCGATCCGCCGTGCCCGCCGTCGCCGCCGTTGGGACCGCCGCGCGGGACGAACTTCTCGCGGCGGAAACTGAGCGACCCTTTTCCGCCGTGTCCGGCGGCGACGTGGATGTCGACTTCGTCAACGAACATCGGGGGACGCGGGGCTCGAGCCCGGCGCTACGGCTTCGGGGCTGCGAGCGGTTCGATGCTGATGATGCGGCCGTGCGCGCCATGGTCGGAGAACTTGACGCGACCGTCGATCTTCGCGAAGAGCGTGTCGTCCTTGCCGAGGCCGACGTTGAGGCCCGGCCGGAAGCGCCGCCCGCGCTGGCGCACGAGGATCGATCCGCCGGTCACGATGTTGCCGTCGAACCGCTTGACGCCCAGCCGCTGCGAATTGCTGTCGCGGCCGTTCCTGGAGCTGCCCTGTCCTTTTTTATGTGCCATGGCCGTTAAATCAGAATGTCCTTCACGCGGATTCGCGTGAGGGTGCTGCGATGTCCCTTGGTGCGGCGCATGCCCTTCCGGCGCTTCTTCTTGAAAACCCGGATCTTGGGACCGCGCGTCTCGCCGTCGATGATGCCCACGACCTTGACGTTGGCGACGAACGGCGATCCGGCCAGCACCTCGCCGCCGTCCTTCTCGAGGAACAGGACGCGGTCGATGCTCACCTCTTCGCCTTGTTTGGCGTCGATCCGATCGACGGTGACCACACTGCCCGGCGTCACCTTCACCTGACGGCCGCCGCTCTGGATGATTGCGAACACGATCACGCCTCCTCGAGGCAGAGGGAAAACTCTAGATTATCACGGAACCCGTGTTGGGGCAAATAGTTAGGGGGCGCGAGCCCTACTTCAGCAGTACCCGCGTGCCGCGGATCTTCTGGGCGCTGAGCGTGCTGAGGAAGCTCGGGATGACGCGGTCCATCAGCTCGAAGTAAGACGAGAGCGCCGGGGTGTTTTGCTGCGCGTTGTACAGAACTTCCTCGCGGAACGTCTCGGAATACAACGTCGCGCCCGTGCGGCCGTCGATGAAGATGAACTTCGGGATGAGCATGAAGCCCTTCCGCTCCATGTACGCCCGGATGGGAATGACACGGCGACGGCCTGTCGCGTCGAACACTTCCTGCTCGCGGGTGACGAAGCCAGCCGTCTGCTGCGGCGCGAAGAGCACCGTGCCCGTGACGATCAGCGGATTCTGATATTCCTCGCCGAGCTTTTTCCAGTAGCTGACGTCCGCGAAAATCTTGTCGTATTTCTGGAAGTCCTTCTCGGTCTTGATCTGCGATTCGAGGCTCGGTGCTGGTTTGCCGTTCGCCTGCGGGCGACCGTCGGCAGGCGCCGATGCGTTGATCGGCGTCAACCCCGCGGCGCCGGGCGCGGACGGCGTGTTCGCGGTTGCGCCGTTTTCCTTGATCTCTTTGCCGTCGCCGGCGATCTCGACGAGGGGCAGCACTTCCGCTTCGATCACGCGCAGCGGAGATTTCGTGCGGAGCTGACTGCGCAGCAGGCGGACCGTCTCGAGGTTCGGATCGAGATCCTCGGTTCCACCCGCGATGAAGCCGGCGACGAGAACGCGCTGGAATCCCGTGACGTCCATCTTCGGCTGGATGGGCGTCTCGATCGGGATTTCGTAGTAGTCCGTGCAACCCGCCACCAGCAGGCCGCAAGCCAGGAGCACACTACTTACTGCTGCGGCGCTTCGTGCGGTCATTGATTTCTTTGAAGAGGTCGTAGTTCTGCCGAATCAACAGATTCTTCGGGTCGAGTTCGAGGGCCTTTTGATAAGCCTTGGCGGCGTCCTCGAATTTCCCGTCGTGCTCGTACGCGATCGCGAGATTGTTCCACGCCTGCGCGTACGTCGGATCGATCTGAACCGCTTTCTGCCAGCGGTACAACGCTTCGTTCCAGAGTCCCGCCTGCGCGACCTTGATCCCGAATTCCACCTGCGACTTCGCTTCGGATCGCTGGTTCGCGAACGCGGCGGGAGCGATCGCCAACAGCGCCAACACGCAGCCGAGGATTGGGCGCCGCATGGGGTGAAAGTCCAATATACAGCTTCCGGTGACCCACTGCCAGCGCCACGCGCGACGCCGCGACCTCGGCGGTGGCAGCAATGGACGTACCACGGCTCTCCCGTGGCGCCCGACAGAAAACCCGCGGATTCGAACCAGTTTTCGTAAGGGCGTGACGCATTGCGTAAGCACACAGTTTGCGCAATGCGACAGCGGGACCTATAATAAGGACAGCTGAGGGGTCGGCCGCCTGCCATGTGCGCAGTCGCGGGCCGGCCCCTCGGGTTTTAGGGGCCTGCCGTTCCGCGGCCGTGCGCGCTGAAAGACGCGGTCATGGATCTTCAGAGCGTGGTGGCCCTCACAACGCTGCCCGGCATCTCGAAACCGCGGGCGGCGGCCGTCTTCCGGGAACTTCGAGAGCATCTGGACGCCCGTTGGTTGACGCTCGAGCGCGTCGTGTCGACGCTCGCGCCCGGCGGCGACATCCGGACGATCGTGGCGGCGGCTCGCGCAGAGGCAGCGGATTTGCTGGCCTCCGCCGAACGCGTCGGCGTGGCGCCGGTGGCGTATAGCGACGCGGCGTATCCGCCGCTCCTCCACGCCATCAGCGATCCTCCGCCCGTCATCTGGGCCCGCGGGTCGCTCGCGGCGTTGACGCGACCGGCGGTCGCCATCGTCGGTTCGCGCGCCGCGACGCCATATGCGCTCGAAGTGGCAGCGCGGCTTGCGGGTGAGCTGGCGAGCCGGGGACTGGTCATCGTCAGCGGGTTGGCGCGGGGGGCGGACGGGGCGGCCCATCGGGGCTGCCTCGGGTCGGGCGGCGCAACGATCGCCGTGCTCGGCAGCGGACCCGACGTCGTTTATCCGTTCGAGCACCGCCAGCTCGCGGCAAGTATTTGCGAGCAGGGGACTTTGATCAGCGAGCTGGGGCCGGGCGCGCCGCCGCTTCCCGAGCACTTCCCGGCGCGAAATCGGCTGATCAGTGGGATCTCGCTGGCCGTCGTCGTCGTCGAAGCTTCGGAAAAGAGCGGATCCCTGATTACGGCCCGATGCGCCCTCGAACAGGGGCGGGACGTCATGGCGGTGCCAGGGAGCATCCTGAGCGGGCGTAACCGCGGATCCCACGCGTTATTAAAGGATGGCGCAAAGGTCGTGGAGACTGCGGACGATATTCTGGAGGAGCTTGGATGGCCCGGCCTGAGAGCGGGCGTGGCTGATCCTGGTAACCCTCTGGATTCGGACGATTTGCTGACAAGAATGGCCCCCGGCGAGGCTTACGCGCTGGACGAACTGGCCGACGTCGCCGGCGTACCGGGACGCGAATTGCTGGCGCGGATGACGGAATGGGAGCTTCAGGGACGCGTTCAACGCGTGCCCGGCGGCCGTTTCCGGCGTCCCGTCTGAGACAGGTGTAACGTAAAGAGCAGTTATGGCAAAGGCACTCGTGGTGGTGGAATCGCCGGCAAAGGCGAAAACCATCAATAAATATCTCGGCCGGAATTACAAGGTCGTCGCGTCGATGGGCCATGTCCGGGATCTGCCCAAGAGCAAGCTGGGGGTGGACGTGGACGAGGGGTTCGAGCCGTCCTATGAAGTGATCGCCAGCCGCAAGAAGATCCTCAAGGAACTCAAGGAGGAAGCGAAGAAGGCGGAGGAGATTTTCGTCGCGACGGACCCGGACCGCGAGGGGGAGGCCATCGGGTGGCATCTCGCCGAAGAACTGGGCAGCGGCAACCGGAAAAAAATCCGCCGGCTGATGTTCAACGAGATCACCAAGAAGGGCGTCCTTTCGGCGCTCGAGCGGCCGACGCAGATCGACAAGAAGATGGTCGACGCCCAGCAGGCGCGCCGCGTGCTGGACCGGCTCGTCGGCTACAAGATCAGCCCACTGCTCTGGGACAAGGTCCGCCGCGGCCTGAGCGCGGGGCGCGTGCAGTCGGTCGCGTTGAAACTGGTCTGCGATCGGGAACGCGAGATCGAACGGTTCGTACCCGAAGAGTACTGGAACCTGACCGCGCGCCTCGCGGGTCCGGTGCCACCCGAGTTCGACGCGCGCCTGCTGAAGAAGAACGGCGCGAACATCAAGATCACGAACGAGGCGGAGTCGAACGCCGCGGTCGCCGATCTGAAGACGGCGCGGTGGATCGTTGAGTCCGTCACGACGAAAGAGCGGAAGAAGGGTGTCGTTCCGCCGTTCATCACGAGCAAGCTGCAGCAGGCGTCACGCTTCCCGGTGAAGAAGACGATGATGATCGCGCAGCAGCTCTACGAAGGCATCGAGCTGCCCGGCGAAGGATCGGTCGGCCTCATCACCTACATGCGCACGGACTCGACGCGGGTATCGGACCAGGCGCTCGCGGAGGTGCGGGAGTCGATTGGCTCCACGTTCGGCGCCGAATACGTCCCCGAGAAGCCGACGTATTACCGTGCCAAGGCGGATGCGCAGGATGCGCACGAGGCGATCCGGCCGACGTCGATGCAGTACCACCCGGACGAGGTCCGCGCGCACCTCACGTCCGACCAGTACTACCTCTATAAGTTGATCTGGAACCGCTTCGTCGCGTCGCAGATGCCGCCGGCGACATTCGACGAGACGACGGTGGATATCGCGGCCGGCGATTACACCTTCCGCGTCAAAGGTTCCGTTCCGAAGTTCGCCGGCTGGCTGGCTGTCTACAACCAGGAACCCTTCGCGTCGTCGGCGTCCGACGAGCGCCCGGGGCCAGGGCCGGATGCGGCGTCCGCCGACGAGGACGAAAACGGCGCCGGTCTGCTGCCGGCGCTGTCCGAAGGCGACGAGCTGTCGCTGCGTGAGCTGAAACCGGAGCAGAAGTTCACGCAGCCGTCACCGCGTTACAGCGAGGCGACGCTGGTGAAGGCGCTTGAAGAAAACGGCATCGGCCGTCCCAGCACCTACGCGTCGATTATCAGCGTGATTCAGACGCGCGAGTACGTGAACAAGGTGGACGGACGCTTCAAACCGACGATGCTCGGCATGATGCTCGTCGAGAAGCTGCTCAGTCCGGCCTTCGACGACATTCTCGATGTCAACTACACGCGCGAGCTGGAAGAGGACCTGGACAAGATCGAGCAGGGCGCCTCCGATTACGAGTCGACGCTCTCGAGCTTCTACAAGAAGTTTCAGAAGGACCTGAAGCGCGCCGAGAAGGAGATGGTCAACCTCAAGGAAGGCGCGGAGCCGGTCCCGCCCGTCGCGTGCGACAAATGCGGCAAGGCGATGGTGATCAAGGCGGGCAAGTTCGGCCTCTTCCTCGCGTGCAGCGGATATCCTGACTGCGAGAACACGCGCGAGCTGGAGGCGCCGGAGCCGGGCACGGAAGACATCGAGGAAACGTGCGAGAACTGCGGCCGGCCCATGGTCGTCAAGCGCGGGCGGTTCGGACCGTTTCTGGCGTGCACCGGCTATCCCGAGTGCAAGACGACGCGGAAGCTGATTACGACCAAGCAGGGGATCACCGCCGCGAGGCCGGATCAAGTCCTGGACGAGAAGTGCCCGAAGTGCGGCTCGAATCTCGTGCTGAAGCACGGACGGTTCGGCGAGTTCACCGCGTGCAGCAACTATCCGTCGTGCCGCTACGTGAAACAGAAATCGACGGGCGTGCTCTGTCCGAAGGACGGCGGCGACATCGTCGAACGCAAGTCGCGCCGCGGGAAGGTGTTCTACGGGTGCGCGAATTATCCCGATTGCGACTTCACGCTCTGGAACAAACCGATTGCCGAGAAGTGCCCGGACTGCGGCGCGCCGTTCCTGGTCGAGAAGATTACGAAACGTCACGGGCGGCAGCTCGTCTGCAACAACGAAGACTGCGCCTACGTTCGGAGCGAGGAGCTCGCGCCGGCGTAATTCGCCCATTCCCCTATGGTCCACATCATCGGCGGCGGTCTGGCAGGCAGCGAGGCTGCGTGGCAGGCGGCGTCGCGCGGGGTGCGCGTCACGCTGTACGAGATGCGCCCCGTCAGGCCGACGGCCGTTCACAAGACGGACCGTCTCGCGGAGCTGGTGTGCAGCAACTCATTCCGCGGCGACAAGCTCGATAATGCCGTCGGCCTCCTGAAAGAGGAGATGCGCCGAATGGGCTCGCTCATCATGCGCGCGGCGGACGCGGCGCGCGTGCCCGCGGGGGCTGCGCTCGCGGTCGATCGCGAGCGATTTGCCTCGGCGGTGACCGACGCCATCGCGTCGCATCCGTCGATCGCTCTGTGCCGCGAAGAGGTCTCGCGCATCCCGTCCGGCCTCGACGGCCCCGTCATCGTCGCGACGGGTCCGCTGACGTCCGACGCGCTGTCGCGCGACATCGCGTCGTTCGTCGGCTCGGAGCACCTGTACTTTTACGACGCCGTCAGCCCAATCGTGCTCGCGGAGAGCATCGACCGGGCGAAGGTCTACCGCGCGTCGCGCTGGGGGCGGAGCCTCCGAACCGGTGGCAGCCACAGTGCCGGTGAAACGATGGCTGCCACCAATTCAGGGGAATCGGGGACAGGCTCGCCCGCCTGCGGCATCGATGACGGGCAAGGGGACTATCTGAACTGTCCTTTTACCCGTGACGAGTACGAGCGGTTTCATGCCGCGCTGATCGCCGCCGAGAAGGCGCCGCTCCACGAGTTCGACGACCCGAGGTTCTTCGAAGGGTGCCTGCCGATCGAAGTCATGGCCGCGCGCGGCATCGAGACGTTGCGCTTCGGCCCGATGAAGCCCGTCGGGTTGCCCGACCCGCGCACCGGACGCGAACCCTACGCCGTCGTCCAGCTCCGGCAGGACAACCTCGCCGGCGATCATTTCAGCCTGGTTGGCTTTCAGACGCAGATGAAATGGGGAGAGCAGGCCCGCGTGCTGCGGCTCATTCCCGGCCTGGAGCAGGCGGAGTTCGTCCGGTTCGGCATGATTCACCGCAACACGTACATCAACGGGCCGACGGTCCTCCGCGAAACCTGGCAGACGCGACGCCGCGATGATCTGTTTTTCGCCGGGCAGGTTTCGGGCGTCGAAGGTTACGTCGAGTCGGCCGCCTCCGGCCTGATGGCGGGCCGGAACGCCGCCATGCTCGCCATCGGTGACGCGCCGTCCGCGCCGCCACGGACGACGGCGCTGGGCGCGCTGGCCTACTACGTCTCGCACGCGGACGCGAAGCATTACGCGCCGTCGAACATCGCCTTCGGGCTGCTGCCGCCCCTCGACCGGCGCGTGCGCAGCAAGCAGGATCGCAATCGATCGATTGCGGACCGCGCGCTTGCGGATCTTCAGCGCTGGATGGATCAGGATCGCGTCGGATCCGTCCCGGCGGGCGTCAGCCGGGCGACCTGATGAGAGAACACCTCAAGGGTTTTCTCGAACACCTAAGGTTCAATGAAAACGCGTCCGCGCACACCGTGCGCGCGTATGAAAGCGATCTGTCTCAGTTCCTCGACTTCCTGTGCGGTCATCTCGGACGCACGTCCTCCGCGTTGGCGCCGTCGGATCTCGACCACCTGCACGCACGCGCCTTCATGAGCGAGCTGCACAAACGCGGCAACTCGAAGGCCTCCGCAGCGCGCAAGCTCGCGGCGATCCGTACATTCGGGCGTTATCTGCGTCGCGAAGGGGTGATCGACGGGGACCCGGGGGCGCTGGTCGGCACGCCGCGGCGCGAGCACCGGATCCCTGCGCACCTCGATGTGGACGAGATGTCGCGCCTGCTCGAGATGCCCGACACCGCGTCGCCCCTCGGCCGCCGCGACCGCGCGATCCTCGAACTGTTTTACGCGTCAGGGTTGAGGCTCAGCGAACTCGTCGGGCTCGATCTGGACGACGTGAATCTCTCCGGACGCGTCGTCCGGGTCCTGGGAAAGGGCCGCAAGGAGCGCATCGTGCCTTTCAACACCTCGGCGGGCGCCGCGTTGAGAGCGTGGCTGGCGGACAGAGAGGGCTTTGCCGTCCAGGCTGGCGGCACGCGTGCGCCGCGAAAAGGCGGCGCCGACGGACGGCGCCGGCGCGACGCCTTGTTTCTGAATTATCAGGGAGGCCGGCTGTCGACCCGCAGCGTCGACAAGCTGGTACGACGCTACGTCGCCGCGTGCAGCACGCGTTTCGGGATCAGCCCGCACGCGCTGCGCCATTCGTTCGCGACGCATCTGCTCGAAGCGGGGGCGGATTTACGCGCGATTCAGGAACTGCTGGGGCACGCGCGGTTGAGCACGACGCAACGTTACACGCACGTCAATGCGGCGCAGCTGATGGACGCGTACCGCAGGGCCCATCCGAAGGCCTGAGCGCTACGCGACTTCGACCGCCATGCGGCGGCCGCGCGGATATTCGATCCCGAGCGTCTTGATCTTGTAGTTCATGACGCGCGGGCTGATCGCGAGCAGTTCCGCCGCGTCTTTCTGCACCCAGTTCGACATCTTCAGCGCTTCGATCAGCGCCTGACGCTCGATCTCCTCGAGCGCGATGCCCGTCGGCGGAATCTTCACGACCGGGCTGCCGTCGGCCGCCGGCGCGCTGGTGGACAGCTCGCCGAGGCGCAGGTCGCTCGCCGACAGGAGCGGACCTTCGGTCAGCAGCGCCGCGCGCTCGATCGCGTTCTCGAGCTCGCGGATGTTGCCCGGCCAGTTGTAGCGCATCAGCAGCTTCAAGGCATCGGGCGACAGACCGTCCATCTTCTTCTTCAGTTCGCCGCCGAACCGTTTCAAGAAGAAGTTGGCGAGCTGCGGGATGTCTTCCTTGCGCTCGCGCAGGGGCGGCATGTCGATCGAGACGACGTTCAGACGGTAATACAGGTCTTCGCGGAACTGGCCGTTCGCGACCATCTGCGGCAGGTTCCGGTTCGTCGCGGTGATGACCCGCACGTCAACCCGCAGCGTTCGCGTGCCGCCGAGCCGCTCGAATTCGTGCTCCTGCAGGACCCGCAGGATCTTCGCCTGGGTGTTCGCGCTCATGTCGCCGACTTCGTCGAGGAACAGCGTGCCGCCGTCCGCCTGCTCGAAGCGGCCGACGCGCTGCTTGTCCGCGCCCGTGAACGCGCCCTTCTCGTGCCCGAACAGTTCCGACTCGAGGAGGTTCTCCTGGAGCGCGGCGCAGTTCACCTTGACGAAGTTGCGCGCGGCCCGCAGTGAATTGTGATGGATCGCCCCGGCGATCAGCTCCTTGCCGGTCCCCGTCTCGCCGCGAATCAACACCGTCGTGTTGCTCTTCGCGACCTTTTTCACGATCGACAGGACGGACTGCAGCGCGCCGCTGGCGCCGTTCGTGCTTCAGACGGCGGTGCTCGATGGCCTTTTCGACCTTGAGCTCCATCTCCTCGATTTCGAACGGCTTCTGCACGTAGTCGAAGGCGCCGATCTTCATCGCCTCGACGGCGGTATGGACCGAACCGAAAGCGGTCATCAGAATGACGGCGGTCGTCGGGTGCAGCGACTTCGCGGTCCGGAGGACGTCCAGCCCGTCGCTGCCGCCCATCTTCAGATCGCTGAGGACGACGTCGTACTGCCCTTCGTGGAGCTTTTCAATCGCGACGTTGCCGTTGGGCGCCTCTTCGACTTCGTGATGCGCGTCCGAAAG
>QHWR01000006.1:30565-36773 GCA_003223835.1 Acidobacteriota bacterium | reverse complement strand
CACCGCGTCTTCCGGAGGATGCTGACCGTCGCCGTCGATGATCAGGACGTAGTCGCCGGCGGCGCGCCGGATGCCGCTCTTGACCGCGGCGCCGTTGCCCTTGTTGTAGGGATGTCGCACGACCAGCGCGCCCGCCGCCTGCGCGCGCGCGCCGGTGTCGTCAGCCGATCCGTCGTCCACGACGATAATCTCGTGCCACGGCGCCGCCTGCCGGAGCGTGGCGACGACGTCCGCGATCGCGGGTCCTTCGTTGTAGGCCGGGATCACGACCGAGACGGTCGAGGGGTCGGCCACTAATGCTCCCAGCGACCCGACTGCCGGTCCGATCGGCGCGCGACCGCCGCGGGATCCCGTTCCGCCTGCCGGTCCGGCAGCTCGAGGACGCGCACGCGATAGAGGACTTCCTCGAGGAGCTTGCGGTTTCCGGAGATGACGTCGGCGAGCAGGCCGATCAGCATCACCTGGAAGCCCACGATCATCAGGACCGCGGAGAGGATCAACGACTGCACGAAGCGCGTGCCGAACACGCTGCCGATCACGAAGTAGTAGACGAACCGCAGCGCGAGCAGCAGGCCGACGCCGAAGATCGCCACGCCGATGTACGTGAACACCTTCAGCGGCTCGTACATCGCGTAAATCCGGACGATCGTCGCCGCCGAGCGCTTCACGTACGAGAACGCGCTGTCGAACAGCCGCGACTCGCGCGTCCGCGGATTGGTCGCGACGGCGACGTGCGCGATCGCCATCCGTTTCTTGCCGGCCTGGATGATCGACTCGAGCGTGTACGAGAACTCGGACACGATCGTCATGCGGAGGGCCGCCTCGCGCGTGTAGGCGCGAAATCCGCTCGTCGTGTCCGGCACCGAGGTGTTCGACACCTGCCGCACGACCCAGCTCCCCAGCCGCTGGAGCTGACGCTTGCGCCACGACATGTGTTCGAGCTCCGCGATGTTGCGGTCGCCGATGCAGATGTCCGCTTCGCCGCGCACGAGCGGCTCGATCAGGCGTGGAATCTCGCTGCCCGCGTACTGGTTGTCGGCGTCCGTGTTGACGATGATGTCGGCCCCCGCCTTGAGGCAGGCGTCCACGCCCGCCTGAAACGCGGCAGCGAGACCTTTGTTGCGCCGGAGCCGCACGATGTGGTCCACGCCGCAGGCCCGCGCGACCTCCGACGTGCCGTCGCGCGACCCGTCGTCGATCACGAGCACCTCGATGACGTCGATGCCTGGAATCGCGCGCGGCAAGTCCGCGAGCGTCGCCGGCAGCGTCGCCGCTTCGTTGAGGCAGGGAATCTGAATGATCAGCTTCTTCACAGGGGACACTCAATCGTTCCCGTCAGCTTCTCGATGACGCCGTCCCACGTGATCGTCCGGGCGCGGTCGTACCCGGCGTCCCCGAGCGACCGCGCACGCTGCCGATCGGCCGCAAGGCGATTGATCGCGGCCGCGATCGCGTCGGGTTCCGGCGCGCAGACGAACCCGTTGACGCCGTCCGCCACGAACTCGTTGGGGCCGCCCGAGTCGGTCGCGGTCACGACCGGCTTCCGCGCGAGAAATGCTTCCAGCGTGACGTACCCGAAGTCCTCGTCGTACGGCGGGTACACGACCGCCAGCGCGTCGCGATAGAGATCCACGAGCGCGTCGTCGTCCACCGTGCCGAGAAAAGCGATCCGGTCCGTCACGCCGAGCTCCGCGGCGCGCCGCTCGACGTTCTCGCGCTGCGTCCCATCGCCGGCGACGATCAGACGGATGCCGCGCTCGACCGCCGGCATGGCGGCGACAATCAGGTCCACGCGTTTGACCGACTCGATGCGTCCCACCGACAACACGTAATCGCCGTACCGGCCCGCCTGGAGCCGCGGCGCCAGGCGGGGCGGGTGATAGAGCGGCTCGGCCTTCAGGCCGTTGAACTTCGCGACCCGGTCCGCCGTGTTGCGCGCGTTCGCGAACAACCGCCGGCATTCCGCCAGCATCTGCGTGTCGAGCCGCACGATCGTGTCGCGCAGGCCGACGTCCTGCTCCGTGTGCCCGAAGTCGCTGTACGGCGTGCCGCACAACTCGTACGCCGCGCGATACTGGTGAATCAGCCAGGCCACCTTGTTGGGATGTCGCACGAAGTACGTCGGGAACTTCGACGCGATCACGAGATCGATCGGCTGTCCGTTGCTCTCGCTGAGATCGATCAGCCGCCACGCCGCGGCGTGCGGCAGGATCTCGTCCTTCGGATACCACTTGAACGGAACGCTGACCAGCTCGGTCCGATAGCCGCGCGCGATGAGCTCGCGCGTCAGCTCCCGGACGTGCACTTCCGCGCCGCCGTGCACGAACGGCACCTGCGCTTCGCAGACCACGACCGTCCGGATAGACATTAACGGGGCGGAGTCGCCGGAAATCGTATCACGTCGCGTGGCGGAAATTGATCACGTCGCCGTCCTGGACGACGTATTCCTTGCCTTCCAGCCGGAGCTCGCCGTGATCGCGGCACGCGGCAAGCGTGCCGCGCGCCAGCAGGTGCTCGTAGCGGACGACTTCCGCGCGGATGAAGCCCCGCTCGATGTCGGTGTGGATCTCGCCCGCGGCCGCCTGCGCCGGCGTCCCGCGCGGAATCGACCAGGCCCGGCACTCGTCGTCGCCGACGGTGAAGAACGAGATGTACCCCAGCAGATCGTAGCTGGCGCGGATCACGCGGTCGAGGCCCGATTCGCGCAGCCCGAGGTCGGCCATGAACGCGCGCGCGTCCGGATCGTCGAGCTGCGCGATCTCCAGCTCGATCTTCGCGCAGATCGGCACCGCGCGCGTCGCGGCGCCGTGAATGAACGCGTCGAGTCCCGCGAGCTGCACGGCGCGATCGGCCTGCGGCAGATCCGCCTCGTCGAGATTCAGCACGAGGAGCAGCGGCTTGGCCGACAGGAATTGAAATCCGCGCAGCCGTTTCGCCTCTTCAGGTCCGAGCTCGAGCGCGCGGAGGGGACGCCCGCCCTCGAGTGTGGCACGGCACTGCTGCAGGATTTCCTGCTCTTTCTTCAGGTCGGCCCCGCCGCCCTTCCTGAGATCGCGTTCGAGCCGTTCGAGCCGCCGCTCGACGACCCCGAGGTCCGCGAGGATTACTTCGTCCTCCATCGTGCGCACATCGCGCGAGGGATCGACGGAGTTCGCGGCGTGCGGGACCGCCGGATCGCGGAACATGCGGACGACGTGAAGGAGCGCGTCGGCGTTGCGGAACGCGGCGACGTCGAGGAGCGCGGCCGCGCCCGCGCGTGTGCCGGGCGCCCCGCCCATGTCGGCGAACTCCACGGTCGCGGGCACGTGCTTCTTCGGCTTGAAGAGCGCCGTGAGGTTGTCGAGCCGCTCGTCGGGCACACGCGAGACCCCCACGTTCGCCTCGGTTTTGCCCGTCGTCCGCGAGGCCTCGCGGACGCTCGTCAGCAACTGGAACAGGCTGGTTTTGCCGGTGGAGGGGAAACCGATCAGACCTGCTCTGAGCATATCGATGCGTGGCGCGCCTCGGGCCCGTTCCTCGGCGTCCAACCAAATTGCGCATGCTAACACGGGCCGGCAGGGATTCGCCCGTTGTTCGGGGGCGAATATAAAGCGTAACTCACACGGGCTCTGTATTTTGGCGTTGACATCCCGACCGCCGTTCTCTACTATCGCGGTGGATTTTTGTGGAGCAAAGTGGAGTAAACGGCCGTGCTCCGGGGCAACTACGCCGCCAAAATCGATGACAAGGGGCGGCTCAAGATCCCGAACGCGTTTCGTGCCCTCGTGGAGAGCAAGCACGGGAACGAGCTGTTCGTGACGAGCCTGACGGGGGAGTACGTCCGCATTTATCCCATGCCCGTGTGGCAGGCGCTCGAGGAGAAGCTCGCGCGCGTGCCGTCCACGCATCCCGCCCGCCTCAAGTTCCTCGACCGCGTCAATTACTACGGCCAGGCTGCGGAGGTCGATGCGCAGGGACGCGTCGTGATTCATTCGCGCCTCCGTGACTCGGCCGGCATGGCCGGCGACGTGGACGTGTTCGGCCAGTACGACTGCCTCGACGTCTGGAACCACGAGCGCTTCATTGCGAAATTGCAGCGCGAGCCCTATTCAGACGCGGACGCGAAAGCGCTGTCGGAGTTCGGGATTTGATCGCGATGCGTCACGAGCCCGTCATGGTCGCCGAGGTCGTCGAGCTGCTCGTGCCGTCGCGCGGCGGGTTGTTCGTGGATTGCACCGTGGGGCTCGGCGGGCACAGCCGCGCGCTGCTCGAGGCGGGCGCGGACCGCGTCATCGGCCTGGATCGCGACGCGGCCGCGCTGGACATCGCGCGCGAGGCGCTCGCCGCGTGGCGCGATCGTGTCGAGCTCGTGCACGCGGACTACCGCGAGCTCGATCGCGTGCTCGACGAACGGGGGATTGCCGCCGTGAACGGCGCGCTCGCCGACCTCGGCGTCTCGTCGATGCAGCTCGACGCGGAGGGACGCGGGTTCAGTTTCCGGCGCGACGAGCCGCTCGACATGCGTATGGACCAGAGCCGCGGGCCGACCGCGGCGGAGCTGCTGCGCGACGTCGAGGAGGCGGCGCTCGCCGACGTCATTTTTCAACACGGCGAGGAGCGCTACTCGCGCCGGATCGCCCGCGCGATCGTGGCCGCGAGGCGCGAGTCGCCGGTAACGACGACGGGTCGGCTCGCCGCGATCGTCCGCGGCGCGGTGCCGCGCCGCGGCTATCAGCGGATCGATCCGGCGACGCGCACGTTCCAGGCGCTGCGGATCTGGGTCAACCGCGAGCTGGAGGGGCTGGACGCGTTTCTCTTCGCGGCGGCGCGGCGGCTGCTCGCCGGCGCCAAGTTCGCGGTGATCACGTTTCATTCGCTCGAGGACCGGATCGTGAAACACGCATTCCGCGCGATCGCGAGGGCGGAAGCCGCGATCCGGGTGCTGACGAAACGGCCGCTCGTGCCCGCCGACGACGAAGTGGCGGGGAACCCGCGGGCGCGCAGCGCGAAGCTGCGCGCGATTGAGAGGCTCGCATGAGCGCGCTCGACTTCGAATACGCGATCAAGAAGGACGTCCGGAACAATCCCATCGTGCGGGAGCTGGACGACGCGCGGCAGCGCCAGCTCTGGCGATCCATGGCGATCGGATTTTTTCTGGTCGCCGTGCTGCTCTTCTCCGCCTGGCAGCACTTCGAGCTGCTGCGGCACGGCTACATCGTCGAGCGGATGCAGCAGGAACGCGCGGCGGAGGAGGAGGTCAACCGTCACCTGCGGCTCGAGATCGAGACGTTGCGCGCGCCCAGACGCATCGAGCGGATTGCGACCGAACAACTGCACCTCGTCGCGCCGGCGCGCGGCCAGGCCATCGTCATCGAGCGGGTCACGCCGGCAGCGCCGCCCGAGAAGTCACTCGTCGCGTCGGCGCGCTGACCGCGAGGCCGGAGGGATCGGTGGAAGAGGCCAGCAGCAGATTTCGCCTCGCGTGGACCCGTCTCGCGGGCGCCATGAGCCCCGCGGCCGGGCCGCGCACGTCGGACTGGCGTGCGACGATGCGCGCGCGCCTCTTCGTGTGCGCCGGCGGCTTCGCGCTCTGGACGATCGGGATTGAAGCCCGCCTGATCGACCTCCAGATCCTGCAGTACGCGGACCTCACGGCGCGAGCCGACCGCCAGCAGATGCGGACGGTGACGCCTCCCGCCAAACGCGGCGAGATCTTCGACCGCCGCGGGCACGTGCTCGCGTTCAGCGTCGACGCGGACTCGATCGCGGCGATCCCGACGGAAATCGACGATCCGCAGGCGGTCGCCGGCAGGGTGTGCTCCGCGCTCGACGACTGCACGGGCGACCGGCGTTCGGCGATCGGCCGCGCGCTCGGCCGCAGGTCGCAGTTCGCCTGGCTCGCGCGGCAGATTTCGCCCGACGAAGCGCGCCGCGTCCGCGATCTCGGTCTGCCCGGGATCACGCTGCTGAAGGAAAGCCGCCGGTATTATCCGAAGAAGGAACTGGCGGCTCACCTGCTCGGCTACGTCGGGCTCGACAACGTCGGCCTCGCGGGGATCGAGTCGGCGTACGACGTGCAAATTCGCGGACGCGACGGCAAGGTGCTCATTCAAACCGACGCGAAGCGTCACGCGCTGTCGAGCCGCGTCGAACGTCCCGCGACGGCGGGAGCGGGCATCGAGCTGACGATCGATCAGTACCTGCAGTACATCGCGGAGCGCGAGCTGCG
>QHWR01000006.1:0-30459 GCA_003223835.1 Acidobacteriota bacterium | reverse complement strand
GCAACCGCGCGATCCAGAACCTCTACGAGCCGGGATCGACGTTCAAGATCGTGACCGCGTCCGCGGCGCTCGAGGAACACCTGATGTCGCCCGACACGCCGATCGACACGAGGCCGGGCTACATCACGTTCGGCCGCCGCGTGATCCACGACGACCACGCCGGGCTCGGCGTGATTCCGTTCACCGACGTGATCGTGAAATCGAGCAACGTCGGCGCGATCAGGATCGGAATGAAGCTCGGACCGGAACGTCTCGGCGAGTACGTGAGCCGGTTCGGATTCGGGCAGACGCTCGCGCCCGATTTCCGGGGCGAGAGCCCTGGCATCGTATGGAATCCCGCACGGCTGGACCCGAGCGCGCTGGCGTCGGTCTCGATGGGCTACCAGGTCGGTGTAACCGCGATCCAGATGACGTCGGCTGCGAGCGCGGTCGCCAACGGCGGCGTGGTCGTCGAGCCCCGCGTCATCCACGCCTTCATCAGAGACGGACGCCGCGTCGAGGTGCCGCATCGCGTGCTCCGCCGCGCGGTCACGACGGAGACCGCCGCGACGTTGACCGGGATCATGGAGCAGGTCGTCGAACGCGGCACCGCGCGCTCCGCGCAGATTTCCGGCTACACCGTCGCGGGCAAGACCGGCACCGCGCACAAGCTCGTCAACGGCCGTTATTCGAACGCCGACTACAACGCGTCGTTCGTCGGGTTCCTGCCGTCGCGCCACCCCGCCGTCACGATCCTCGTCGTCATCGACTCGCCGCACGGGCCGAACGGTTACTACGGCGGGACGGTGTCGGCGCCGGTTTTCAAGCGCATCGCGGAAGCGACGCTGACGTATCTCGGCATCGGACCGTCGCTCAACGCGCCGCCGCCCGTGCTCGTGGCGCGGCACGATGCCGAGGAATCGCTCGTGGCGCAGCCCGTGCGCACGCCCGAGGTGCTCACCGCGGCGCTCGAGCCGGCGCGGAACGGCCTCATGCCGGACCTTCGCGGGCTGAGCGCGCGCGAAGCGCTCCGATTGCTCTCGCGCATCGGCATGTCGGCGCGGCTCTCCGGCGACGGATTCGTCGTTGAGCAATCGCCCGTCCCCGGCGCGGAACTGATTCGCGGCGATCGCTGTCTGCTCCGGCTCGGACGACGTCCCGCGTCGAGCCCGGGAGGCGGGCCATGACGTTGCGCGAGCTGCTCGAGCGCGCGGCGGCGGCGTCCGGCGGAGCCTTCCGCCTGAAGGGGGAGAGACAGGCGGACGTTGGGGACCGCGACGTGACCTCGATCGCCTACGACTCGCGGCAGGCGGGTCCCGGATCCGTGTTCGTCGCGCTGCGGGGCGCCAACGCGGACGGCGCCAGATTCGCGCCGCAGGCGCTGCAGAAAGGCGCGCTCGCCGTCATCGCGGAAAGCCCCGCGCCCTCCACCCTCTCCGGCACGTGGATTCGCGTTGACGATGCGCGTCTGGCGCTCGCGTGGCTGGCCGCGGTGTTCTTCGGCCAGCCGAGCGAAGAACTGCTGCTCACCGGCATCACCGGGACGAACGGGAAGACGACGACGTCATACATCCTCGCGTCGATCTTCGAAGCCGCGGGCGTGCGCTGCGGCCGGATCGGCACCGTCGGCTACCGCATCGGCAACCGCGAATTCGATGCGGCGCGCACGACGCCGGAAGCGCCCGATCTGCAGCAGCTGCTGCGGGAAATGGTCAGACAAGGTTGCGGCGGCTGCGTGATGGAGGTGTCTTCGCACGCCTTGTCGCTGCGGCGGGTAGACGGGTTGCGGTTCGCGGCGGGGATCTTCACGAACCTGACCCGCGATCACCTCGACTTCCACGGCGACATGCAGGCGTACTTCGCCGCGAAGCGCCGTTTGTTCGAGCTGCTGCCCGACGGCGCCGTCGCCGTGATCAATCTCGACGATCCACGCGGCGCGGATCTCGTCGCCCTCGTCAGACGTCCCGTGACGTACGCGATCGACGCGGCGGCGGACGTGCGCCCGGGCCCGCTGTCGTTCTCGCTCGACGGTCTCGTGTTCGACGTGCGCACGCCGCGCGGCACGCTGCACGTGCGCTCGCGGCTCGTCGGCCGGCCGAATGCGTACAACATCCTCGCGGCGTCGGCGGCGGCGATGGCGCTCGACCTGCCGTTCTCCGCGATCGAACGGGGCGTCACCGCGCTCGAGCTCGTGCCGGGACGCTTTCAGGTCGTCTCCGACCCCGCCGATGACGTCCGCGTCATCGTCGATTACGCGCACACCGACGACGCGCTCAAGAACCTGCTCGAGACGGCGCGTCCGCTCGCCGGCGGGCGCGTCATCACCGTGTTCGGGTGCGGCGGCGATCGGGACAAGACGAAACGGCCGCTGATGGGCGCCGTCGCCGCGCGGCTGAGCGATCTCGTCATCGTCACGTCCGACAACCCGCGCAGCGAGGATCCGGAGCGGATCATCGACGAGATCCGCCGCGGGATCGTGATGCCCGCGGACCGGACCCCGCCAAGAGGCCCGGGCAACGGGCGGAAGGGCACGCCGTCGATCGCCGTGGTCGATCGCCGCGCGGCGATCGAGCAGGCCATCCGCGACGCGCGGCCGGGCGATCTCGTGCTGGTCGCGGGCAAGGGGCACGAGAAGTATCAGGTGATCGGGGATCGCACGCTGCCGTTCGACGACGTCGAGGTCGCGCGCGAGGCGCTGGCGCGGCGCCGCGCGGGCTCGCGCGTGTCGTGAAGCGCGCGTGGACGCGATCACGTTGAGCGCCGCCGAGCTGGCCGCCGTCACGGGCGGCCGGCTGCTCGCCGGAGATCCCGAGCGGCGGGTCGGCCGGCTGACGATCGATTCGCGCGCGCTCGCCGCCGGCGATCTGTTCGTGGCGATTCGCGGCGCGCGGTTCGACGGCCACGAATTCGTCGCCGCCGCGCTCGCCGCGGGAGCCGCGGGCGCGGTGGTGGCGCGGGCGCCGGGCGTCCCTGAGGCAGGTCACGGACGCCCGGCGCCAATCCTCCTGCAGGTCGCCGACACGACGCGCGCGCTGCAGGACATCGCGAGGGACGTCCGCAGGCGGTCGGGCGCGCGCGTGGTCGCGATTACGGGGAGTGCGGGCAAGACGACGACGAAGGAGCTGACCGCGGCGTTCCTGGCCGCGAAGTACGACGTTTTTCGGAACGAGGGGAATCTCAACAATCACATCGGCCTGCCGCTCTCGCTTCTCGAGCTGCGGATGAGGCCGGACGTGGCGGTGGTCGAACTCGGCATGAATCATCCAGGCGAAATCAGGACGCTCGTCGGCATCGCGGAGCCGGACGTGCGCGTGTGGACGAACGTCGGCGACGCCCACATGGGGTTCTTCGCCTCGGCGGACGCGATCGCGGATGCGAAAGCCGAAATCCTGGAATCCGCGCGGCCGACCGATCTGCTCGTCGCCAACGCAGACGACGCGCGCGTGATGGCTCGTGCGTCGCGCTTCGCGGGACGCACGGTGACGTTCGGGTTCGGCGAACGCGCGGACGTCCGCGCGTTCGAGGTGCGCCAGCTCGGCCTCGACGGCACGTCCGCCACCGTGCGCACGCCGCGCGGATCGACGGCGCTCGCGACGCCGCTGCTCGGACTCGGCAACCTCGCCAACGTGCTCGCCGCCACCGCCGTCGCGATCGACTTCGACGTGCCGCTCGAGGAAATCGCGTCGCGAGCCGCCGCGACGCGGCCGGCGCCGCGCCGCGGCGAGCTGTTGCGGCTGCCCGGCGGCATCACCGTCATCGACGATTCGTACAACTCGAGTCCGGCGGCATTGATGCGCGCGCTCGACGTCGTGCGCGCCGCGACGGGCAGCGCGCGCAAGGTCGCGGTCCTCGGCGAAATGCTCGAACTCGGCGATCACGCCGCGGACCTTCACCGTCAGTGCGGCCGTGCCGCGGCTGCCGTCGGGCTGAATCTCCTCATCGCCGTCGGCGGCTCACCGGCGCGGGAGCTCGCCGAGGCGGCGATCGCCGCCGGAATGCCGGCGAGCGTCGTCCATCACGTCGCCACCAGCGACGAAGCGACGACGCTCGCGCTTCAGAAGATTCGTCCCGGCGATCTGGTGCTCGTCAAGGGCTCGCGCGGCATCCGCACCGACCTCATCGTGGAGCGGCTGAAGGCGGAGTACGCCTGATGCTGTACCACCTGCTCTATCCGCTTCACACCTCGGTGCCGGTTCTGAACGTCACTCGCTACATCACGTTCCGCACCGCGGCGGCCAGCGTGACGGCCCTCGCCGTGAGCCTCGTGCTCGGCCCGTGGCTGATCCGCACGCTTCGCGAATTCCAGATCGGCCAGGTGATCCGGCAGGAAGGTCCGCAGACGCACCGCGCGAAGGCGGGCACGCCGACGATGGGAGGACTGCTGATCCTCGCCGCGTCCGCCGGCCCGACGCTGCTCTGGGCCGATCTGACCAACGTGTACATCTGGATCGCCGTCGCCGCCACGACCACGTTCGGCGCCGTCGGCTTCGTCGACGACTACCTCAAGATCGTGCGCCGCACCCATCACGGCCTCCGCCCGCGCTACAAGATGGCCTGGCTGATCGTGATCGCGATCGGCGTCGGGCTGTCGTTGATGTGGCTCCACACGTTCGATCTGTACGGGACGCGCCTCATCTTTCCCTTCTTCAAGCGGACCATTCCCGATCTGAGCTGGGGCTACGTGCTGTTCGCGGTCGTCGTCCTGGTCGGCGCGACCAACGCCGTCAACCTGACCGATGGTCTCGACGGCCTCGCGATCAGCGTGTTCGCGGTCGCGGCCGCCGCGTTCACCGCGCTCGCGTACGTCTCGACGCACCGGGTGTTCGCGGAATACCTGCAGCTCGTGCGTCCGACGCCGGCGGCGGCGGAGCTGACGATCTTCTGCGGTTCGCTCGTCGGCGCGAGCCTGGGCTTCCTCTGGTACAACTCGTACCCGGCGGACATCTTCATGGGCGACGTCGGGTCGCTCGCCCTCGGCGGCGCGCTCGGCACGGTCGCGCTCCTGATCAAGCAGGAGCTCCTGCTCGTGATCGTCGGCGGCGTGTTCGTGCTCGAGGCGCTGTCGGTCATCATCCAGGTCGCCTCGTTCAAGCTCACCGGGCAGCGCGTCTTCAAGATGGCGCCGCTGCATCACCACTTCGAGCTCATCGGCTGGAGCGAGCCCAAGGTGATCACGCGATTCGTGATTGTCGCGATCATCTTCGCGCTCTTCAGCCTGACGACCCTCAAGCTGCGATGACGCCGCGCGCTCCCTTCTCCGTCTCGGGCAAACGCGTCGTCGTCGTCGGGGCGGCGCGAAGCGGCGTCGCCGCCGCCGAACTGCTCGTACGCCGCGGCGCCGCGGTGATCCTGACCGACATCCGCGCGCACATCGAGGACGAGGAGCGGCTGCGCGCGGCCGGCGTGGACCTCGAGTTGGGGGGGCACAACGCGGAAACGCTCACGCGCGCGGATCTCATCGTGCTGAGTCCCGGCGTCCCGCCGCGGCAACCGGCGCTCGACGCGGCGCGCCGCGCCGGCGTGCCTGTGATGGGCGAGCTGGAACTCGCGTCGCGCTGGCTGCGCGGACGCATCGTCGCGATCACGGGCACGAAAGGCAAGTCGACGACGACGACGCTGACGGGCCGGATGCTCGAGGCGGGCGGCCACCGCGTGCTCGTGGGCGGCAACATCGGCCACGCGCTGAGCGCGCAGGTCGAAGACTCGACCGAAGACACGATTCACGTCGTGGAGGCGAGCAGCTTTCAGCTCGAGACCGTCGAGACGTTCCATCCGTGGATCGCGGTGCTCCTGAATTTCTCGCCGGACCACCTCGATCGGCACGCCGACGTCGACGAGTACGCGGCGGCCAAGGCCCGCGTGTTCGACAACCAGACGCCGGACGACTGGGCCGTGCTGAACGCGGACGATCCGGCGTCGCTGGCGCTTGCGCGCGCGGCGCGCGCGCGCCGGCTGCTCTTTTCGATGGACGACGAGGCGCTCGCCGAGGGCGTCGTCCTCAGCGGCGACACGATCGCGCGCAAAGCCGCGACGCGACGCGAGGCGCTCGTGCCGCTCGCGGCGGTGAAGCTGCTCGGCCGTCATCTGCTCGCGGACGTGCTCGCCGCGGCCGCCGTCGCCACGATTGCAGGCGTGGCGCCGGATGCGATGACGCGCGCCGTCGAATCGTTCACCGGGCTCGAGCACGCGCTGGAGCCCGCGGGCGAAATCGGCGGCGTCCGCTTCGTGAACGACTCGAAGGCCACGAACATCGAATCGGCGCACCGCGCGATCGAGAGTTTCGGCCCGGGCCTGGTGGTGATCCTTGGCGGGCGGTTCAAGGGGGGCGACTTTGCCGACTTGCGCGCGGCGCTCGTCGAGCGCGCCGCGGTCGTCGTCGCGATCGGCGAAGCCGCGCCGCTGGTTCACAAGGCGCTCGAAGGCGTCGTGCCGGTGCGGGACGCGGCCGACCTGCGTGCGGCGGTCCGCACCGCGTTCGCGTCGGCAAGACCCGGCGAGACGGTGCTCCTCGCGCCCGCGTGCGCGAGCTTCGACATGTTCCGCGATTACGCGGAGCGCGGCCGCGCATTCAAGCAGGAGGTCGCACGACTGCAACAGGACTGGAACGGCACACGGGAGCAGTAAACGCAATCTCCAGCGCGAACGGAGCGGAGCGAGCTGCGGAGGGCGGGCGGAGCGGAGTGAGCTTGGCGGGGCAGGGTCCCCGCCATTCAGAGAGCGAACAGTGAGCAGTCATCAGTCCGGCCGAGGCGGTGGAGAACTGGCCGCTGGGAACGCAGGCTGCCCCGGTCTGCGAGGTCGGTGTCTTTCCCCCGCGACCGGCTGATGACTGCTGACTGTTCGCGACGACAGGCTTTGGACTTTGGGCTTTTTGCAAGCCGAACAGCGAGTCGCTCTGTATTTCGGGCGACTCCGTTCCGGACTTTAGACCGCGGAGTATGGCGCGAAAGCTGAAATCGGACAAGGTGCTCTTCACCGCCACGCTGCTGCTCGTGTGCGCGAGCGTCGTGATGGTGTACAGCGCCTCCGCCGTCGTCGCGATGGAGCGCTATCACAACCCGTACTTGTGGCTGTTCAAGCAGGCCACCTGGGCGCTCCTCGGCATCGCGCTCGTGCCGGTGATGATGCGCATCGACTACCGCACGTATCGGCAGCCCGCCGTCATCTGGGCCGCGCTGGCGTTCGTCGCCGCGGGACTCCTGCTGGTGCTGTTCGGACGGGAAATCAACGGCGCGAAGCGATGGATCGGCATCCTCGGCCTCGGCGGGCAGCCGTCCGAGCTGGCGAAGCTGGCGACCGTCTTCTTCATCGCCGCGCTGCTCGAGCGGCGCATGGATCGGATCGACGACGTCGGCTACGCGCTGCTGCCGATCGGCATCGTGGTGGGACTGCTCGTAGGTCTGATTCTCCTGCAGCCGGACCTCGGCACCGCGGTCACCGTCCTGTTGATTGCTGGGGCGATGGTGTTCGCGGCGGGCATCAACTATCGCTACATCGCCGGGTTGCTGCTCGTGTCGCTGCCCGCGTTGTACATCGTGATGATGAGCGCCGACTATCGGCGCCGGCGCGTGATGTCATTTCTCAACCCCTGGGACGACCCGCTGGGCAACGGATTTCAGATCATTCAGTCGTTGATCGCCGTCGGGACGGGCGGCGTGTTCGGGCGCGGGCTGATGGCGGGGGTGCAGAAACTGTTCTATCTGCCGGAGCCGCACACCGACTTCATCTACGCGGTGATCGCGGAGGAGCTGGGGCTCGCGGGCGCAACGGTGATCCTGGCGTGCTTCGGCGTCATCGCGTGGCGCGGCCTGCGGACGGCGATGCGCGCGCCCGATCGATTCGGCGCGTTTCTCGCGATCGGCCTGACCACGATGGTGTCGGCGCAGGCATTCGTGAACATCAGCGTGGTGCTCGGGCTTCTGCCGACGAAAGGCATCCCGCTGCCCTTCGTCAGCTACGGCGGGTCGTCGCTGCTGATCAACCTGCTGGCGATGGGGATCCTGCTGAACGTGTCGCAGCACGCGTCCACGCCGCACGTCATCACGACGGCGCTCGAGCCGGGGATCGCGGATGCGTCATGAGCCCGCTGCGCGTCGTGATTGCCGGCGGCGGGACCGGCGGCCATCTGTATCCGGGCATCGCCGTGGCCCGCGAGCTGCTGGCGCGCCGGCCCGATGCCGTCGTCACGTTCGCGGGAACCGCGCGGGGACTCGAAGCGCGCGTCGTGCCCCGCGAGGGATTTCAGCTCGACGTGCTGCGCAGCGCGGGACTCAAAGGCGCGTCGGCGGCGGCGTTCGCGCGTGGCGTGGCGCTGCTGCCGGTCAGCGGCGTGGATGCGTGGCGGATCCTTTCCCGTCGATCGCCGGATCTGGTGATCGGCGTCGGCGGCTACAGCTCGGGACCGGTGATGCTCGCGGCGGCGGCGCGTCGCATTCCGACGCTGCTGCTGGAACAGAACGCGGTGCCCGGATTCACCAACCGTGTGCTGGCGCGGCTGGTCGGCGCGGCGGCGGTGACGTTCGAGTCCACGATGTCGTTTTTCGGCAGGAGGGGATTTGTTGCAGGCAACCCGGTTCGTCCCGAGTTCTTCGAGCAGCACAACGGCGCGGAACACGGTAGAGCGCGCGGCGGCGGGCCGCCGAGGGTTCTGATCTTTGGCGGCTCCCAGGGCGCGCACGCGATCAACATGGCCATGGTGGAGGCGGCGCCGAAGCTGGCTGCCGCTGGCGGCGTGGACGTCACGCATCAAACAGGAGAGCGCGATGTGGCACTGGTCCGGCACGCCTACGAACGCGCGGGCCTCGCGGCCCGCGTGGAGCCGTTCCTGTTCGCCATGGACCGGGAAATGAAGGATGCCGACGTCATCGTCTGCCGCGCGGGCGCGACGACGATTGCGGAACTGACGGCGGCGGGGCGCGCGGCGATTCTGATCCCGCTGCCGACGGCGGCCGACGATCACCAGCGGAGGAACGCCGACGTGCTCGCGCGCGCGGGCGCCGCGGAAGTGGTCGAACAGCGCGACCTCACCGGGGAGCGGCTCGCGGCGCGCATTCTGGCGATCGCCGGCGACGAGGCGCGGCGCGCGAGGATCGCCGCGGCCGCGCGGGCCTTCGCGAAGCCTGACGCCGCGAAGGTCATCGTGGACCGCGCGCTGCAGCTCGCCGAGCCCAAGAGGTGAGTCGATGCTGGGACGCACCCGCTGCATTCACTTCGTCGGCGTCGGCGGGATTGGGATGAGCGGCATCGCGGAGTTGCTCGTGAACCTTGGCTATGACGTCAGCGGATCCGACGCGAAATCGACCGACGCCACCGAGCGGCTGGCGCGGCTGGGCGTGCGCATCTTCCAGGGCCACGACGCCGCGCACGTCGGCCATGCGGACGTCGTCGTGATCTCGTCGGCGATCGGCGAGGGGAACGCCGAGGTGCGGGAAGCCGTGCGCCGTCACGTCCCGGTGATTCCGCGCGCCGAGATGCTCGCGGAGCTGATGCGGTTGCGCTACGGCATCGCGATCGCGGGCGCGCACGGCAAGACGACGACGACCTCGATGGTGGCGCTCGTGCTCGAGCGCGCGGGGCTGGACCCGACCGCCGTCATCGGAGGGCGGCTGAGCGCCTTCGGCAGCAACGCGCGGCTCGGCCGCGGCGATTACATGGTGGCCGAAGCGGACGAAAGCGATCGCTCGTTTCTCAAGCTGACGCCGTCGATTGCACTCGTCACGAACATCGATCGCGAACACATGGAGAGCTACGGCGACTGGAACACGCTCGAGCAGGCGTTCATCGACTTCGCGAACAAGGTGCCGTTCTACGGCGCGGTGGTCGCGTGCGTCGACGACGCGGCGGTGCGCGGCATCATGCCGCGCCTCACGCGCCGCGTGATCACGTACGGGTTCGAAGACGCGGACGTCAGCGGCCGTGGCATGGCGCTCGAAGCGTTCCGGTCGTGGTGCACGGTGTGGCACCGGCAACCGGACGGCCGGCGGATCGAGCTGGGCGCGCTCAGGCTGCGCGTGCCTGGACGCCACAACCTGCTCAACGCGCTCGGCGCGGTCGCCGTCGGACTGGAAGTGGGGGTGGCGTTTGCGCGGATCGCCGGCGCGCTCGAGGAATTCGGCGGCGCCGAACGCCGCTTTCAGCTGCGCGGCGAGGCAGGCGGCGTCATGGTCGTCGACGACTACGGTCACCATCCGACCGAGATCGCGGCGGTGCTCGGAGCCGCCCGCGCGGGACTCGACCGCCGGGTCGTCGTCGTGTTTCAGCCGCACCGCTACACGCGCACGCGCGACCTCATGCGGGAGTTCGCCACGACGCTCAGCGCGGCGGACGAAGTGGTGCTCACGGACATCTATTCCGCCGGCGAGCCGCAGATCGCCGGCATCACGATCGACGCGCTCGCCGACGCCGTGCGCGGCGCATCACGGAAACCGGTCCACGTCGTCAAAGCGCTCGACGACGTGCCGCGCGCCGTGGCGCGGCTCGCGCGCCCCAACGACCTGGTGATCACGCTGGGCGCGGGCTCCATCGGCACGCTGCCCGATCGGATTCTGGCGGCGCTTCGCGAAGAACCCTCGTCGGTGCGAAGCGGCAAGAAGTTGGAAGCCGGAGGCGAAGCGGACCCGTCCGCCGAAGCCAGCGGCGACGGCGGATGAGCGTCAAGGCCACCGCGGAGAAGAACTTCCGCCGTGCAAGGGTCCGCCCGACCGGCCGGCAGAAATGGGCGCGCGGGTGGATCACGTGGCGCGCCGGGCGGTGGATCGTCGCCGTATTGGTCATCGCGTACGGCGGGTACCGCGCGACCGCGCTGGTGCTGCACGCGTCGGTGCTCCAGATCCGGAGGATCGCCGTGCGCGGCAACGTTCGGCTCTCGGCCGGAGAGGTGCAGGCGATCGTGGACGGCCTGCGCGGGTCGAACATCTTCACGGCCGATCTCGCGGCGTATCGGCGGCGGCTGCTCGAATCCCCGTGGGTCGGCGAGGTCGCGCTCCGCCGCGTGCTGCCGTCAACCGTCGAGATCTTCGTGTCCGAACGGCGCCCGATCGGCCTGTGCCGCTTCGGCAGCGATCTGTATCTGGTGGACGGGCAGGGCGTGTTGATCGATCAGTTCGGCCCGCAGTACTCCGAATTCGACCTGCCGATCATCGACGGTCTGATGCGGCCGCCGTCGAGCGGGCAGCCGGCCGTGGACGAGGAACGCGTGGAGTTGGCCGCGCGCGTCATCGAGGCGCTCGCGCCGCGCAAGACGCTCGCCGCGCGCGTCTCGCAGATCGACGTGCACGACGCGCACGACGCCGTCGTCCTGCTTCAGGGAGACGCGGCGCTGCTGCACCTCGGGGACGACCATTTCCTCGAGCGGCTGCAGTCGTACGTAGATCTCGCCGGCGCGCTGCACGACCGGGTGCCCGAGATCGATTACGTGGACCTGCGGTTCGACGAGCGTGTGTACGTCAGACCGGTAGCCGAAGGCAGAAGGTAGCCGGCAGCAGCGCAGAAAGGGGAGCTCGTGGCGCGGAAAGAGCGATACCTGGTCGGGCTCGACGTGGGCACGTCGAAGATCGCCGCGATCGTCGGCGAGATCGTCGACGACGGGGACCTCGACGTGATCGGGATCGGCCTCGCCGAGTCGCGCGGGATCCGCCGCGGCGTCGTGGTCAACCTCGAGGCCGCCGTCGAGTCGATCAAGAAGGCGATCGACGAGGCGGAGCTGACGGCCGGCGTCGAGATCGATTCCGTCCACCTCGGGCTCTCCGGCGCGCACGTCAAGGCGTTCAACAGCCGGGGGGTCGTCGCGGTCGCGGGCAAGAACCGCGAGATCACGCGGGAAGACGTGCGCCGGGCGATCGACGCGGCCAAGGCGGTCGCGCTGCCGAGCGGACGCGAGATCCTCCACGTCCTGCCGCAGGACTTCGTCGTGGACGAGCAGGACGGCATCGGCGCGCCGGTCGGGATGATGGGGGCGCGGCTCGAAGTCAACGTCCACGTCGTCACCGGCAGCGCGTCGTCCACGCAGAACGTCGTCGCGTGCGTGAACCGCGCGGGGATTGCGGTCCTCGACACCGTGCTCGAGCAGCTCGCCGCGAGCGACGCGGTCCTCACCGACGACGAGAAGCAACTCGGCGTCGCGCTGGTGGACATCGGCGGCGGCACCACTGATTTCGCGATCTTCGAGCGCGGCAGCATCTGGCACACGGGCGTCGTCGCGGTCGGCGGCGATCATTTCACGAACGACATCGCCGTCGGTCTGCGCACGCCGATCCCCGACGCGGAGAAGATCAAGCGGCGGTGCGGCTGCGCGCTGTCGGCCATGGTCGACGAGGAAGAGACGATGGACGTGCCAAGCGTCGGCGGACGCAAGCCGCGCGTCATGTCGCGGCGGATCCTCTCCGAGATCCTGCAGCCGCGCGCGGAAGAGATCTTCCATCTGCTCTGGGACGAGATCAGACGCGCGGGCTTCGAGAAGTCGCTCAATTCGGGCATCGTCCTCACCGGCGGCGGCGCGATGCTCGAGGGCATGGCTGAGATCGCGGAACAGATTTTCGATCTGCCGATCCGCCGTGGATGCCCCACGGGCGTCGGCGGGCTGGCGGACCACGTGAACTCGCCCGCGTTCGCAACGGCGGTCGGGCTCGCAATGTATGCGCATCGGAATCATGCGAGCGAGACCGCGCGTACGGTCGGCGCCGGCGCGTTCGGACGCGTGGCCGGACGGCTGCGCGGATTGTTCAAGGAATTCTTTTGAGACCTGCGAAGCCGGGTGACGCCGGCGAGGGAAAGGGAGGCCGGAGCATGGCTGGTCTGCGACAGGGACACCAAGGCGGCGTCGAGACGTCGACGCTGCGGTTGAAGCTCGATGAGGAAGGCCGGGCGGGCGCGCGGATCAAGGTGGTCGGGGTGGGCGGAGGCGGCAGCAACGCCGTCAACCGCATGGTCAAGGCGGGCCTCGACGGCGTCGAGTTCATCGTCGCGAACACCGACCTGCAGGCGCTGAAGCTGAGCGGCGCGCCGCACAAAATCCAGATTGGCGCGAAGCTCACCAAAGGGCTCGGTGCGGGCGCCGACCCGAACGTCGGCCGCCAGGCGGCGCTCGAAGACACGGACAAACTGATCGAGAGCCTCGACGGCGCCGACATGGTGTTCGTGACGACGGGGATGGGCGGAGGGACCGGCACGGGCGCGGCGCCCGTCATCGCGAGCCTCGCGAGCGAGCTGGGCGCGCTGACGATAGCGGTCGTCACGAAGCCGTTCAAGTTCGAGGGCAAGAAGCGCGCGCTGCAGGCGGACCGCGGCCTCGAGGAACTGCGCGAGTGCGTTGACACGGTCATCACGATCCCGAACGAACGGCTGCTCGCGACGATCGCCCGCACGACGTCCATCAGCGAAGCGTTCGCGGGCGCCGACGACGTCCTGCGTCAGGCGATCCAGGGCATTTCAGATCTGATCCTCGTGCCCGGGCTGATCAACCTGGACTTCGCGGACGTCAAGACGATCATGTCCGGGATGGGGCTCGCGATCATGGGCACCGGGTTCGCCGAAGGCGATGGGCGCGCGATGACCGCCGCCAACGCCGCCGTGTCGAGCCCGCTCCTGGAGGATGCGTCCGTGAAAGGCGCGCGCGGCGTGATCATCAACGTCACGGGCGGTCCGGACCTCTCGCTGATCGAGGTCAGCGAAGCGTCGGCGATCATCCAGGAGGCGGCGCACAGGGCAAGGTGAAGATCACGGTCATCGCGACCGGATTCGATCGGCCATCGGCGGCGACGCAGGTCGCGGCGTCAGCCGCCGAGACCCCGGTCGATCTGCAGTCGTACACGGCATGGCGGCAGGAAACCGGCGAGAAGATCGCCGCGACCGGCGGGAGCAACGTGCGGATGCCGATGACGCGGCGCGCCGTCCTCGAGATGCCGATCATCGCCGCGGCCGCCGACCCCGCGTCGGAAACCGTCAGCCCTGGCGCCGAGTTCGAACCGGTATCGCCGCTCGATGTGCCGGCATTCCTGCGCCGGCAGCACGAACTGTAACGTCGCGGACGCAGGCCAGAACGGCCGGGCCCGGCCGTTCCCGGCGCGCATGGTAGACTGAGTAGATCCACGGGACGCGGGAGCGGCGACGTCTGAGCCGCAGCCCGCGCACCGGGTCCGCCCTGAGCGTGTCGAAGGGCTCCGTTCCGTTCGGACGGCTCACGATTTTCATGACCCGACAACCCGAACGCGACGCGCGCGATATTCTTTCCCGCGAAATCGGATTCATCCGGAAGCCGCATGGCGGCCGGCTGCGGATCGCGCTCGCGTTTCCAAACACGTACTACGTCGGAATGTCCAACCTGGGCTTCCAGACGGTCTACCGGCTCTTCAACGAGCAGGAGGACGTCGTCTGCGAACGCGTGTTTCTGCCCGGGCGTCAGGAACTGCAGGCCCAGCTCGCGTCCGGACGGCCCCTCCGCACGATCGAGTCGAACACCCCGGTCCGCAACTTCGACGTGTTCGCGTTTTCCGTCTCGTTCGAGTGGGACTACACGAACGTCGTGTCGATGCTGCGGCTCGCGGGCATGGCGCCCCGGGCCGACGCGCGCACGCGACACGATCCGCTCGTCGTGATCGGCGGCGCGGTCACCTTCGTCAACCCCGAACCGCTCGCGGCCTTTGCGGAGGTGATCGCGGCGGGCGAGGCCGAAGCGCTCGCGCCGGCGCTGGCGGCGGCGATGCGCGACGCCGACGGGCGCGACGATCTGCTCCGCCGGCTCGCGGCCGAACGCGGGTTCTACGTGCCGTCGTTTTACGACGTCCACTATCGCCCCGATGGCACCATTGCCGCCTACGAGCCCAAGCCAGGCACGGGCGCGCCCACCGTCGTCCAGAAGGCCGCGATCAAGAGCGTCGAGCGGCTCGATCCGCCCGCCACGACGATCTTCACGCCGGATACCGAGTTCGGCTCCCGGTTCCTCATCGAGGTCGTGCGCGGATGCGCCAACCTGTGCCGGTTCTGCTGGGCCGGATACAACTACCTGCCGGTGCGGGCGTTTCCCGCCGACCGCATCCTCGAGCTGGCCAGACTGGCTCGGCCGCACGCGAACCGCGCGGGACTCGTCTCGATCGCGCTCTGCGACCATCCAGAGATCGAGCGGATCCTCCGCGGCCTGATCGACATGGGCTATTCGATCAGCCCCGCGTCGCTGCGCCTCGACGACCTCACGGAACCCATCGTCCGAATGCTCCACGAGAGCGGCGAACGCTCGATCACGATCGCCCCCGAGACCGGATCCGACCGGCTCCGGCGCGTGATCAACAAGACGGTGACGAACGCGGAGATCCTCGAACGCGCCGAGTTGATTTTCGCCAGCGGTCTCGAGAACCTGAAGCTGTACTACATGATCGGCCTCCCGACGGAAACGGATGACGACATCGACGCGATCCGTGAGCTGACGGCAGCGCTCCGCGGCATCCTCCTGGCGCACTCGCGCCCGCGCGGGCACCTCGGCCGGATCGTCGCGAGCGTGAATCCGCTGATTCCGAAGCCGGGGACCACGTATCAGTGGCTGCCGATGGAGGACCCGGTCCTCACGGAACGCAAGGCGAAGCGGCTCCGATCGCTCGTCGCGGATCTCGACAACGTGTACTTCAACATCAAGTCCGAGCGGCACTCGTACTACCAGGCGCTGCTCTCGCTCGGCGACCGGCGCGTCGCGCCCGCGATCGAGGCCGCCGAACGCAACGGCGGTCAGTGGCGCGCGGCGGTCGCCGAGACGGGAGTCGATGCGGACTTCTACATCTTCCGCGACCGTTCGCACGACGCCGTGCTGCCGTGGGACATCATCGACGGCGGCATGAAAGCGAGCTTCTTCCGCTCGGAATTCGACAAGGCGATTCGCGCCGAATGGACGCTGCCGCCGAAACGGCAGCAGGAGAATGCCCGATTCCTGCCGGTCATCTCGTGAAACAGCTATCAGCTCTCAGCGCTCAGAGCAGCCGGTTCACGCCAGCTGACCGCTGACAGCTGAGAGTTCCGTCAGGCCGTGACCGCCGTGGCCGCCTCGTACTCCGCGTAGGCTTCGAGAATCAAATCGCGCAGGCGATCCTGCGACGTGGTGTCGGCCACCGGGCGCAGCAGCGCGAAGCTGCGGCGTTCGCCGTTCACCGAAAACTGTCGTGCCGGGAACGTCACGTTGCGGCCGTTGCCGCTCCGCCGCTCCCACACGCTGAACCCGATCAGCTTCAAACCGTCGAGGATTCCCTCCGTGAAATGAAGTTCGGCGTCGGCAAGCTTTCCCTTGGGTTGCCCCTTCTCGTTTCGAACGATCTTGACCGTCATCTCGTGCTCCCGTTGCAGCGAACGTAGTGGCAGGCGCTGTTCGACGGCGATCGAAGGCAAAGGCAGGACCAGAGGGGCCATTGCGTGTGGATCCGCGCAACGTCCCGGCGTTGCGGCGTTTGCGCGACGCAGGCAATCGATGCGGCGGGGTGCCGGTTGGCGCGGCGCGAAGGGAGGCAACGCAGGTTGACCGGCGGGCGCGAACGTCCGCGTCTCAGGCCGGGTAACCGTGGTTGCGCGTGAGGCGCCGGGCGTTGACGGGACGGTCAGGTCGCGAGCAGCAGCACCTGCGCCATCGCGATCGTGTCCGCGTGCGTGATCGTGACGAGCGACCGCCGGGCTCCCATCGCTTCGAAGCGGCGCAGCGCGCCCCCCGTCAGCCGCAGCTCCGGCGGACCGCCGCGCCGCACGACCTCGATGTCCTTCCAGAGCACGCCGCGCGAGTGGCCCGTGCCGAGCGCCTTCATCGCCGCTTCCTTGACGGCGAAGCGTCCCGCGAGGTGCGGAACGGGATCGCGCCGCCGCGTACAATAGGCAATCTCCCCGTCGGTGAACACGCGACGGAGAAAGCGGTCGCCGTAGCGGTCGAACACCTCGCGGATCCGCGGGATGTCCGTCGCGTCGAAGCCGAGCCCGATGACGCTCATGTCCAATCCTCAGCCTAGCGGCGCGTTCGCGTGGACGCAAGAGCCGGCCGGCCGCGTACTGCGGTGCCGCCCGCTGCTCGACATCGCGGATCATTTCTTTACGACGCGCGACCTGCGCCTGCGGGACGACGAAGAGGAGTGGGTGCGCGTTGCGCGGACGATCGTCGTCGCCCCCGACGCGCTGCGGCTCGTCCATCAGGTCCACGGACGCGGCGTCCTCGTCGCGCGGGGAGCCGCGCCCGCCGGCCGGCATTGGCCGGACGCGGACGTCATCGTGAGCGACGATCCGTCGGTGGCGATTGTGGTGCGCGTGGCGGACTGCGCCCCGGTGCTGATTGGCGACCGCCGCCTCGGCGTGGTGGCGGCGGCGCACGCGGGCTGGCGCGGAACGGTTCAGCGTGCCGCGCCGGCCGCCGTGACCGCGCTGACGGAGACGTTCGGATCGCGTCCCGCCGATCTGATGGCGGCGATAGGACCGTCTCTCGGACCATGTTGCGGGGAAGTCGGCGACGAAGTTGTCGAAGCCTTTCGCGATGCCGGTCACGACGCGGCGGCGCTCGCGCGGTGGTTTGCGCCGGGCGCATCGGGCCGGCCGCACGTGGACCTCTGGCGCGCGAATCGCGATCAGCTCGAGGCCGCCGGCGTGCCGTCCGACGCAATCCACGTGGCGGCGCTGTGTACGAAGACGCACGCACGCGTGCTGCACTCGTACCGCGCCGACCGCGAGCGCGCCGGCCGGATGGCCGGGGTGATACGCGTCAAAGGCAGAAGGTAGAAGGTAGAAGGCAGAAGGCAGAAGGCAGAAGGCAGAAGGCAGAAGGCAGAAGGCAGAAGGCAGAAGGTAGAAGGTAGAAGGTAGAAGGTAGGAATCAGTTCAGGGCTTTTCTGCCTTCTGCCTTTTGCCCTCTGCCTTCATCTGTTCTTCGGCTTCATCCATCCCCAGATTCGACAACCGGTCGGCGTCCTTGTTCTGTTCGCGCCGGACGTGCTCGAACGTGACGTGCCCGATCCGATCGACGAGGCCGCGCGCCTGCAGGTAGAGCGGCTGCAGCCCGGGGTGTTTGACTTTGTATTCCCCGCGCATCTGCTTGACGAGCAGCTCGGAATCCGCGCGGACGTGGACGTCCCGCTCGCCGTGCGCGAGCGCCCACCGCAACGCGGCGAGCAGGCCGTTGTATTCAGCGACGTTGTTGGTCGCGACGCCGAGCGCGCCGTGGATCTCGTCGAGGAGCGCGCCGCCGGGCGCCTCGATGCGCACGCCGTAGCCGGCCGGGCCCGGGTTGCCGCGGGCGCCGCCGTCGATGTACGCGATGATGCCGAACCTCACTGAGCGGACGGGGTGACGCCGTCGGCCGTCGCCGGCGTGGCGGCGAAGTACAGGATGCGCAGACAGCTCTCGCACTGGATGAGGCGGTCGTTGCGGCGCACGTCGTTGAAGACTTGCGGGCGGAGCCGCACGTGGCAGACCATGCAGTGGCCGTCCCGCGCTTCGGCGACGGCGAGTCCCTTTCGCTGCCGCGCGACGTGCTCGAAGAGCTGCAGCGCCGGGCGCGACAGCTTGGCCGCGAGCGCTTCCCGTCCCGCGCCGGTGGACGCCAGGTCGCGTTCGAGCGTCGCGCGCTCCTGCTCGAGCGCCTGCCGCTCGCGCGCGATGTCCGCCTGCTGGCGTTTCAGCTCGGCGTCCGCGTCCTTCAGCTCGCGCGTCAGCGCCTCGGCTTCCTCCATGCAATCGAGGATACGGTCCTCGTGCGCGCGGACCGCCTCCTGCGCGGTGGCGATCTCTTTCTGCATCGCCTGGTATTCCTTGTTGGTCTTCACCTCCATGAGCTGGTCCTTGTATTTCGACAACCGGGTCTGGACGACGGCGAGTTCCTTTTCGATGGCGCGACGGGCGGTCTGGTTGTCGGCGAGACGCTGGCGGACGCCGGTGACGGCGGCTTCCTGATCGGCGAGGCGCTCGGCGAGCGCCTGCTGGACGCCGGGGATTTCGGCCACACGACGCCGCGCGTGGTCGATTTGAAGCTCGAGTTGCTGGAGATGAATCAGTTGTTCGAGGTCAGCATTCATTCAAGCGATCGGGGTTGAACTTCTCTCCGGTCCGCCTTCGCGCGTCGCGCTTCGGCGGGACAGCCTCCATGGGGCTTGCCCCGCCGTAGCTCGCGCCCATCGGCGGCGCGAGCGAGCGGAGGCTGGGCCCACCAGGATTCGAACCTGGAACGGGCCGGTTATGAGCCGGCGGCTCTGACCGTTGAGCTATGGGCCCGCTTAAGCGTAACCCAAAATCCTAACCGGGGCGGCAGCGACTAGGTGCGCCCTTCGAGAAACGCGCGCAGCTTCCGGCTTCGCGACGGGTGGCGCCGCTTGCGCAGCGCCTTCGCCTCGATCTGGCGGATGCGCTCGCGCGTCACCGCGAAGCTCTGGCCCACTTCCTCGAGCGTGTGCTCGCTGCCGTCCCCGACGCCGAACCGCATCTTGATCACCTTTTCCTCCCGCGGCGTCAGCGTCTTCAGCACCGCGTCGGTCTGTTCCTTGAGGTTCAGGTTGATCACCGCGTCCGACGGAGAGACGACCTGGCGGTCTTCGATGAAGTCGCCAAGATGCGAATCTTCCTCCTCCCCGATCGGCGTTTCCAGCGAGATGGGCTCCTGCGCGATCTTCAGGACTTTGCGGACCTTCGAGACGGGGATGTCCATCCGCTGCGCGATCTCCTCCGAGGTCGGCTCGCGTCCCAGCTCCTGCACGAGCGCGCGCGACGTGCGGATCAACTTGTTGATCGTCTCGATCATGTGGACGGGGATGCGGATCGTCCGCGCCTGGTCCGCGATCGCGCGCGTGATGGCCTGGCGGATCCACCACGTCGCATACGTCGAGAACTTGTAGCCGCGGCGGTACTCGAATTTGTCCACGGCCTTCATCAGGCCGATGTTGCCTTCCTGAATGAGATCGAGGAACTGCAGCCCGCGGTTCGTGTACTTCTTCGCGATCGACACGACGAGCCGGAGGTTGGCTTCGACCAGCTCCTTCTTCGCCTGCTCGGCCTGCGCCTCGCCGCGCGAAATCGTCTCGAGCGTCCGCATCAGCTGCTCTGGCGTCTCCTCGAGCTCGTCCGCCATCGACTTCACCTGCACGCGGAGGTCTCTCTGCCGCTTCTGCAGGTTCTTGCGCTCTTCTTCCTTCAGCTTCGGGCGGCGGTTCTTCATCGTGAGCTGGCGCTCGAGATAGTCGATCTCGCGCTTCAGCCGCATGACCGCTTCGACCTTGTCCTTGATCTGGTCGATCATCCGCCGCTTGACGATCTCGGTGAACTCGATCCGGCGAATCAGCTGCGACAGCTCCACGCGCGCGCGCAGCGTCTCCCACCGGACGCGCCGGAACCTGCGCTTGTCGCGCGTCGTCGCGCCGCGCGGCGTCTTTTCGAGCTTCTCCTTGCACTTCTCGGAGTTCCCCCACGCCTTGCGCACCGCTTCGATCTGCCGCAGCACCTGGCGCTTGCGGTCCTCGATCTTCTCCTCGGTGAGCTCCTCGTCCTGGAACGTCACGAGCTCGCGGATGCTGCGCTCGTCGTTCTTCAACTGGTCGCCCATCTGCATGATCGTCCGGGCGATCGTCGGCGTCCGCGAGATGGACTTGATCACCGCGAGCTTCCCCCGCTCGATCCGCTTGGCGATCTCGACTTCGCCTTCGCGGGTGAGCAACGGGACCGTGCCCATTTCGCGGAGATACATCCGGACCGGATCGTTGGTCTTGTCCAGCGCTCCCGGGGTCAGGTCGAGCTCGAGCTCCTCGGCCCCCTCGCCGGTCCGATCGAGCAGCTTCTCCTCGCGGTACGTCTTCTCCGAGTCGACGACCTCGATGCCGGCGCTCCCGAACGTGCTGAACAGATCGTCCAGCTCGTCGGAGGACGTGATGTCGGCCGGCAGCAGCTCGTTCACCTCGTCGTACAGCAGGTAGCCCTTTTCTTTGCCGATGGAGATGAGCTGTCGCACCTCATCGTATTTTTCTTCGATCGACAACGGCGTGCCTCCTCAATAGCTTCCAGCCGTCAGCTTCCAGCTGCCAGCCTTGCTTTTTCCGCTTTCCGCTTTCCGTCTCGCTATTCCAACGCTTCTATTCGATGCAATAAGTCCTTCTTGCGTTCCCACAGGGTGACGATCTCGTCGACCTGGCCCGGGCCGCCGGCTTGCTGCACCCGGTCGATTTCCCGCTGCAGGTCGGCTCGTTCACGGTCGTAGCGCAAGCGTTTCAGGGTCCGGACGCAGTCCGCGGCGTCCGCGGGTGCTCCCGTCTGGCGGGCGATGTCGGTGACGATCTCGGCTTCCCCACTATTTAGACGCTGCATCAGCGCCTCTGGTAATGAGCTTGTCGGAAATCCCTGCAGGGATTGGGCCTGACGCAGGATCTCCCGGGTGGCAAGCCCCTCGAGGTCCTCGGTATCCAGCTCAGCCAGCGCGGCGGCCCCCGGCTCGGGGGCCCGCATCAGCGCCCAAATCAGCCCGCGTTCGGCCACTTTCATCTGTCCCGAGACCGGCACCCGGCGGTCTTCCAGGGTCGTCTGGCGCTGGACGGCGGCCTTGCGGATTTCCGCCCGGACGACCTCTTCTGTAATCCGCGCTTTGTGCGCCAGCCTGTCGCCAAACTGGTCACGCGCCGCCGCGTCCGGAATACGCGCGGCCACCGCGAGCATCCGCGACAGAAACCCGCGGCGCCCTTCGTCGGACGCCAGGTCCTCGCCCGCCGCCGACCGGTCCAGGAGGTACTCGAGGTACGGGCGCGAGGCCTTGAGCTGAACCTGATACGCGGCTGCGCCGTGCTTACGAATGTAATTATCGGGATCGTCGCCCGAGGGCAGCATGGCCACGTTGACCTGGAAGCCTTCGGCCACCAGCAGCTCCGACGATCGGGCCGCCGCCCCCTGCCCCGCGGCGTCCGGGTCGAAACTCAGGACGAGCTTCGCCGTGTGGCGGCGGAGCAACCGCGCCTGCGCCGGGGTCAGCGCCGTGCCCGACGACGCGACCACGTTCGTGATCCCGGCCTGGAGAGCCTGGGCGACGTCGAAATACCCCTCGACGAGGACGGCATGCTTCGTCCGGGAAATCGAGGCCTTGCTCAGGTGCAGCCCGTAGAGCGTCCGTCCCTTCACATAGATCGCCGTTTCCGGCGAGTTCAGGTATTTGGGCTGCTGGCCCTCATCCATCGCGCGGCCGCCGAACGCAATGATCGCCCCCGTGTCGCGGCAGATTGGGATCATGAGCCGGTTGCGAAACCGGTCGCGCGATTCTCCGTCGTCGCGGCGCACGAGCAACCCGCTCTTGACGAGCAATGGCTCGCTGAATCCATCCCGCAGCAGCCGGGTCTTCAACCCTTCCCATCCGGCCGGCGCATAGCCGAACCCGATCTGCTCGATCGTGGCTTCGCTCATCCCGCGGTCGCGCAGGACGCGCCGCGCGGCGGCGCCCGCCGGCGTCGTGAGCTGTTCGCGGAACCAGGCGGCAGCGACCTCATGCGCCTTCAGCAGCGTTTCGCGGTCCCGCTGCGATTCGGCGTCCTCCCTGGCGTCGTCGGCTTCCGGCACGGTCAAGCCGGCGCGCGCGGCGAGCTGCCGCACCGCGTCGGGGAAGGCGACCTTGTCGTACAGCTCGACGAACTTGATCACGTCGCCGCCGACACCGCAGCCGAAGCAGTGGAAGAAGCCCTTGTCGCCGTTGACGTGAAATGACGGCGTCTTCTCGCCGTGGAACGGACACAGCCCCTTCCACGCCGCGCCGCTGCGCCGCAGCGGCACGCGCTCCTGCACGACCTGCACGATGTCGACGTGCGACTTCAGGTCGTCGATAAAGGATGCGGGAAACAGAGCCATCTCTACTGCTGACTTCCGACTGGCGATTGGCGATTCACGTCAGTGCCGATTGCCGATTGTCGATTGGATTGTCGATTGGCGATTGGCGATTGGCGATTGGCGATTGGTTGCCAATTCGCGCCAATGCCGATTCGTAAATCGGCAATCGCCAATCGCCAATTCGTAAATCGGCAATCGCCAATCGCCAATTCGTAAATCGGCAATCGCCAATCGCCGATTCGTAAATCGGCAATCGCCAATCGCCAATTCGTAAATCGGCAATCGCCAATCGCCAATTCGTAAATCGCCAATCGCCAATCGCCGATTCGTAAATCGGCAATCTACAGTCGCCAATCGGCAATGTCATTCCTTGAGCTCCACCACCGTGGCCCCGCCGCCGCCCTGGTTGTCGGGGGCGGGGGCGAAGTGCTGCACGAACGCGTGCGACTGCAGGAACCCGGCAATCGCGCGCCGCAACTGGCCGGTGCCGTACCCGTGAATGATGCGGACCGATCGCAGCTCGGCGAGGAGCGCTTCGTCGAGGAACTTTTCGGCCCGCGTCAACGCCTCGTCGACCGAGTTGCCGATCACGTTCAGCTCGCTCGCGACGCCGTCGCGCGGCTGCATCTCCACGTTCACGCGGATGCGCGCGGGCGCCGCCGCCACGGTCGCGGCCGGCGCGATGACGCGGAGTTCGTCGACGCGCGCGCGCAGCCGCTTGCCCCGGACGTCCACTTCCGCTTCGCGATCGTGCAGGGCCTGCACGATGCCTTCGAGGCCGAGCGCGCCAACCAGGACGCGGTCCCCGACGGCCGGGGGCCGCTGATCGCCCGCCGGCGCGGACGCCGGCGTCGGCGCCGGCTCGAGCCCGGCACGCATCCGCTCGGCGATGCCATCGAGCGCCGCGCGGGCGTCCGCGCGCGCCGCTCCCGTCTCGCCGGTCGGCACCAGGCGCGCGGTGCGCCGTGCGGCGTCGGCGGCAATCGTCGCGGTCCGCGACTTCAGCGCCTCGACGACCGCGTCGATTTCCCTCCGCGCATCGCGCAGCCGCTCTTCGAGCCGCTGATCGAGCCGGCGACGGAACGTCTCCTCGCGATCGCGCAGGTCCTGATCGCGCGCCGCAAGACGTCCGGTCGTCTCCTCGATCGTCTGCCGCTCGCGCGCGACGAGCCGTCGCTCGTGCTCCAGCCCCTGCAGTTCGCGCTCGACCTTCGCCAGATGGTCGGCGAGCTGCGATTCACGTTCGCCGCGGTGCGCGCGCGCCTGCTCGATGATCGGCGCCGGCAATCCGAGCCGCGCGGCGATTTCGAGCGCGAGGCTGCTTCCCGGCGATCCGTACGCGAGCCGATACGTCGGCGCGAACGTCGTCGGATCGAAGCCGAATCCCGCCGAGGCCACGCCGGGCGTCGTGGACGCGTACGTCTTCAGCGCGTCGAAGTGCGTCGTCGCGACGACCATCGCGCCGCGCCGGCGGAAGTGATCGATGATCGCCATCGCGAGGGCGCCCCCCTCGGCCGGATCGGTGCCGGTGCCCGCCTCGTCGAGGAGGACCAGCGCCGGCGGCGCGAGCGCGCGCTCGGTCGCGACGATGTTCGCGATGTGCGCCGAGAACGTGCTGAGACTCTCGGCGATCGACTGCTCGTCGCCGATGTCGGCGAACACGCTGCGGAACACGGGGACCTGCGATCCCTCCGCGGCGGGAATCAGCAGGCCGGCCTGCGCCATCAGCGGCAGCAGCCCCGCGGTCTTGAGCGCCACCGTCTTCCCCCCGGTATTCGGCCCCGTGATCACCAGCACGCGCGCCGGCGGAATCAGCAGCACGTCAACCGGAACCACCGGCGTCGGCGCGCCCTTCTTCAGCAGCGGGTGCCGCGCCGCGCGCAACTCGAGACGCCCGTCCGAGGCCAGCGCCGGCTGCACGCCGTCGACCTCCACCGAGAACCGCGCCCGCGCCTGCAGGACGTCCAGCTCGGTCGCGGCTTCGATCGTCCGCTGCAGATCGGCCGCGCGCGTGCGGAAGCCATCCACCAGCGCGAGCAGGATGCGATGGATCTCCTCCGCTTCCTGCTGCTGGAGGGCGACGATGTCGTTGTTGATCTCGACCGTGCTCAGCGGTTCGAGAAACAGGCTCGCGCCGCTCGCCGAGCTGCCGTGCACGATGCCGGGAATCGCCGACCGGTTCTCCGCGCGGACGACGAGAACGTAGCGGCCGTTTCGGTCGGTCACGATCTGCTGCTGCAGGTACCGCGCGGTGTCCTTGCCGCGCAAGTACGACTCGAGCGTGCCGCGCAAACGCGATCGCTGCTTGCGCAAACGGTCGCGGATGCTTTTCAGTTCGGGGCTGGCATCGTCGAGCACTTCTCCCGACGGGTCGATGCGGCGCCGCACGTCCGCCGTTTCCGTCTCGAACGACGCGATCGCGTCGGCGAGGGCCGCGAGCGCCGGAGCCGTGCTCCGCACGCGGCGAATCCCCGCGGCCGCGGCCTCGACGGACGCCAGGAATCCCGCGAGCCCGAGGAGCTGCGGCGGCTCGAGCGCGCGTCCTTCGACCGCGAGCGACGTCAGGATCGCCTCGAGGTCGGCCGGCGCGCTGAGGGCGATCTCGCCGTCCTGGAGAAAGCGGACGGTCTCCGACGTGGCGGCGAGCGCCGCGCTCACGATGCGGACGTCCGTCTGCGGGTGCAGGCGCGCGAGGCGAGCCTGTCCCGGGGGCGTCTGCGCGAGGCGGCAGACCGCCTCGACGATCCGGTCGAATTCGAGGGCCCTCAGGGCACCTGCGTGCATCGGGCGTGAGTTGGTGGAGAGCGTCGCCTGGGGTCTGCGCCGGGTCAACCGGCGCAGAGCGCAATCCTTGACTATAGCGCAGAGAGCCGGGGCTGCCAACCGTTCAATATGGGCGGCAACCCTCGATCTGTCAAGACGATGGGTTGTCCGCGCGTCAATCCAGGTGGTTAATCGCGCTGGCGATGGCGGCGGCGCCGAATCCGTTGTCGATATTGACGACCGAGACGCCGATCGCGCAGCTGTTCAGCATGGCCAGCAGTGCGGTCAATCCACCGAAACTCGCGCCATATCCGATGCTCGTGGGGACGGCGACGACCGGCACGTCCACGAGGCCGGCCACCACCGAGGGGAGCGCGCCTTCCATCCCCGCGGCCACGATGATCACGCGCGCGGACGTCAGGCGGCTGTGTTCGGCGAGCAGCCGGTGGAGGCCGGCGACGCCCACGTCATAGATTCGCTCGATCGTGTTTCCCATTAGTTCAGCGGTGACGGCGGCTTCCTCCGCCACAGGCAGGTCGGCGGTCCCGGCGGCGGCGATCGCGATCGTGCCTCGTCCGCGCGGGACGTTGCCGGCGTCCCACGTGATACTGCGGGCGAGTTCGTGGAACCGCGCGCCGGGGAGGATGGCGAGAATGGCGTCGTACGCGCTCTGGTCACTGCGTGTCACGAGCAGGCTCTGCCCGGCGTCGGCGATCCGCTGCGCAATCGCCGCAATCTGCGCCGGCGTTTTCCCCTGGCCGAACACGACTTCGGGAAAACCCTGGCGGGTGTTGCGATGATGATCCACGCGCGCGAATCCCAGGTCCTCGAAGGGGGCCTGGCGCAGAAATTGAAGGAGGCGATCTTGCGCAGCCTCAGGTGTAAGGCTGCCGGAGCGGACCTCTTCGAGCAGAGCCCGGAGCTGCAACCGGTTCATCGCTCGGAATGCGTGGTCGTTGACTTCGATCCGAACTCGACCATAACATGGGCGATTGTGCCGCGCGACGGATTCATCTCTTTATATGACGCTGCCTGAGACACTGATCCTCGTTCTTTACTTCTTCGTGCTCAGCATTCTCGCGATCTACGGATGGCATCGCTACTACCTCGTGTATCTTTACATGAAACATCGCGATCGCGCGCCGAAGCCGGCGCCCGAGATCCGCGAGTGGCCTCCCGTCACGATCCAGCTTCCCATCTACAACGAAATGTACGTCGCGGATCGGCTCATCGACGCCGTCTGCGAGATGGACTATCCGCGTGATCTGCTCGAGATCCAGGTGCTGGACGACTCGACCGATGAAACGCGCGAGATTGCGGAGCTCGCGGTGCGGCGGCACGCCGCGCGCGGCTTCGACATCGCGTACCTGCACCGCGTCGACCGCCGCGGCTACAAGGCGGGAGCCCTCGAAGCGGGCCTCAAGGCGTCGCGCGGCCGCTTCATCGCGATCTTCGACGCCGATTTCGTCCCGCCGAAGGATTTCCTGCGCCGGACGCTGCCGCACTTCTTCACGAGCGACCGCATCGGGATGGTGCAGGCGCGCTGGGGCCACATCAATTACGATTACTCGCTGCTGACCCGGATCCAGTCGATCCTGCTCGACGCCCATTTCGTCCTCGAGCACGGGGCCCGCCATCGCGGCGGCTGCTTCTTCAACTTCAACGGGACGGCCGGCGTCTGGCGCCGCGAGGCGATCGATACGGCGGGCGGCTGGCAGCACGACACGCTGACGGAGGATCTCGACCTCAGCTACCGCGCGCAGTTGCTCGGCTGGAAGTTCGTCTTCCTCTCGGACCTGGTGTCGCCGGCGGAAGTGCCGGTCGAGATGAACTCGTTCAAGTCGCAGCAGCACCGCTGGGCGAAGGGCTCGATCCAGACGTGCGTCAAGCTGCTGCCGCGCATCCTCCGGTCGAAGCAGCCGCTCCGGGTGAAAGCCGAAGCGTTCTTCCATCTGTCCGCGAATTTCAATTACCTGCTGATGTCGCTCTTGTCGGTGCTCATGTTCCCGGCGATGTGGGTGCGCTACAACATGGGCTGGACCGAGATGCTGGTGATCGACGTGCCGCTGTTTGCCGCGGCCACGCTCTCGGTCTGCAACTTCTACGTCGTGTGCCAGCGCGAGCTCTATCCCGACTGGCGATCGCGGTTGAAGTACCTGCCGTTCCTGATGTCGATCGGCATCGGGCTCTGCGTCAACAACTCGCGCGCGGTGCTCGAGGCCATCTTCGGGAAGGAAACCGAATTCGCGCGCACGCCGAAGTACGGCATCGAGCGCGAGAGCGACGAGTGGGTCGGCAAGAAGTACCACCAGTCGGTCGGCGTCCAGCCGCTGATCGAGCTGGGGCTCGGGCTGTATTTCACCGGCACGGTGTTCTACGCGCTCGCGAACCAGATCTACGGGACGCTGCCGTTCCTGATGCTCTTCCAGATTGGGTTCCTCTACACGGGCCTGCTCTCGATCTTCCAGCAGTTCACCGGCGAGGATCAGATGGCGCCGGAAGTGGCGAAATAAATCCGGTGCCGGGGTCTGGGTGCTGAGAGGGCGTGCTGAGCACAGACGGTGCACTGTGTACGCGGGTCCCGCAGCACCCGCTCTCTGCACGCAGCCCGCAGCACCCTGATATGATCATCTCGTGGCTGTAGAAGCACCCAAATCGAAGGCCGGACTCGAGGACGTTGTCGCCGCGTCGTCGTCCATCTGTTATCTGGACGGGGAACGCGGCGTTCTTGCGTACTACGGGTACGACATCCACGATCTCGCGCGCGGCGTCTCGTTCGAGGAGGTCTGTTTCCTGCTGTGGCACGGGCGGCTGCCGAACCGTCCGGAGCTTGGCGATCTCCAGTCGCAGCTCGCCGCGGCGCGGCCGATATCGGAGCCGCTGCTCCGGCTGATGAAGCAGTTGCCGGCGTCCGACGGCATGGACATGCTGCGGACGCTGACGTCGGCGCTCGGCCAGTACGATCCCGAGGCCGGCGACGATTCCCAGCAGGCGAATTACCGCAAGGCGATCCGGCTGACGGCGCAGCTCGCCGGCATCGTCGCGACGTACGGCCGGCTGCAGAACGGCGGCGGACCCATTCACCCGGATCCGGCGCTCGGCCACGCGGCGAATTTCCTCTACATGCTGAAGGGGCAGCGGCCGAACGCGCTCGAGGCGCGCGCGTTGGACGTCGCGCTCGTGCTCCACGCGGACCACGAGCTGAATGCCTCGACGTTCGTGGCACGCGTCGCGGCGGCAACGCTGACGGACCTCTACTCCGCGATCGTCGGCGCGATCGGCACGCTCAAAGGACCGCTGCACGGCGGCGCCAACGCGGACGTCATGCGGCTCCTGATCGAGATCGGGCCGGACGCAGCCCCCGAGAAGATCGACGACGCGATCCGCGGGAAGCTCGCGCGCAAGGTCAAGATTCCAGGCTTCGGGCATCGGGTGTACCGGACGGAAGATCCCCGCGCCACGCATCTGCGCAAGATGTCGAAGGACCTTGGAGAGCGCGCGGGCAATCCGCGCTGGTTCCGGATGTCGGAGCGGATCGAAGCGCTCGTCAAGTCCGAGAAGAAGCTCAACCCGAACGTGGATTTCTATTCGGCGTCCACGTATTACACGCTCGGCATTCCGATCGACCTCTTCACGCCGATCTTCGCCGTGAGCCGCGTCTCCGGCTGGACGGCGCACTGCCTCGAACAGTACGCGAACAATCGCTTGATTCGTCCCCGCACGGATTACATCGGGCCGTCATATCCGCAAACAGTCCTGCCGATCGACCAGCGATAGGTTCGAGGTTCGGGGTTCGAGGTCCGGTTCTTGGTTCGCGGTTCGAACCTCGAACCCCGAACCCCGAACAAATACAGCGAATGCTATAATTTGCAGTTATCCCCGAATGGATCAGCGCTTCATCCGCAACTTCGCCGTCATCGCCCACATCGATCACGGGAAGAGCACGCTCGCCGACCGGTTCCTCGAGCTCACGGGGGCGCTGCAGCCGCGCGAGATGGAGGCGCAGGTCCTCGATACGATGGACCTCGAGCGCGAGCGCGGCATCACGATCAAGGCGCACGCGGTCCGGCTCACGTACCATGCGGACGATGGCGAGACGTACGTGCTGAACCTGATCGATACGCCGGGTCACGTGGACTTCTCGTACGAGGTGACGCGATCGCTCGCGGCGTGCGAAGGCGCGCTGCTGCTCGTGGACGCATCGCAGGGGGTCGAGGCGCAAACGCTCGCGAACGCGTACCTCGCCGTGGACAACGGCCTCGACATCATTCCCGTCATCAACAAGATCGATTTGCCCGGCGCCCAGCCCGACGAGACGAAGCGTCAGATCGAGGACATCGTCGGCCTCGACGCGAGCGGCGCGATTCTCGCGAGCGCGAAGGAAGGGATCGGCGTCAAGGAGATCCTCGAAGCGATCATCCATCGGCTGCCGACGCCGAAAGGCGATCCCGACGCGCCCCTCAAGGCGCTGATCTTCGATTCGTGGTACGACGCCTATCGCGGCGTGATCATCCTCACGCGCGTGATCGACGGCGTCCTGCGTCCCGGGACGAAAATCCGCCTGATGGCGCTCGGACAGGAGTACGAGATCGAGCAGGCCGGCGTGTTCTCACCCAAGCCCCAGGGGGTCGACGCGCTCGGCGTCGGCGAAGTCGGCTTCATCTTCGCCGGCATCAAGACGGTGACCGACGCGAAGATCGGCGACACGATCACGGACGCGGCCAATCCGACCGCCGAGGCGTTCCCCGGCTTCAAGGAAATGAAGCCGATGGTGTTCGCGGGCCTCTATCCGGTCGAGGGAAGCGAGTATCCCGAGCTGCGCGACGCGCTCGAGAAACTGCGGCTCAACGACGCGTCGTTCTTCTTCGAGCCCGAAACGTCCGCCGCGCTCGGCTTCGGATTCCGCTGCGGCTTCCTGGGCCTGCTGCACAT
>QHWR01000304.1 GCA_003223835.1 Acidobacteriota bacterium | reverse complement strand
CACCCCTTTTCCCCAGCACCCTGTCTCAGCACTCAGCCCCCAGCACCCGATAGTTTGAAAAAGTGCGCAGCCTGTGCGGGACGGGTCGATTCGACCCGATAATGTAGGCGTTATGGCAGCACGCCCAACCTGGAAAGGCTTCATGAAGATCAGCCTGGTGAACATCCCCGTGCGGGTGTTTCCGGCGACTGATTCCGCGGCCAGCATCAGCTTCAATCAGCTCCACGCCGAATGCCAGACGCGCATCCAGCAGAAGCGCTGGTGTCCGAAGTGCGAGCGCGAGGTGCCGCTCTCCGAGATCGCCAAGGGATACGAGTTCGAGAAGGGGCGCTACGTCATCGTCGAGGAGGAGGACATCGCGAAGGTCCGGCCCGAATCGACGCGCGTGATCGATCTGGTCCAGTTCACCGATGCGAGCGCGATCGATCCGATCTACGTCGACCGCCCGTATTACCTCGCCCCCGACGGGCAGATGGCGCTCGAGGCGTTCGCCGTCATGCGCGAAGGGATGAAAGGGAAGGCGGGCATCGGCAAGCTCGCGCTCTACGGGCGCGAGTACCTCGTCGCGGTGCTCCCGAAAGACAAAGGCCTCGTGATGTACACGCTGCGGCGCGCGAAGGAAGTGCGCAGCATGGACAACATCGAGGAGCTCGGGGGCGTGCCGGCCAAGGTCAAGCCCGACGAGATCAAGCTCGCGAAGCAGGTGATCGAGAACTTCGAAGGCAAGCTGGATCTGTCCGAGTACCGCGATGCCTACCAGGACGAACTGCAGCGCATCATCGACGCGAAGATCGCCGGCGAAGAGGTGGTCGCCACCGAGGAACAGGCGCCGCCGAAGGTCGTGAACCTGATGGACGCGCTGCGCCAGAGCCTCGACCGCGTGAGCACCGGCAAGAAGAAGGCGGCGAAAGCCGAGATCGAGAAGCCGGTCAAGGCCGCGCCCGCGCCGAAGGCCAAAAAGCGCGCCCGCGGATAACCCTAACGCGACTGAAACTGGTTGAAGACCTGCTCGCGGATCCACTGGGGCGTGGATCCCGATCCGCCGCGAATCGTCAGGATCGTCGGCCCGTGCGTGCCGGCGATCGCGATGCGCCACGTGTCGGGCTGCGCTTCGTGGGCCGTCACGGTGATCGCGGTGTCGGACACGCCGAGATCGCGCAGCGCGCCGCGCGCGATCCGCTCCACATCCTGAAGTTTCACGACGGGATTATACAGGCTGCGCGGTGCTGGGGGCTCGGTGCTGGGAGAGGGTGCTGGGCGGGAGGGTGCTCAACCGGCCCCGACAGGAAGAAGAGCGGAACTCACCATTACTGGACCGTGACCCCGTCAAACGTGGCGGTGCAGCTTGCCGCGGTCGTATGGCTCGTGACGGCCAGTCCCACGTAGACGGTTGCCGCCATCGGGATCGTGTCCGTGCCGTCCAGCGTCCACGTCGTGCCGTCCGCGGATTCGTAGGCGCTGAACGCATTGCCGCTCCGCGTCAGCTTCACCCACCGTGGCGGAGCCGACAGGCTGCCGGCCGTATTGACGCTGATGTCGTTCGTGGCGTCGCGCCGCTGGAAGGCGGCGCCCTTCCCCGCGGAGACGAGCATGAACGCGTGCGTCGAACCGGCGTCGAGCGTCTCGCGGATCATGACCCCCGCTTTGCTCCACCGGTCGGCGAACTGCACCGTGACGACGCGCGCGATGATGGTGCCGTCCCCCGTCAGCGTCCGATACGCGTAGTGGAACGCGTCGGCGTTGCTCCAGATGTCCGCCCCCTGGCCCGTGACGGTGAACGTCGGCGTGGTAAACGACGCGCTGCCCGCGCCCGTGACCGCGCCGATGTCGGTGTCGCTCCACCCCGCCGGCAGCCCGCTCGGCGATCCCGCCGTCACGGTAATCGACACCGCGCTCGACGTCGTCGTGGCTCCCGCGTTGTCGGTCGCGACGGCGGTCAGGCTGTAGCTGCCCGGCGTGACATTGCTCCACGTCAGGCCGTACGGCGACGCCGTCGCGGTGCCGAGGAGCGTCGTGCCCGCGAAGAAGTCGACTGTCGCGACCGTGCCGTCGCTGTCGCTCGCAGTCGCCGTGATGGTGATCGTCGCGGGACCGATGAACGTGGCGCCGTTCGCCGGGCTCGTCAACGCGACGCTCGGCGGCACGTTCGGCGGGTTCACCGTCACCGACACGACGGCGGAAGATCCGGTCGCGCCGAGATTGTCCGTCGCGACGGCTTTGAGGTTGTAGGTGCCCGCGGCGACGTTGCTCCACGTGAACGCGTATGGGGACGCGGTCGCCGTCCCGAGCTGCGTCGCGCCCGCGTAGAAGTCGACCTTCGCGATCGTGCCGTCGCTGTCGCTCGCCGTCGCGGTGAGGGTGATCGACGCCGGCGCGGTGAACGTCGCGCCGTTCGCCGGCGCCGTCAGCGACGCGGACGGCGGCAGATTCGACGGCGTGAGCGTCACGTTGTCGAACGTCGCCGTGCAGTTCACGCCGCTCACGTGGCTCGACACCGCGAGACCGACGAACACCGTCGTGCCCATCGACGAGAAGCTATCGCTCGCGACCTGCGTCCACGTGACGCCGTCCGCGGATTCGAACGCGGCGATCGTGCTGCCCGTGCGCGTCAGCTTGACCCACCGCGGCGCGGTGGACATTGTCCCCGGCGTGGTCACGCTGGTGCCGCCGTCGAGCGTGCGGCGCTGGAACGCCACGCCCTTCGCCCAGGACACGAGCATGAATGCCTGCGCGGAGCCGGGATCGAGCGTGTTGCGGATCATCACGCCGGCCTTCGCCCAGTTCGCCGTGTTCTGGACCGTGGCGACGCGCGCGACGATCGACCCATTGCCGTTGAGCGGCTGATAGACGTAATGGAACGCGTCGGCCGTGCCCCAGACATCCGCGCCCGCGCCCGTGACGGTGAACGTCGGATTCGAGTACGTGGCGTCGCCCGCGATGCCGACCGCGCCGACGTCCGCGTGCGTCCACGGACTCGGCAGCCCGTTCGACGGATTGCCGACCGTAACCGAGACCGCTGCCGACGTCGTCGTCGCGCCGCCGTTGTCGGTCGCGACCGCCGTCAGGTTGTAGGTGCCCGCCGCGACGTTGTTCCACGTGACGCCGTACGGAGACGATGTGGAAGTGCCGAGGAGCGTGGCGCCCGCGTAGAAATCAACCTTCGAGACGGTGCCGTCGCTGTCGCCGGCCGACGCGCTCAGCCCGATCGTCGCCGGCGCCACGAATGTGGCGCCATTCGCCGGGCTCGTGAGCGCCACCGTGGGCGGGTTGTTCGGGGGGCCGGCCGTCGTGAAGCTCCAGACGGGACCCTCCGCCGTCATGAACGCCATCGTCTTCGACACGATCTTCCAGTAGTACGTCGTGCCCGGCTGCAGATCCGGCAGCGGCCACTGGCGATAGTCGGTCGAGTACTGGCTCGGGCCGAGCTGTCTGTTCTCCGCGAGGAGCGGAGGAGTCGACGTCGTTCCGAAGTAGATGTCGTACTGGTGGGCCCAGAGCCCGGCGTACCATCTCAGGACGACGCCGGTGGTCGGCTGAGCGGTCGCGCCGTTGGCGGGCGTCTGATAGACGGGCTGGTCGGGCGGCAGCGGCACGAACGGTTTCGTCTCCGCATACCCCGCACTGTTGTTCCACTTCCGATTGAACTGCGCGTCGAGCCAGTCGAAGATCCAGGATTTGGTCGTGAAGATATTGTGTTCCCGCTGCGTGTCGCTCGAGGGGGACGTCCAGTTCGACGAGCCGAAGATCGACATGCTCTGGCTTTGGAGCATCACCGCCTTTTCATGATCGATCCCCTGGTGCGCGTCGAGCCGCACCTGCACGCCGGCGTGGTGCATGATGTCGACGTTGTAGGCGTCCCATAACCGATCGGGATTGCGGTATTCCGTTTCATCGGTAATCAGCCGGACGGGCACGCCGCGACCGAGCACGGCGAGCACCGCGTTGGTCTGTTGCAGGTCGGTGATCCGGAACATGAAGACGTCCATCTTCTGCGTCTCGGCGGTCGTCGGGCGGGAAGTTCATCTCCGGGTCGATCGGAAACGTCGGATAGTTGCGGACGAGCGGCCCGTTGACGTTGGCATAGTTCGCGAACTCGGTGGCGCTCGTCCACAGGTCGTCGAACTTCGTCATGAAACTGTTCACGATGGACGTCTGGTTCGTGTAGTAGATGACCTCGTCCGTGTAGTTCACGTACGGGATCTCGGGGACGAACTCGAACGGGACCAGGTTGGCGCCGGAGAACTCGACCTGTTGCTGGCCGGAGAACAGAAACATTTTCCAGTGCAGGATGCCGTTTATCGCGCGGTAGCGCATCGGAATGCCGGCGTCACGGAGCTGATCGTTGGCGGTTTGACACGCCGGATGCGACGACACGCATCGCGGATCCATGAGGACGCGCACAGGGACGCCGCGCTGCCACGCGGCCACGAGCGCGTTCGAGTACCGCGCGTCGCTCATCATCCAGAACGCGACGTCGATGCCCACCTGCTCCTGTTGGATGTAGGTCAGGATGTCCGCGCGGCAATCTTCAAACGACGGATCGCAGAGCCGCTCCTCCGACGCGAGCCGCTGCGCACGTGCTGGCTGAGCAAAAAGCGCGAGCAGCGCCAGCGTCGCCGCTGCGAGAAGGGATTTCCGAATCTCCGACACAGACCGCATGAAGGCGCACCTCGTCCGACCGGGGCCGACTCGGCAAATGCCAGCGCGATGCCATGAAAGAGGTGCGAAAAGGGGAGGAAATTCCCGGCGCTATCGGCCGATATAGGAAAGAGTTGGGGAAACGTGAGTCGTGCAGAGCCCATCGGTGGGTGCGCCGTGACTCATCCGGAACGGACGCGCGCGATCGCGTCGCGCCATCCGGACCTCAGCCGCTCGACCTCGGCCGTCTCCATGCGCGGCTCGAACCGCCGCTCGACTTGCCACTGATGCTCCAGCGCCGCCGTGGATGGCCAGAAGCCCGTCGCGAGTCCCGCGAGATAGGCCGCGCCAAGCGCCGTCGTCTCCGTCACGCGCGGCCGGACGACGGGAACGCCGAGCAGGTCCGCCTGCAGTTGCAGCAGCAGATCGTTTTGCGCGGCGCCGCCATCCACGCGCAACTCGTCGAGCGCCAGATCCGCGTCCGCCTCCACCGCGTCGAGCAGGTCCGCGACCTGAAACGCGATGCTCTCGAGCGCGGCGCGCGCGATGTGCGCGGCCGTCGACCCGCGCGTGAGCCCGACGATGGCGCCGCGCGCATGGGCGTCCCAGTACGGCGCGCCAAGACCCGCGAACGCGGGCACGAGATATACGCCGCCGTTGTCGGGCACCGTCGCCGCGAGCGCTTCGATCTCCGGCGCGCTGCGGATGAACCGCAGGCCGTCGCGCACCCATTGCACGACCGCGCCGCCGATGAAGACGCTTCCCTCGAGCGCGTATTCGAGGCGCGAGCCGATGCGCCAGGCGACAGTCGTCAGCAGGCGATGCGTGGACGATTTCGGAGTGGCGCCGATGTGCTGCAGCAGGAAGCACCCCGTGCCGTACGTGTTCTTCGCGAGGCCCGGCTTCGTGCAGAGCTGACCGAAGAGCGCCGCCTGCTGATCGCCGATCACGGACCCGATCGGAATCGAGCCGAGTCCCGTCGACGCCGCGCAGAGGCCGTACGACTCGCTCGACGCACGCACCGACGGCAGCACGCTCCGAGGCACGCCGAAAATTCGCAGCAGCTCGTCGTCCCAGTCGCCCGAGTGGATGTTGAACAGCAGCGTGCGCGACGCGTTCGACGCGTCGGTGATGTGGCACGTGCCCCCCGTCAGGCGCCACACCAGCCAGGAGTCGACGGTGCCGAACGCGAGATGGCCGGCGCCGGCGAGCGTGCGCGCGCCCGGCGTGTGCTCGAGCAGCCAGGCGATCTTCGTCGCCGAGAAGTACGGATCGATCACGAGCCCGGTGCGGCGCTGGACTTCCGCCTCGACGCCGTCCGCCTTCAGCCGGTCGCAGACGTCCGCGGTGCGCCGGTCCTGCCACACGATGGCGTTGGCGATCGGCTCGCCCGACCTGCGGTCCCACATCACGACCGTCTCGCGCTGGTTCGTAATCCCGACCGCGTGGACCTGCGCCGGCGCGACGCCCGCGCGGCCGAGCGCTTCGGCGGCGACGCCGACCTGCGACGCCCAGATCTCGTGCGGGTCGTGCTCGACCCAGCCCGGCTTCGGAAAATGTTGGGTGAATTCCTTTTGCGCGATCGCCTTCGGACGGCCGTCACGGTCGAACAGAATCGCGCGCGAGCTCGTGGTGCCCTGATCGAGGGAGAGAATCATGTCAGTGCTGGGGGCTGGGTGCAGAGAGGGGGTGCTGGGGAAAGGCACGTGCACCGTGCACTGTGCACCTTGCAACGCACCATGCACCGCGTTTCCGAAGCACCTCCTCTCAGCACCCAGCCCTCAGCACGTGAGTTTTGGGGTGGGTGACGGGGATCGAACCCGCGACTTCCTGAGCCACAGTCAGGCGCTCTACCACTGAGCTACACCCACCACAGCGGCAGGATCCTGCAAGGATAGCACGGCCTATCAGGCGTGACGGCGACCGCACTCGGCGAATGCGCCCTGCATGTCTTCGGCGGACAGCTCTTTCAGCTCGCCGTTGACGACGCGGACGGCGGTGGGATGGACGTGCACGGACTGGCTGCCCTTGGCGTCGTACATCAGTTTGTCGGCGCGTTGGATCAACTCCGCGGCCAGCTTGCGCGCGACGCCGCGCCGCTCCGCCACGGGACCGAGCCGCAGGCAGACGACGCCGACGTCCACCAGCACGGGCCGCGGCGCCAGCCGCCGATCCTCCCGCACCCAGTCGTGCTTCTCGACGGCGTCCTTGAAGCGTTCCGCGATCTCGAGCGCCGCGCGGCAGCCGGGCAGGTCGGGGATCAGGAAGCAGAACTCGTCGCCGCCGAACCGCGCGTGCAGGTCGCGCCCCTCGGCGCCGCCGCGCTCGCTCGCGAGGAAATCCTCCGACCGGATTTGATCCGCGAGGATCCGCGCGACGCACTCGATGACCTTGTCGCCGACCGCGTGGCCGAGCGTGTCGTTGTACCACTTGAAGCTGGTGATGTCGACGACGCCGACGCCGCACCAGCGCACGCGCTGCTCGACGGCGAGGAACGACTCGACGCGTTCCATGAACCAGTCGAAGTTGAACAGCTTCGTCTTCGGGTCGCGATGCGATTTCTCCGTCAGGTCGGCGACGACCTCCTCGAAGTAGCGCGCGATGTTGCTGACCGTCACGTCCTTCTCGGACAGCTGACGCTGGAGGCGCTCCATCTTGCCGGCGAAGCCCTCCGACAGCGCGCGGATCGCGTCGTGTTTGGATTCTTCGACGAGCTGCCGCTGGCGCGCGACCACCTCATCGATGACGCGGATCAGCTCCCCCTCCAACTCCGGGGCGAGTGTCAGGGCGCGCCGGATCCACGCGCGCAGCTCAGCCGTCGTACGCGGGCCGTCGTTCTGATACGTGCCGTCGAGCTTGGGCCTGGCCCGTGGCATCGTCATGTGCGGGAGTGAATACATCAAGCGGTGTGCCGCCAGCTCTCTCGCACAGCCTCTCCGCATCACTCGCAGTTGCGCAGAAACCCGAGCATTTCTGCAGGGACTTTTGGGCGGAGCCGGATGGGGGCCGCCGCGTGCCGCCGGGCGGCGAGGAAGATCGCTACAGTTTGTGTGAAAAC
>QHWR01000005.1 GCA_003223835.1 Acidobacteriota bacterium | reverse complement strand
GCGTCCGCGCGGCCGGCGTCGAAGTGCGTCGCGAGCGTGGACGCGAGGTGTCCGCCGGCTGAAAAGCCGAGGATGCCGATGCGCGCGGGATCGAGCCCCCAGTCGCGCGCACGGGCGCGCACGAGCCGGACCGCGCGCGCGGCATCCTGGAGCGGCGCCGGGTGGTGATACCGCGGTCCGAGCCGGTACTTGAGGACGAACCCCGCGACGCCGAGCGTGTTCAGCCACTCGGCGACGGGACGTCCTTCATGATCCGCGAGGTGCTGGTAGCCGCCGCCCGGGCAGACGACGACCGCGGCGCCGGTCGCGCGCTCGCGCGGCGGCAGGTACGGCGTGAGATCCGGAACGTCCTCGGGGGCGCGCCCGAGCGCACCGGGTGCGCCGTCAGGCCACAACACGATCGGCGCGGCGGGCGCCGCCTGCCGTCCTCCCGCCGCGGCCGTCAGCAGCAGCATCGCCGACACGGCGATCGCTCTCGTCATGACGCCTCCTACGGTGGCTGCCACCGTCAGCGCCGCTTATACCGGAACGTGACGACCGTCTCCTCGTCGATCACCAGCGGCTTCACGAAGCGATGCGACGAGCCCGCGCGCGGCACTTCCATCCGCACCGGCAGCACGCCGGACGCGCGGCGCTGCAGATTCTGCACGTTCATCGACGGCTCGTTTTCCTGCCGCGCCGCCTTCTGCGCCGGCCGGATCTCGTCCCTCGTCCGGAACGTCTGCCCCGCTTCGTTCGTGCGCGTGTCGATCACCGGAGCCTCGGCGTTCACCGTCACCGTCTCCGAGAGCGCGCCGACCTGCATCACGAAGTCCACCTGCCGCGGACGCTGATCGTACACGAGCGAGCGGCGCACCGCATTGAATCCCTGCAGCCGGCTCGTCACCGCAATCGGACCCGACGGCACCTGCGACATCACGTAGGTGCCGCTCACGTCGGTGACGGCGGTCCGCCGCTGCCCCGCCCCTTCCGCAACGATCGTCGCCCCCGGCAATGCCATGCCGGTCTGGTCCACGATGCGGCCGATGATTTGTCCCGGCAGCGCACTCGGCTGATACGCGCCGCCGGCGCTGGCGCCAGCGGAACCGGTCTGTGCCATCGCGGTGGACGGCTCCTCGACGAGATTCGCCGCGAGCACGTTGCCGTCGAACCGGTCGGCGCGGAACCGGTCCGGCACGAACAGCTCCCACTCGACGACGCTGACCGGCAGGTCCATTTTCGGCAGGGTCATCTGCATGTCCCCCTTCTTGCCGAAGGGCGTCCCGGCGTGCAGGTACACGAAGGTCACCGCATACGGCCCGTCGGGACGAAACCCCGGCCGCAGCAGCGGCACGCGCGTGCCGTCGCGCCCTTCGACCGGCTTCGCGGGCGCGCCCGCCACTTCCACCGACAGCATCGACGCGCCGGACGGCAGCGCCACCTTGAGGAACGGCTGCGCGCGGTTGCGAATCCACAGCGTGACCTCCGTCAACGCGCGCCCTTCGCTCGTCAGCAGCGTCGTCGCGACGGCGCGCTCGGCGACGGCCGCAAGGACGCCCGCGTCGGGGAATCGCCGGACGTCGAGCGCGAGCAGCGGCGGGGCGTCACCGGTCCGCTGGTAGCGGAACGCCGAGAGCAGCGATTGCCGCGCGGCGGACACGAGCGCGGGATCCACCTCACGCACGTCCATGCGCCGGAGCCCCGGAATCTCCGACGGCGACGTGACCTCGAGCGTCCCGACGCCTTCGACCGCCGCTTCGCCCGTCTCGCGCTGCGCGGACGGCACGGCGGGAAATCCCGTTTCCATCTTGAACGACCCCGCGGCGCTCTGCCGCTCCAGGCTGATGAGGAACTGATGCCGGCGTTGAGCCGCGTTCGACACGAACAACGCGATGCGATCCCCCTGCGTCTCGGTGCGATCGAGCGACGCGCCGCTGACGCTGCTCACCTCGTAGCCGGACGGGATCCGCACGTCGATCTGCGACGGCTCTCCCTGCACGACGGTGACGTCGAGCAGCGTCACGAGGCGCACGTCCGCTTCGCCGATCGACACGAGCGTCTTCACATCGGTCAGCAGGCGCACGTCGCGCGCCGCCACGGTCGGGACGGAGTCGTGCGTGGACCACCACACTTGCGTCGCCGTACCGGGATCGAGCGTCGCGTCAATCGTCGTGCGTCCGTTCGCCGACGCGCGACGCAACACGAGGCCGGCGGAGATGTGGACGTCGGTCTGATCGCCAGGGACGTCGATCGTCGCCGTCGCGCTGCCGGCGGGCGGCACCGGCAACGTAAACGATCCGCGCCCCGGCGCCATCGTCACCGGCGAGCCGACGTCGAGCGTGGCCGTGAACGTCGAGGGACCGGAGAGGAGCGCGACGTGCGTGTCGCCGTCGGCAATTACCGGCAGCGGCCGATCCGCCGTTCTGGCGTCGAGGAGGGTGGCTCCCTTCAGGAGCGGCACCTTCACGGTGCCGTTGCGAAACACCTCGCCGTCCACCTGCATCGACGCGCGCGCGATCGTGCCGTTGACACGCACGCGGATCTCGGCGCGCGTGAGCGCGGCCGGCACCGGCGGATTGTCGGGCCCCGGCGGACGCCGTCCGGCGAGATCGAGCAGGCGATCGTAATCGGTGCGCGTGAGGGTCACCGTGCCCGCGCCGCCCTGCGGTCCGCGCGGTTCCTGCGCGGCGAGAGCCAGAGGTTGCACGACCAGCACCGCCGCAATCATCACAGCTTTGGCGTCCATCACCGGCCTCCAGTCTTGCGATATTCGATTTCGAGCGACGGCGAGCGCATCTCCGCCGTCAGCTCGGCGGCGAGAAACACCGCTGGCCCGATCTCCGGGAAGTCGATCGCGATCGGGACCGCGCCCTGCCGTGTGCGGCCGGCGTCCCTCTTGTATTGATCGACGAGCACCTGGAGATCCTTTCTTTCTCTCGCGGCGAGCTCGGACGCCGGCGGCGGAGGCGGCGGCGTCGCCAGCGCCCCCGCGACGTCGACTTCCGACGCGCGGCGCAGCGCCGCGGTCCACGGCCCCGGGTCCGCTTCGACGCGGAAGGCGCCCGGTTTCGGTTCGATGGCGTAGCGCGGCGAGTGATGCAGGTTCACGCCGGTGCGCGAGACCGGCAAATCGACGGCGGGCAGATCGAGACGCGTCGCGCCTTTTTCATTCCATGCCTGCGAGCGCTGCAGGTACACGAGCTCGACGACGAACGTCGGCGCCTCTTCGCCGGCGCGTCCTTTCTGGAGCGGGAGCAGCAGATCCCCTTCGGCCGACATGCCCGGCCGCACCGGACGGCCGGCCAGCGACGCCGTCCACAGCGCCGACCGCGCCGGCAGCGTGACGGCCAGAAAGCTGCGCTGGTTGTTGCGCACCGCGTAGCGCGCGCGCACGAGGACCTTGCCGTCCTCGCCGGCGAGCGCGTCGTAGCGCGCCTCTTCGACGTTCGCGACGAGCACCGCCTGCGGCGTGTAGCGCGACACGTTGACGGTCAGCGCACGCGGCGCCGCGCCGCTCTGCGGCGTGTAGCGGAACGCCGCCATCGACGGAGATTCGCGACCGGAGATGATGTCGCCGAGGTCCGACGGATCCGCCGGCTCGAGGCTGCGCGGCTGCCGCTCGGCGATCTCGCCCGCGCCCGCCACGTCCACCGCGACGCCGCCGGTCTCGCGTTCGGCACCTGGCACGCGGACCAGCGGAATCGTCACGCTGCCCTCGCGCGGCGCGCGCGTCTCGCCGCTGACGACGAACGAGGCGGTTCCCGCGACCGGCTCGAGGAACGTCACGGTCAGCGCGTCGGCTGTCGCGGCCCAGTCCGCCACCGTCGCGCCGGCGACCTGATTGACGACGAGTCCTGATGGAATCGACAACACCGCGCTGCGCGCCAGACCCTGCGTGACGTCGAGCCGCACGCTCGCCATCACCTGAGTGGAGTCCTCGCCGAGCGCGACCAGCTCGATCACGTGCGCGCGCGTACGAAGCGGAAGCGTCGATCGGCGATCGTCCGCCTTGCGCTTCCACGAGAACGTGAGCGGACGTCCGGGACTGCCGTAGGCGACCCAGCGGCTCTCGCTCGCCGTTTCGCTTTGCTCGACGATGAACCCCGAGGCGACCGTCAGGTCCACGCCGGTCCGCGGGATCACGAGCGTGACGGCGGACAGGGCGGAGCCGGACGGCGGCAGCGTCGCCGATTCGACGCCCGCCGTCGACGTCAGCGGCACGACGACGTCGAGCGTCAGCGTGGAGCGGCCGGCGCGCGCGAGGAGCACGCGCGGCGGGTTGCCGTCCACGAGCGCCGTGGGACGGCCGTCGAGGCGCGCGTCGCGCACGAGCAGCCCCCCCGGAATCTGCACGCTGACCCAACCCTGCTTGAGCACGTCGATCGTGAGCCGCGCCTGGCCGGCGGCGGTGTCGCCGTTGACGCGCAGGTCGTAGTCCACACGCGTGAGCGCTGCGTCCACGGGCGGCGGCGCCGGGTCAGGCGGCGTGGGAAACGCGCGCGCCCGCAGCGTCCGATACTCGTCGATGGGCAGCACGACCCAACCGTCCGCGCGCGCTGCCTCCTGCGCGCACACCGCGTGCGCCGCCAACAGCATTGCGTGTTCATCTGTGGCTGTGGCCGATCCGTACCTGTGTTCATCTGTGGCTAGTGGTCATCTGTGGCGATCTCTGGATCAGACGCACGCGCCACGGTTTCCGCCGTTCATCGGGCGGACGCCCACGCGATTGCAATCGTGTGACCGGGAGAGCCCACCGAGGCTCGCCGGAGGCGGACGCGGCGAAATGGCGTCAAGGAAAGGAGTTAGCGTTGAGTGGCGGATGGCCGGCGGTCAGCGTTCGACCGCGCCGATCCAACGCATCGAACGACCACTCACAAAGACGTGTCCCGCAGAATCCGCGGTCATCCGTGTGAATCCGTGGCTAGAAATCGAATCGGTCGATGTTGCGCGCGGTGAAGACGAACGGCGCGCCGAGGATGACCTCGTCTCGGCGTACCTCGATGGCGCCGAGCCGGCCGGCGTCGAGACGGGACGCGCCGTGCGTGAGCGCGCCGCTTCGGAGCGCGGCCGCGACGCGGACGGTGAGGTAGCCGAGACTGTTCGTGTCCCAGAGCACGATCGAATGCGCGGTCCCCGCGTGGATGTACGGCTTGCAGAGGCTCGGCAGCGACAGCCCCGTGACGCGCACGTCCGTGCGCCCGGACTGACGGACCGCTTCGGCGGCGCCCGGCACCGCCGGCGCCGCAATCGCCGCGATCGCCTTCACCTGCGGGTACACGCGCAGCACCGTCTGCGTCTCCGCGAACGCCTTGTCGCGGTCGTCGTCGCTCGGGCGGATCACCGCGAGGGTCAGGCGCGGATGTTTCTCCGCGATGCGCTCCCTGATGTATTTGATCCACTCGTTCTGATTCGCCGCGGTGAGCGCGCCCGTGATGATCGCGAACGACCCCGCGTCGTTGAGGATCTCCGCGGTCTGATCGGCAATCGCATCGCCGATGCCCTGCGGCGTCGCCTGATTGACGAAGAAGTCCCTCGCGTCGCGTTCGGCGTCCGCATCCCAGGTGATGACCGCGATGCCGCGACCGCGCGCTTTCCGCAGGACCGTTGACAGCGCCGCGCGGTTTTCGACGCTGACCGCGATCACGTCCACGCCTCGCGTGATCCAGCTTTCGACGATGTCGGTCTGGCGCGCGGGATCGAGATCGGTCGGGCCGTCCCAGATCAGATCGACGCCCAGCTCGCGCGCGGCCTCTTCGGCCCCTTTGCGGCAACTGACGAAGTACGGATCTCCCTTCGCCTTCGGCATCATGGCGACGGTGATCGCGCGCGTCGAGCGCGCGGCGCCGAGGCCCGCGTGAATGGCGACCGCGATCAGCGCGACGGCCGTCGCGGCGATCGCGACGGTGCGGCCCGCCCGCCGCGGCTCGCCTCCTCCGCTCGACGAGAGTCGCCGCCGCTCGGCGGCAAGCGCCGCGATGAGGATGGCTCCGGTGAGGATCCCGGCCAGTTCGGTCGGCATCGCGGCAAGCCGCAGCCCGCTTTGCAGAAACACGATGATCGACAGCCCGAGCAGCGATCCGGCGATGGACCCGACGCCGCCCCGGATGGACGTCCCTCCCAGCACGACGGCGGTGATCGCCAGCAGCTCCGCGCCGGTGCCCGCGTCCGACTTCGCCTGCCCGACGCGCGCGACGTAGAGAAGACCAGCGATCGCGCTCGTCAGCCCCGACAGCGAGTACACGAGGAGCAGCCGGCGAGCCACGCGGATGCCGGAGTGCCGCGCCGCGTCGAACGAATGACCGATGGCGACCAGCGCGCGGCCGATGACGCTCCGGTGCAGAAGCGCCCAATAAAAGAGGATGGCGGCGGCCAGGATCGGCGTCTGCGCGGGCACGATCCCGAACCAGTAGCCCTGGCCGAGAAACGTGAACCGTTCCGGGAAGCTCGTGAAGTTGCGGACGCCGCCCGTCAGGCCCTCCGCAAGCCCGCGAAACAGACTGTAGGTGCCGAGCGTGACGATGAGCGGCAGCGCGCCGAAGCGCGTGATGATCGTCCCATTCAGCGCGCCCGCGACCGCGCCCGCCGCGATCACGATCGCGGACGCCGCGAGCGGCGACACGGCACGATCCGTCACGAGCCATCCGAACAGCACCGCGCTGAATCCCATCAGCGATCCGACGGACAGGTCGATCCCGCCGCTGACGATCACGCACGTCAGCGCGAGCGTCAGCAGGCCCAGCTCGGTGCCGAGCCGGACGATCTCCGCGCCGTTCGCGGCGGTCAGGAACCGCGGCGACGCGATCCCGAAGACCGCCGCCTCGATCGCGAGGATCGCCGCGAGCCGCCAGGCGTCAGCGCGCGGCACGGACGCTCCGCGCAAACGACGGCGCGACGGCGGGTCCCGCCACCGCGGCGAGGATGATCGCGCCCTGGATGGCTTTCTCCCACGACGCGTCCACGTGCAGGAACGTGAGCGCCGTCCCGATCGCGCCGAGCAGCGCGACGCCCGCGACGGTGCCGGCGACGGTTCCGCGTCCGCCGGTGATCGCGGCGCCGCCGATCACGGCCGCCGCGATCGCTTTCATCTCGAGCCCGAGCCCCGCGTTCGCGGGCACCTCCACGAAACGTACCGCGTTGAGGCACGCGGCGATGCCGACGAGCGCGCCCGCGGCGGTGAACGCCCCGAACACGAGCCGCTGCGGACGCAGCCCCAGCAGCCGCGCCGCTTCCGAATTCGATCCCGTCGCATACAACGCGCGCCCCGCGGTCAGATGCCGCAGGCTCCACGCGAGCACGGCGACGATGACCGCCGTCAACGAGAACACCGCGACCGGGCCGGCGCGCTGGCCGAGGCCGAACCACTGAAAACCGGCCGGCAGGTCCTGCACCCACGCGCCTCCGGTCGCCCACCGCAACCCATCTCGAAAAATCGCCATCGTCGCCAGCGTCGCGACGATCGAGGGAATGCGCCATCCGCTCACGAGGACGCCGTTCACGGCGCCCAGGCCGGCCCCCGCCGCGGCCGCGATCGGCAGCAGGCCCCATGCAGGCACGCCGGCGCGCGCCAGCTCGCCGACGATCACGCTGCAGACGGCGAGCTGCGATCCGATCGAAATGTCGATCTCGCCGCAGAGGATGACGAGCGTCACGGCGACTGCCGCGAGGAGCGCCGCGACGTTGTTCAGCGCCAGCTCGCGCAGGTTGCCCGGGCTGTAAAAGCCGGGCGCGACCACCGCGAGGAGGATCGCGAGCGCCGTCAGCGCGAGGAGCACCGGCTTCATGACGTTCCCGCCTGCCGCATCCCTCCGAGCGACATCGAGAGAATCTTCTCGGGTGTGGCGTCGCCGCGATTCATCGTGCCGACGATGGTGCCGCCGGCCATGACGGCGACACGGTCGCTCATGCCGAGCACTTCGGGGAGATCGGAGGAAATCAGCATGACGGCGAGTCCGTCCGCGGCCATCTCGCTGACGAGCCGGTGAATCTCCGCCTTCGCCCCGACGTCCACTCCCTGCGTCGGCTCGTCGAGAATCATCACGCGCGCGCCACGCGACAGCCACTTCGCGACCGCGACTTTCTGCTGGTTGCCGCCGGACAATTCACTGACCGCCGCGCGGACGCCGCGTGTCTTGATGCCGAGCCGCTCGCACGAATGCTCCGCGACGCGGTCCTCGCGCTCGCGGTTGACGAATCCGCGCGATGACACGCTCGCGAGATCGGTCAGCGTGACGTTCTCGGCCACGGACATGGCGCCAATGACGCCGCAGCGTCCGCGATCCTCCGGCACGTACGCGATCCCGAGCGCGCGAGCGGTCGCCGGCGCGTCGATCGCGACCGCGCGGCCGCCGAGCAGAATCTGGCCCGCCTCGGCGGGCTCGAGCCCGAACAGCGTCTGCGCGAGCGCGGTACGGCCCGAGCCGATCAGCCCTGCGACGCCGAGTATTTCACCGGCGCGGATGGTGAAGTCGACGTCGTGAAGGCCCGTCCGGCGGCAGCCGAGTCCGCGGCCCTCGACGGCGGTCGCGCCCGGCGCGACATCCTGCTTCGGAAAGATGGCGGACAACTCGCGCCCGACCATGAGCCGAATGAGTTCGGCGGCGGGCGCAGCCGCCATTTCACGTGTCTCGACACGGCGCCCGTCGCGCAGCACCGTCACGCGGTCGGCGATCCGCGGCAGCTCGTCGAGCTTGTGAGAGATGTAGATGATGCCGGCGCCCTGCCCGCGCAATTCGCCGACGAGCGCGAAGAGCGCGTCGATCTCGGGCGCCGACAGGCACGCGGTCGGCTCGTCCAGGATCAACACGCGGGCGCGGGCCCCGACCGCCGTCGCGATCGCGACGAGCTGCTGCTCCGCGATCGAGAGCGACGACACGGTCCGCTCGGGATCGATGGAGGCGGCCGCGCGAGCCAGGAGGTCGCGCGCCTGCAGACGGCGCCTTCGCCAGTTGACCGGCGCCAGCGGCGATTGCGATTCGAGGCTCAGCGCGATGTTCTCCGCGACGCTCAGATCCGGGAAGAGCGCCGGCTGCTGATAGATCGCGTGGACGCCGTGTGCGCGCGCGCTCGACGGGGCGTGGTCGGTGACCGGCACGCCGTCGATCGAGATGACGCCGGAGTCGGGCGGGACGCGGCCGGCGAAGATGCCGACCAGCGTCGATTTGCCCGCGCCGTTCTCGCCCACGAGCGCGTGGACTTCCCCGCCGCGCAGCTCGAACGACACGTCACGCAGCGCGGTCACGCCGCCGTACGATTTATTGACCGATGACGCGTCGAGCAGAGCCATCGGTCAATCCGACAATGGCAAATGCCAAATGCTGAATGCCAAAAGCGTTCTCTTACTCGCTAAACGCGACCTCCACGAGCGACGACGTCGTTTCTCACGTTTCGTAGCGCAGACCCTGCGCTACGACGGTAGGAACGCGCGCGCGATGGACTGGACGTCCGCCGCGGCGGTCGTCCCCTCGAGCGCGGCGATCTGCACCGCCGCGTTGCCGATGAGCGCGGACTCCGCGGGGCCTTCAATCACGCGCAGGCCCGTCGCCTCGCGCGTCCACGCCGTCAGCGCGCGGTTCCGGACGCCGCCGCCCGCGACGCAGACGGCGTCGAACCGCTTGCCGGAAACCTCCTGCGCGTCGCGCAGCACGCGGGCATACCGACGCGCGAGGCTGCGGAAGATCGCCGCCGCGGTCTCCGCCGGGGACGCGGACGGCGCGAACCCGCGCCGCTCGAGCGCGGCGTCGATCCGCGCGCGCATGCCGCCCGGCTCGAGAAACGTGTCGTTGTCCGCGTCGAACCACGGCCCATCGAACGTGGACCGCGACGCGGCCCCGGCAAGCGACGCCTCCGTCTGCTCGACACCCTCGCCCCGCCATTCCTCCACGCACTGCTGCAGCAGCCACAACCCAATTACGTTCGTCAGAAAACGGATCGTGCCGCCGATGCCCCCTTCGTTCGTGAAGCCGGCGTCGCGCGCCGCCGCGGTCAACACCGGCGCGTCGAGGACGGTGCCGACGAGCGACCAGGTGCCCGAACTGATGAAGCCGAGGTCATCGTGCCCGAACGGAATGCCCGCGATCGCCGAGCCCGTGTCGTGGCACGCCGGCGCGATCACCTTCGCATCGCGCAGGTGCGCGTCAGCTCCCGCCAGCTCGCCGCGCACCGTGCCCAGGATCGTTCCAGGCGCGACGACGGGCGGAAACTTCGCGAGGTCCAGGCCGAACGCCCCGGCGATCTCACGCGACCAGCAGCGGCTCGGCGCCTCGAGCATCTGCGTGTGCGTCGCGTTCGTGTACTCGGCCACCGTCACGCCGCTCAGGCGGAACAGAACGTACTCCGGCAGGTTGAGCCATCGATGCGCGCGGTCCCATTCGTGGGGATGTTCCGCGATGTGGGCGCGGAGTTGATACAGCGTGTTGAACGGCAGAAACTGGATGCCGGTGATCGCGTAGAGCCGCTCGCGCGGCACGAGCGAATGCGCGAGCCGCATCGCGGGCGGGTTCCGCGCATCGCGGTAGCAGTAGACGGGCGCGACGCGATCGCCCGATTCGTCGAGCAGCGCGTAATCCACCGCCCACCCGTCCACGCCGATGCTCGCGAGCGGTCCCCCGGCGCGCTGCGCCGCCGCGCGCACGCCGCAGCTGATCTCGTCCCACAGCCGATCGACGTCCCAGAACAGGTGTCCGTCGCGCGAGACAGGCGCGTTGCCGAAGCGATGCACCTCGTCGAGCCGGCCGCGGACGCCGTCCCATGTCGCCATCGCCACGCGCCCGCTGGACGCGCCGAGATCGACCACCGCGATCGACCGCGGATGGTTCATCTCTCAATCCGGGGGCTTCGCCCCGCGGACTCCCTACACGACACCTCGCGGGGACCCCACGCCCCGCTCCGGTGTCGTGGCTCGCCCGCGCGGCTCGCTCGCTCCGTCATCGCAGGAACGCCTCGGGCAGCCCTCCGTCCACCGGAATCACGTGACCGGTCGTCCGCGCCGCGCGATCGCTCGCGAGCCAGCAGATCGCCTCGGCGCAGTCCGCCGCGGCGATCGGCTGCGCGAGCAGCGTACGGCCCGCGTAGAACGCCGCGAGTTTCGCGCGCAGCCCGTCCGTCGGCTCCCCGTCGTCGTACGCGATGCCGTACTTCGCGAGCGAGGCCATGACGCGGTCGCGCGGAAACATGGTCGAACCGTCGATGACGGTCGCGGGTGCGATCGCATTGACGCGCACGAGCGGCGCGAGCCGGATCGCCAGCTCCCGCACGAGATGATTCACCGCGCTCTTGCTGACGTCGTACGCCTCGCTCCCGCGTTTCGGGACCACGGCGTTGGCGGAGCTGGTGAGCACGATGGCCGCCGGCAGCTTCTGCGCCGCGAGCACCGCCGCCGCTTCGTCGGCCAGCAGGTAATTCCCCGTGACGTTGACATCCAGCGTCGTGCGCCACGCCTCGTCCGGGATTCGGCCGCTCGTCTCTGGCGGCACGAACACCGCCGCGGTGTTGATGACGACGTCAACGCCACCGAAGCGGCGAATCGTGGCGGTCAGCGCGGAGCGCACGCTGTCGCGGCTGGTGATATCCACTGCGCAGGAAGCGACCGCCTCGGCGGCCGCAGCGGCCGAGAGGTCACGCGCCGCGCCGGAAGCCGCCCCTTCGTTGCGATCCGCGATCATGACGTGCGCACCGCGCGAGGCGGCGAGCGCCGCGGTGGCCCGGCCGATGCCGCTCCCGCCGCCGATCACGAGGAAAATGCGGCGGCTGAATTCCTTTTCCGGCGGCAGACGCCGCAGCTTGGCCTCTTCGAGCGCCCAATACTCGATGCGGAACGCCTCGCGCGGCGGAAGCGCGACGTAATTGTTGACGACGCTGAAGTGGGTGGCGTCTTCCGGACGGCGCGCCTGGGGCACCGGTCCGGCGGTGTCCTGCGCCGCCAGCGCCGTCGCGCCCGCGATGACGCGAATGGCGTTGCGGTAGAACTCGCTCGTGATGCGGGCCTCGCGCCGGGTGGCGCCGAAGGTGAACATGCCGACGCCCGGCAGGAGCACGACCGACGGGTTCGGATCGCGCAGCGCCGGGGAATCCGGCTGCGCGAAGGCGCGATAGTACGACGTGTAGTCGTCGCGGTAACGGCGCGCCCCGTCCTCGATCGCGGTCCGCAGCGTCTCGATCGTGCCCTGCTGCGGATCCCACGCGACATGGAGCGGACGAATGCGCGTGCGGACGAAGTGATCGGGGCAGCTCGTCCCGACGGCCGCGAGCCGATCCGCGTCGGCCGAATCGACGAACCGCAGCGCTTCCTCCGATCCGTCATACGTTGCGATCGACCGCCGCGTCGTCGCGAGCGTGCCGCGCAAGGCCGGCAGGATCCGCGTGACGAGCTCGTCGCGGTCCGCGCGCGGCTGCCAGCGCGAGCCGCCGAACAGGCGCGTCCCCAGCGCGCGCTCCCGATCGAGGACGAACTCGCCTATCCGATCGATGACCGCCAGCGTGTTGACGTAGCACTCGCGCGACGAGGCGCCCCACGTGAACAGGCCGTGGCTGCCGAGGACGATCCCGTCGCAGCGCGGCGTCGCGTCGACGGCGCGCCGGAGCATCAGCGCCAGCTCGAAGCCCGGACGCTGCCAGGGGACCCACACCAGCCGCCGGCCGAAACGCGCGTTGAACTCGTCGAGCCGCGCCTTCCCGTTCGCGCTCGCCGCAAGCGCGATGGCCCAGTCGGGATGAAGATGGTCCACGTGCGCGAAGGGCAGGAAGGCGTGGAGCGGCGTGTCGATCGAGGGCGCGACCCCGTGGTTCGCGACGGCGAGGCGCGGATACTCGGCGACCATTTCGTCTTCGTGCGCCTCGCCGCGATACGCGCCGCGAAGCGCCTCGAGACGTTCCAGGTCGAGCACGGCGAATCCGTCCACGCCGATGCTGCCGAGATCGCCGCCGCTCCCCTTGACGGCGAGCGCCCGGCGAGATCCGCCGGCGGGCGGCGCCACGTCGAACTTCGCGCTCGTGTTGCCGCCGCCGTAGTTGGTGATGCGTTGATCCGCGCCGAGCAGGTTGGATCGATAGCGCAGCAGTCCCAGTTCGTCGCCGCCGAGCGCGCGCGCCTCGTCTTCGGACCAGCGATCCTCGAGGTGCTTCAACGCGGCGGCGGCCATCTCGTCACGCATAACTCGACGCGGCCTTTCGCCGTCCGCTGCGCTCGCGGGTGATGCGTTCGAGGTAGCCGCTCTCGCGGAACGCGACGAGCGGATCCTCGGGGAGGCCGTGCCTGCGCCGCCAGTCGCGCAACCAGGGCAGCACGTCCGTCAGGAACGCGCGGCGGAGCGTCTCCTCCGCTTCGACGAGCGCCAGCCGCGACTGATACTCGAGCAGTTGTTGCGAATCGACGAGCGCCGCCTTCGCGGCGAGCTCCTGCGCGATCGCGACGGTCTGGATCATCGCCTCGATCTTGCCTTTCAGGTTGTGGCTCTGATCGATCATCCAGGCAAGGTCCGCAGGAGCGCCGTGCTCGGCGGTGAACAGCGCGATCTCGTGGAAGATGCGGAACGTCTGATACGGATCGATCGACCCCAGCGTCAGGTCGTCGTCCGCATAGCGGCGGTCGTTGAAGTGAAACCCGCCGAGCATGCCTTCGTCGAGGAGCCACGCGACGATCTGCTCGATGTTCTGCGCCTGGTAATGATGGCCGGTGTCCACGAGGACGCGCGCCTGCGGTCCGGCCGCGCGCGCGAGGAGCAGCGCCATCCCCCAGTCGGCGACGTCGGTGTGATAGAACGCCGGCTCGAACGGCTTGTACTCGACGAGCAGCCGCTGGCCGCGCGCGAGGCGGCGGTGCGCTTCGACGAGCGCTTCTTCAATCCACGCGCGGCGGCGCCGGATGTGCGCCGTCCCCGGATAATTCGATCCGTCGGCGAGCCACACCGAGATGTCGCGGCTGCCGGTGCGGGTCGCAATTTCGACGCAGTCCAGCAGGTGCGCGAGCGCGGCGCGCCGGACCTCCGCGTCGGGGTTCGCGAGCGACCCGTGCTTGTACTGTTGATCCTCGAAGAGGTTGGGATTGATCGACCCGATGCGCACGCCGGCGCGCGCGGCAAGCTGCAACACCCCATCCACGCTCGCGATCCCGCCGGGAAAATCCCAGAGCACGTGGACCGCGACGGTCGGACAGCATCCGGTCAGTCGATGGACTTCGGCCGCATCGCCGAGCTTCTCGTCGATCGTCGCCGCCGCGGCGGGCTGGAGAAACTTCCCGAACCGCGTGCCCGTGTCGGAGAAGCCCCACGACGGCAGCTCGATCTGGAGCGTGTCGAGCGCACGCGACACGCGCTCGGGCGCGTCGGACGGCGGCGTCATGATTCGCGCCCCATGCGCGCGAATCTACGGGTGCGCGCGGCGGGTGGGCAAGGCGCTTCCGGAGCGACGCGGTTGTTTCGCGGTGCGGAACGAGCTGACGTCATGTGCCCCCGAGCCGAAACACTTCGCGCAGCTCCCGCGACGCCGGGCTGTCGTCCGGGTTGGCCGCAGGGGCAGGATAGCTCGTTTGCGCGCGAGGTGCACGCGCGCCTCGTCCGCGCTGCCGCGCGGGCCAACGCCGAGCTGATCGTCGTGGACAACCGCTACCAGCCGAAGATCGACGGCGACGGTCAGTTCAAGACGTCGCTCGACAAGGTGCGCCGCCACCTGCGCCAGTCGAAGGCGAAGCACGTCCTCGTCGGCGCGGCCAACGACCCGAGCGCGCTCGGCGCCGTGCGCGCGTTTCAGGAGGCCGGGCGCGAGCGCACCTGCGCGATCGCGGGCCAGAACGCGGAGCCGGACGCGCGCGCCGAGCTGCGCGAGCCGCGCACACCGTTCGTCGCCTCGGTGGCGTACTTCCCGGAGCGCGCCGTCGAGGTGCGGAAGACGCGGTGATCCGTTTCTCTGTGCGGAACAGCGGCCCCCTGTCGCGATCGGGCCGGCGCTCCGGCGCGGCCGGAGGGGCGCGCGGGTCGGCCGCGGAACGTAGCGCGAAACACCCGTTTCGCGCCGTGCGGTGCGCGACCGGTCCGCCCGCGCGCGGTTCACATAGCGAAACACCCACGGCCGCCCCGATGGCGGTTGCGCTGCCGCGGCGCCGGGCTCATGTTCCACGAGTACGCCATGGCGCGCTGGACCACGGCGATCGTCGGCGCCTGGCTGATTGCGGCGCTCTCCCCGTCCGCACAGCCCACGGGCGGGAGTCTGGACGATCTCCGCCGGCTGTTCCCGGACCCTCCGCCCGAGAGCCGAATCCTGATGCGGTGGTGGTGGTTTGGATCCGCGGTGACCACGCCCGAGCTCGAGCGCGAAATGCGCGCGATGCGGGAGGCGGGCATCGGTGGGTTCGAAGTCCAGCCGGTGTATCCGCTGGCGCTCGACGATACCGCAACGGGCACTCGCAACCTGCCGTTTCTGTCGAGCGCATTCCTGGATGCCCTGCGATTCGCCGGCGCCAGGGCGCACGAGCTGGGACTCAGACTGGACCTGACGCTCGGGAGCGGGTGGCCGTACGGCGGGCCTCGAGTGACGATCGATCGCGCCGCAGGCAGACTCCGTCACGAACGCGTCACCGTGCCGGCCGGCTCGCGCCGCGTCGCGGTGCCGTCGACCGGCGCGGGCGAGCGTTTCATCGCCGCGTTTGTCGCGCCGTCCCCCGCCGCGGATCTGCGCAAGCTCACCGAGGTCACCGACATCCGCGAGGGTGTCGTCCAGCTCCCCGCCGCGAGCGAGCGCTCGCAGGACGTCCTGTTCTTCATCGCGAGCCGGACCGGCATGATGGTGAAACGGCCCGCCCTCGGCGCCGAAGGATTCGTCCTCGATCATTACGACCGGTCGGCGCTCGATCGTTATCTCGCCCTCGTCGGCGAGCCGCTCGTCGCCGCGCTCCAGCCGAACCCTCCCTACGCCGTCTTCTGCGACAGCCTCGAAGTGTACGAATCGGACTGGACCACGGACTTCCTCGAGCAGTTCCGCGCGCGCCGCGGCTACGATCTCACGCCGCACCTCCCGGTGCTCCTCACGGATGTGCCATCGGATTCGGCTGCGCTGCGGCACGACTGGGGTCAGACGCTCACGGAGCTGCTCAACGAGCGGTTCGTCGCGCCGCTCGCGGCTTGGGCGCGCGCGCAGGGCACTCGGCTCAGGCTCCAGGGGTACGGCACGCCGCCGGCCACCGTATCCACGAACGCGCTCGCCGATCTGCCGGAAGGAGAAGGCGCGCAATGGAAGGGATTGTGGGCCGGACGCTGGGCTTCGTCTGCGAGTCACATCTACAACCGGTCGGTCACGTCATCCGAGACGTGGACGTGGCTGCACTCGCCGGTCTTCCGCGCGACGCCGCTCGACCTGAAGGCAGAAGCCGATCTGCACTTCCTGCAGGGCATCAATCAACTCATCGGACACGGCTGGCCGTATTCACCGGACGGGGTCGAGTATCCCGGCTGGCGGTTCTACGCCGCCGGTGCGTTCAACGACAAGAACCCCTGGTGGATCGTGATGCCCGATCTCTCGCGATACCTGCAGCGCCTCAGTTTCGTGCTGCGGCAGGGCGCGCCGGTGACCGACGTCGCGCTCTATCTGCCGACAGACGACGCCTGGGCGCAGTTCTCGCCTGGCAAGGTGAACCTGATCGAGACGCTCCGCGATCGTCTCGGGCCGGACGTGATCCCGGCAGTGCTCGACGCCGGTTACGCGTTCGACTTCGTCGATGACGACGCGCTGAAAGCGGCCGGGGCCGTCGAGGGAACGACGCTCCGGGTGGGATCCGCGCGATATCGCGCGATCGTCGTTCCGGGCGTTGAACGGATTCCGATCGGTACGCTGCGGGCGCTGGACGCGTTCGCGCGCGCGGGCGGCGTGGTCATCGCCACGCGTCGAGTTCCGGATCTCGCTCCGGGGTTTCTCGCCACGACGGCCGATCACGCGCAGGTGCGCGAGATCGTGCATCACCTCTTCGAGGCGCCGGACGCCGCGGGCGTCCGCGTGCTCGACGAGCGCGCGCAGCTCGGCGCGGAGCTGATCCGGCGGCTGCGGCCGGACCTCTCGCTCTCGCCAGCCGTACCGGACATCGGGTTCGTTCATCGCCGTACCGCCGCCGCCGACGTCTACTTCGTCGCCAACACCGGAAATCTCCCGCAGCGCGCGACGGCGACGTTCCGGGTGGACGATGCGCATGCCGAACTGTGGAATGCCCTCGATGGACACATGACGCCCGTGGCCGCGGGCACGGCCGCAGGCGGCGGACGATCGATCACGCTCGACCTCGAACCCTACGGATCGCGCCTCGTCGTGTTTTCGCCGCAGGCGCGTTCTCCGGTCGGCTCGCTTCGTCTGCCGCCGCCCTCCGAATCACTCGACATCGGCGACGGCTGGACCGTCGCGTTCGGCGCGGACGGCCTGACGTCCCGGATGAATCGCCTGCGTTCGTGGACGGACGACGAACGCACGCGGTATTTCTCGGGCGTGGCGACGTACGAGAAGGAGATGGTGGTCCCGGACCGGATGACCGGCCGGGACGTCGCGCTGCGGCTGGACTTCGGTGAGGGGCGGCCGCTGACAGCGCAGCGCCTTCGATCCGGCACGCAGGCGTGGCTCGAGGGCCCGGTCCGTGAAGCCGCCGTGGTTTACGTCAACGGCCAGCGTGCCGGATCGATCTGGTGTCCGCCGTACTCGCTCGGCGTAACCGCTCTTCTCCACCGCGGTGCGAATACGCTGCGCATCCTCGTGGGCAACCTCGCCGTCAATCACATGGCGGGACACGCGCTGCCCAGTTACCGGCTCCTGAACCTGCGATACGGCGTCCGCTTCGAGCCCCAAGACATGGACAAAGTGCAGCCACAGCCCGCCGGCCTGCTCGGACCGATCCGCCTGATCGCGTCGCACGGCATCGGGCCGTCGTAGGCCTTACAACCGACGCGGAGATCCCACATGACGCGCCTTCTTCGGACGGTATGCGCGCTCGCGGCCGCAACCGCCTGCGCGACGGCGGCGCTCGCACAGACCAATCGCGGCGCCATCACGACCTCGGCACCAATCAGGCGGTTAAGCTCACGACTTCGGAAGCAGGGGCTTACTCCGCCACCTCGCTCGAGCCGGTTGTCTATCGCATTACCGTGGAAACGGCCGGCTTCAAGAAAGCGGTCGTTGACAACGTCAAAGTGGACACCGCGACCAACGTCACCGCCAACGTGACAATGGAGCCCGGCGAGGTCACCAGCGAAGTCACCGTGACGGACGAAGCGCCGCTGCTCAACGCGGAATCGGGCGTCACGAGCCAGACCATCACCGAGCGCCAGATCCAAGATATTCCGCTCAGCAATCGCAGCGTGCTGGATCTGGCCTTGACCATTCCCAACGTCGCGGGCGACGCCGGCGCCGAGGACCCGGAGGTGACATCGGGCCAGCCGGTCCCCGGCTTCAACTTAAGCGTCAATGGCGGGAGGCCGGGGAGCACCGCAATCCTCGCCGACGGCGTCAACAACACCGGCGTTGGGCTGGCCCGCGCCATCGTGAGCTTCTCGCCCGAAACCGTCCAGGAATTCACGACGCAGACGTCCGCGTACTCCGCGCAATTCGGGCAGACCGGCGGCGGCGTCATCAACGCGACGACGAAGTCCGGGACGAACCGCCTGTCGGGAACCGCGCTCTGGTACCACCGCAACCCGAAATGGAACGCGGCGCCGTTCACGCTCGCGAATACGAACCGCCCGGAGAACAACCTGCGCACCAACCAGGTGTCGATCGCCGGCGGCGGCCCCATCGTCGTACCCGGCTACGACGGCCACGATCGCACGTTCTTCTTCGCCGCCGTCGAGCCGCGCTGGCGCGAGGATCACGTCCAGACGACGACGCTGCTGCCGACGCAGGCGATGCGGAACGGCGACTTCAGCGGCCTCGCGCGCGTGAGCACCGGCTGGGCACCCGCCGACGTCGTCGCGGGGTTCGGCGTCCCCGTCGTCGGCGACAGCACGATCTATCAGCAGTTCCTGCTGGTCGGCAATCAGCTTCAGCGCATCGTCCTTGGGCCCGGACAGAGCTATGCGCCGTTCGCCGGCAACCGTCTGCCAGAGGACCTGCTCGACCCGACGGCGATCAAGGCGCTGCAGTACATGCCGCTCGGCGGCGATTATTTCCTCAACAGTGACGGCCAGCTCGTCAACTATGTGATCAACCGGTTCGTGCGGCAGAACGAGGTGCGCTACACGACGCGGCTGGATCACAACCTCTCGGCCGCGAACCGCGTGACCGGGCGCTACACGATCGTCCCCGCGGTCGGGCGCAAGGGCTTCGGCAGCGACGTGAACGGCAACTCGGCGGATTACAGCGACTCGCAGCAGCTCATGGTGACCGACACGCACGTGTTCTCCGGGCGCTGGGTGAACGACCTGCGGGTCAATTACACCCGCGGCAGGTTCAGCAACGACTACACTCCCGAGTTCGCGATCAAGAACGGCCGGAACCTGAACACGGAGCTGGGACTGCCAAGCCTCACGACGGGCGGCATGCCGCTCCTCCAGTTTCCGAACGAGCTGAATGCGTTCGCCTCGATTGGATCCGCCGGCTCGACGAACAACTACAACCTCGAGAAGCGCTACAACGTATCGGACCTCCTGTACTACACGCGGGGCAACATGCGCTGGACGTTCGGCTTCGACGCGTCGCACGAGCTGCTGGACGTCATTCCGTTCTTCGGCGCGGCCGGCGGCCGTTACGATTTCCGGTTCCTGCAGACCAACGCGAACGGGACGGCCTCGGGCGCGGGCGGCAACGGCTTCGCGAGCTTCCTGCTCGGCGTCCCGAACGCCGTGCTCATTCGAACGACGCTCATTCCGTACAACTACCGCTGGAGCAACGCGGCGGCGTTCGCGCAGAACGACTGGAAGGTCCGGCCGAACTTCACGCTGAACCTCGGCGTGCGGTACTCGCTCCAGTTTCCGCGCACGGAACAGAACGACCTGCAGGGCGTGTTCCGGCCGGATCTGGCGAGGGAATTCCCGCTGCCACAACCCGTCACCCTCGCCGACGGCCGCGCGGTCACGAGCGCGCTCGTTCCCCCGTTCGCATACTCAGGCCGCGGCGGCCGATCGAGATACGTCTTCCCCGTGGAATGGCTCGACGTGGAGCCGCGCTTCGGCTTCGCGTGGGATCCGCGCTCGAACGGCGTGACCGCGGTTCGCGGCGGCTACGGCATCTCGCACCTGCCCCTGACGGGCAACAACCGGCTGCCGAATCCTGATTTCGGCGCGACGCAGAGCCTCACGTCCACCTCCGGCCAGACCGACCCCAACTACGTCATGCGACTGTCGAGCAACCCGCCGCTCGTCAGTCCCCTTACACCGGAGCAGGCGCTGAACATTCCGCCGGACGGCCTGGTCTATCTGGGCAGCATCAACGTGCCCGGATTCGCCATCTCGCAGAACACGAAGATTCCCTACATCCAGAACTGGAACCTGACCGTATCGCGCAAGCTGTTGTCCAACACCGTCGTCGAGGTTGCGTACATCGGCAGCAAGGGCACCCACCTGTTCATGCCGCTGGTGAACATCAACCCGCGCCCGTTCACGTACATCGAGGCGCTGGACGTGGCGAACCAGAACCCGGATACGACTACGACGGATCCGCTCCGGCGGACGGACATGCTCGGGCGCGTCATCTCCGTGCCGGTCGGCACGCTCGAGAGCACGTACCTGGGGTTCAACCGGGTGAACATCTTCTACGATGCGTCGGCGAACAGCATCCGCCACGCGGCGTACGTCAGCGTCAACCGCCGCGTCGGCGCCGGCCTGACGTTTACCGCCAACTACACGTTCGGACGGTCGATCGACGACGCGTCGGACGCGAGCCCGGACAAGAACGTGCTCACGGCCGGCAGCACGCAGGGACACGTGACGTTCGGCGCGCCTCGCAGCGCCGATCGGTCGCTGTCCACCTACGACATCGAGCACAGCTTCGCGTCCACGTTCATTTACGATCTGCCATTCGGCGCAGAGCGGAAGTTCCTCGACCACGCATGGAAACCGATCGACTGGCTGGCTGGCGACTGGACCATCTCCGGCCTGTTCCGGCTGCAGGGCGGCTATCCGTTTCTCCCGAAGATTGCGGATGCAAACCGCCTCAGCGCGGACCAAACGCACACCGTCAGGCCCGATCTCGTCCGAGGCGTTCCCCTCGTGAACCCGCTCTGGACGCGGGACTGTCCGATCAGCAATCTGTGCGAGCCGTACATCAATCCGGCGGCGTTCATGCGTCCGGCAAAAGGGATGCTGGGCAACGCGCCGCGGACGCTGGACGTGCGAGGGCCGATTCAGCGGTACCTGGATCTGTCGTTCCAGAAGAATCTCCGCATGGGGCGGACGCGCCGCGTCC
>QHWR01000300.1 GCA_003223835.1 Acidobacteriota bacterium | reverse complement strand
TCCTGCTCGTCGGATTTCAGACGTCTACACGCGGGAAAACGGCCGATCATGACCGCATATGCATCGACGGCCGTGGCACTGCCATAGCCGTGTTCGCGAACAGGGTTGAGATGGCGTCGGCAGCGCGGATTCTGCTCGTGGAGGACGACCGCGATTCGCTCGACGCGTGGACGGAAGCCCTGCGCCACGCGGGCTACTGGGTCACGGGGGCGACTTCATTCGACGACGCGCGCCGGGCGCTGCACGCGACGCCCGATCTGCTGATCACCGACGTCCGCCTCGGCGCGTACAACGGCCTGCAGCTCGTGATCCGCGGCCGCGCGCTGAACCCGCACCTGATGGTCATCGTGATGACCGGGTATCCCGACGCGTCGTTGCGTCAGGAAGCGGAGCGGTTCGGCGCCGTCCATCTCGAGAAGCCCGTCGATCTGACGCGGCTGTTGCGCCTGATCGAGGCGATGCTCCACGGCACCGGGCCCACCATGCGGCGTTGATCGCGGGTCAGCGGCGGCGAATGAGCACGGCGACCGTGAAGAATCCGCCGGCCACCAACAACAGCGATCGGCATTCCGACCAGCGCGCCGCGGCGTCCAGCGGGGCGGCGACGGCGGCCGCCGACGGCGTGGCCAGCAGCGCGCGCCAGTCGGCCAGACGCAGGAGGAGCGTCAGCCCCGGCTCATGACTGGGGACGGCGGAAAACGCCAGCACGCCGGCCGCGGTCACCAGCAGCCACAACACCCTCATGGTCGGTGCTCCTGATCTGGAGGTCATCGTTCACCGGCAGCGGTGCCCCCGCATCGCGCAGATCCTGACGTCGCAGCAGCCAGATCAATGCTGCGACGTGGTCGTACTGATGCGACACGACGGAGTGGGCGAAGCTCGCCGCTCGACGAAACACTTGCATGGGAAGGTAGACGCAAGACCGTCAAGCAACGCGATTGCCAGCCCGATCGACCGAAACCGGGCGGGATCGCGCGGGCGCAACGGTGCGTCGCCGCGCCGGGGCCCTGATGTCGCGCGCGCGGCGGACTTTCGTCTCCGCGCGAACGATCTTCGCCGCCAGGGCTCAGACGGCGGGGGCGGTGTGCGGCCCTCGCGCCAGCGCGAGCGCCGGCGCATTGCTGTGATGAAACAACTGTCCATCCGTCGTCTCGATCCGGATGGTGTAGGCGATCTGCAGGTGATCCAGCAGGCTGCTGGCGGCGGCGCACACCGCGGCGGCGATGCGCGTTTCATCTTCGGGCGTCAGCGACGATATGAACCGAATGTCCATCATGAAACTCGGTTGTCAGCGTGTGCCGCCCCCCGCGTGCAATCGACGTTCCCTTTTTTGTGTGCGATCGTGGACGATTGCCGCCGCGGCGCGTGCGCCGCGCGTGCGAGAGTGCTCAAGGATCGCGCGTGCATGCCGCGTAAGTGCCGTGCTTGACAGTACTTCGCACGCAATCGTATAAACGTTGTCTCTCTCTCGACTTTTTCGTCTTTCAATCAACCGGCACTTCGGCGTCTGCTCGGCGCATACGGATGGATCAACACCACTGCGAGCTGATCGGCGGAAGTCTGGCCATCCGCACCGTCCTCGAGGACGTCGGGTACGCGGCCACGACCGAAGCCAAGGTACTGATAACCGGCGAAAGCGGCGTCGGCAAGGAGATCGTGGCGCATCTCGTTCACGGCCGGAGCCGGCGGAGCGGCGCGCCGTTCGTCACGCTCAATTGCGCCGGCGTTCCCGAATCCCTCCTGGAATCGGAACTGTTCGGCCACGTCCGCGGCAGCTTCACGGGCGCGTGGCGCGATCGCGCCGGCCTGCTCGAGATGGCCAACGGCGGCACGCTCTTCATGGACGAGGTCGGGGAGATGAGCCTGCGGATGCAGGCGCTGCTGCTGCGATTCCTCGAGACCGGTGAAATCCAGCGCGTTGGAGACGACCGCCGCAACGTCGCGTCGAACGTGCGTCTCGTGACGGCCACCAACCGCGACCTCCTCACGCAGATCCGCGCCGGCGCGTTCCGGGAAGATCTTTACTATCGACTCAACGTCATCCACATCGCGATTCCGCCGCTCCGCGAGCGGCGCGAGGACGTCCCGCTGCTGGCGGAGCACTACATCCGGCGGTACGCTCGCGATTATCGTGTGGCGGCGCCGGAGTTGTCGGCGGAGGCGCTGCAGTCGCTGGTCGGGTTCGACTGGCCCGGCAACGTCCGCGAACTCCGCAACGTCGTCGAGCGGCTGGTGGTGCGCGTGCGCGACCGTCGTATCGACGTCGGCGATCTCCCGGCCGAAATCTCGCCGCGGCCGCCGGCGGTCATCGCGACGCCGCAGGTGCTCTCGCGCGCCGACGCGCTCTACGATCGGCTCGTCGTCGATCGCGATTCGTTCTGGACCGTCGTGCACGAACCGTTCATGGAGCGGGACCTGACGCGCGAGGATCTACGGGCGCTGATCGCGAAGGGGCTCGACGAGACGCGGGGCAGCTACGTGATGCTCGTGCGGCTGTTCAACCTGGAGCCGGGCGAGTACAAGCGGTTTCTCAACTTCCTGCACAAGCACGGCTGCCATCTGCCGGTCGCGCAGTTCCGCCGCGCCGAGATCCGCCGTCCCGCCAGGGCGCCGGCATTCGTGCACGCTCGTCGCGCCTGACGAACCACGAACCACGAACCACGAACGACACGGGTTTATCCACCCCTGGTGTGCATTTCGAGGTGAGAATCCTTCTTTAACGCGGTAACCGGGATGAGCGCTGCGCGTTCCGGTGACCCGAGGCGCTCCTCGGCGCCGCGATCGGCGCGCATCGTCCACACCGTTGCAATCAGGTTGAGGAGCTCCTCGGGGCTGGCGCCCCGGCGCAGCGGGCGCCGGAGGTCAAGGCCTCCACGCGCATACAGACAAAGGAGCCAGAGACCGTCGGCGGTCAGACGGCTGCGGTCGCAGCTCGCGCAAAACGGTTCCGTGGTTGATGCGATCACGCCGAAGACGGTGCCGTCCGGCAGCTGGTAGCGCTCCGCCGGGGCCGACGACATTTCTTTCAGCGCCTCGACCGGACCGTAGTGCGCCTCGATCCGGGCGAGCATCTCCGCGCGCGGGACGACTTCGTCCATCGACCAGCGCGTCGCCCCTCCCACGTCCATGTATTCGATGAACCGGATCTCCGCGTCGATCGACCGCGCGTAGTCGAGCAGCGGCACCAGCTCGTCGTCATTGCCGCCGCGGATGACGACGGTGTCGAGCTTCACGGAGTCGAACGCGCGCCGGGCGGCGTCGATGCCGGCCATGACGGCGGGAAGCGCGTCGAAGCGCGTCAGCGTCTGGAACCGGTCGGCGCGCAGCGTGTCCAGGCTGATCGTGATCCGGCCGAGTCCCGCCGCTCGCAGCGCGTCCGCCTGATTCGCCAGCAGCACGCCGTTCGTCGTCAGCGCCAGGTCACGGATCGACGGCCGGGCCGCGAGCATCTCGATCAGGTCCGGCAAGTTGCGACGGAGCAGCGGTTCGCCCCCCGTGAGCCGCACGCGATCGACGCCGGCGGCGGTGAAGAGGTCGACCAGCGTCGTGATTTCCTCGAACGTCAGCAGGCTCTCGCGCGGCAGCCACACGTAGTCCGTCTCGGGCATGCAGTACTGGCAGCGGAGATTGCAGCGGTCCGTGACCGAGATCCGCAGGCTGCGCAGCGGCCGTTCGAAACGATCGATCACGTTCATCGACGCTCAATTATGTCTCACAACCGTCTATAATTCCCCCGCCACGGGGCGGCGGGAGGGTCCATGAGACGACGAGCGTTCGGCGTGGCGGCCCTGGTCGTGACGGGCCTGTTGGGGGGAGGCGCCGCGCAGGCGCAGGAATACCGCGCGTTCTGGGTCGACACGTTCAACACGGCGCTGAACACCCACACGAATGTGCTCGCCGTCGTCAACAACGCGCGGCTCGCGAACGCGAACGCGCTGCTCGTGCAGATCCGGCGCCGCGGCGACGCGTGGTACCTCGATTCGCTCGAGCCGCTGCCGGACTTCCTGCCGATTCCGGCGGGGTTCGAT
>QHWR01000004.1 GCA_003223835.1 Acidobacteriota bacterium | reverse complement strand
GTCGAGCGCGACGCGCACGGCCACGTCCGGATTGCCGAAGTCAACATCGGCGAGATCCTGAAGAGCGAGGTCCAGAAGCGTCTCGCGTCGTTCGGCCTCAAGACGACGATCGCCGCGAAGAACATCGGCTACGAGCTGCGCTGCGCGGATCCTGTCCCCATCGACATGGAGTACACGCGCGACCTCGGGTATTGCGCGACGAAATACCTGTTGTCGGGCGGGAACGCGTCGATGATCTCGATGCAGGGCGGTCATTTTGTCCCCGTCCCCTTTGCGCAAATGCTCGACCCCGAAACCGGGCGCACGCGCGTCCGCCTGGTGAATATCCACTCGACGCGCTATGGCATCGCGCGCCGATACATGATCCGGTTCCGCCGCGACGACTTCGAGGATCCCCACGAGCTGGCGAAGTTCGCCGCGACGGTGGGCCTTTCGCTCCAGCAGTTCCGGCGCGAGTTCGAATACCTGATCGAGCTCGAGCCGCCCCCGCTCGTGTGGGATCCGCAGGACGGGCTCGTCGAAGCGCACGAGGACCGGCTGCGATGAGCGACCCCGACGTCCCGAAAAGCGCGCTCGAGCTGGTCATGGAACGGCTGCGGAAGAAGGACGCGGAATCCGGCGTCGAAGAACATCATCTGACCGACGATCAGAAAGCCGCCATTGCCGAGGCGCGGTCCGTATACGACGCGCACGTCGCCGAGCGGAAAATCCTGCACCAGGACAGAGTCATGTCCGTGTTCGATCCCGCCGAGCGCGCGAAGCTCGACGACGACTACCGCCGCGATCTGGAGCGCTTCGCGAGCGATCGTGACGCGACGATCCGCCGCATCCGGGCCGCCGACAAGGGCCACGGATGACACGGACCGATCGGCCACGGATCACACGGACCGATCTGCCGCAGATGGACACGGATGCACACTGATAAGATTCGCGTTGCCACTCTGCTTTTTCCGCTTCTTCTCCTGACCGCGTCCGCTCAGGAAGGCGGCGACGCGATGTTTGCGAAGATTCGGGCGGAGGGACTCGAGCGGTCGCAGGCGCCGGCGATGTTCGCGACGCTGACCGACGAGATCGGTCCGCGGCTGACGGCGTCGCCCGCGTTCAAGCGCGCGACCGAATGGGCGCGCGAGCGGATGAGCGGGATCGGCCTCGAAGACGCGCACCTCGAGGCGTGGCCGTTCGGCCGCGGCTGGGTGCTCGATCACCTGACGCTCGAGATGGTCGAGCCCCGCTACCTCCCGTTGATCGGCTATGCCGAAGCGTGGTCGCCGTCCACGAAGGAAGAGATTGTCGCGACGCCGGTGATGGTCGGCGGCCGCTCGCCCGGCGACCTGCCGTCGATGGGCGACCGCCTTCGCAACGCGATCGTCCTCATGCAGCCGGAGGCAACCTTCATCAAGGAGGACCGGCTGCAGCCGACGACGAGCGAGGGTCCGGTGCGAATCGGGGCGCCGCCTCCGCCGGGACCGCGGCAGAATCCTGCGGACGCGCGGCAGATGGCGCAGGCCGTGCGCGAGGCGGGGGCCGCCGTCCTCGTGCGCACGAGTTACGGCGAGCACGGCACCGTGTTCGTCCAGCGCCGCGACGAAGGCGCGGCGGCGCTTCCGTCGATCGTCGTGGCCGGCGAACACTACAACCTGATCGCCCGGCTGCTGCAGCGCGGCACGCCGGTGAAGCTGCGCGTCAACATCCAATCCCACTACATCACCGCCGATACGAACGGTTACAACGTGATCGGCGATCTCCCTGGTTCGGATCCGCAGGTCCGCGATCAGCTCGTCATCGTCGGGGCGCACATCGATTCGTGGCACACGGGCGCGGGCGCGGCCGACAACGCGGACGGCGCCGCCTGCGTGCTCGAGGCCGCCCGAATACTGAAGGCCACCGGCATGCGTCCGCGCCGGACCATCCGGTTCGCGTTGTGGGGCGGCGAAGAAGAAGGCCTGCTCGGATCCAAGGCGTACGTCGATCGGCACTTCGCCGGCGACGCCAATCGGGAGGCGCGCGATCGCGTCTTCGTGTATCTGAATCTCGATCCGGGGACGGGCCCGATTTACGGCTGGTATCTCGAGAACGCGCCCGGCGTACAGCCGATGTTCGATCGATGGCTCGCGCCGCTGAAGGCGCTCGGCGCGCGAAAGAACGTCCTGCCCGGGATCGGCGCCACCGACCATCTCAGCTTCAAGGCGGCAGGCATTCCCGGCTTCAACGCGATCCAGGATTACACCGACTACGACGTCCGCATCCATCACACCAACATGGACACGCCCGAGCGGGTGCGCGAGCAGGACCTGAAGCAGGCGGCGACGGCGCTCGCGTGGTTCGCGTGGCAGGCCGCGGCGACTGCCGACCCCCTCGCGCGGCCGTGATCGCGTGCCGCCGAGCCTGACCGCCGCCGCGCGCCGGTTCGCGCGCCCCGACGTCATGGTCGGGGTCGGCATCCTCGCGAGCCGGCTGGCCGGCCTGCTGCGCGTCAGCACGTTCTCTTATTACTTCGGGCTGCGATCGGACGCCGCCGACGCGTTCAACGCCGCGTTCCGCATTCCGAACCTGCTCCAGAACCTCTTCGGCGAAGGGGCGCTGTCCGGATCGTTCATCCCGGTTCACGCGGGACTGCGCGCGCGCGGCGACGACGCTGCCGCCGCGCAGGCGGCGCGGACGGTGTTCGCGCTGCTGATGCTCGTCATCTCGCTGCTCGTCGTCGCCGGCGTCGTGGCGACGCCCGTGCTCGTCGACGCGGTGGCGCCCGGCTTTACCGGCGCGAAGCGCGCACTCGCCATCCGGCTCGTCCGGATTCTCTTCCCCGGCGCCGGTTTGCTCGTGGCATCCGCGTGGTGCCTCGGCGTCCTGAACAGCCACGGCAAGTTTCTCCTGTCCTACACGGCGCCGGTCGCGTGGAACGCGGCGATGATCGCGACGCTCGTCGCCTTCGGCCCCGGGCGCAATCTCGACGCGCTCGCGATCGATCTCGCGTGGGGATCCGTCGCCGGCAGTTTTCTGCAGTTTGCCGTTCAGGCGCCGTTCGCGTGGCGGCTCTCGCGCGGCGGCCATCTCGCGTTGACGGATCCGGTACGGCAGGCGGTGCGGACGTTCATACCCGTGCTCGTGAGCCGCGGCGCGGTGCAGTTGACGAGTTATGTGGACACGCTGATCGCGAGCTGGCTGCCGACCGGCGCCGTGACGGGGCTGACCAACGCGCAGCTGCTCTACACGCTGCCGGTGAGCCTGTTCGGCATCTCCGTGTCGGCGGCGGAACTGCCGGCGCTTTCCGGCGACGCCGCGCGCGACGCGTCCGGCGCGTTCCGCGTCCGCATCGACTCGGGACTCCAGCGCCTGGCGTTCTTCGTGATTCCGTCCGCGGTCGCCTTCGTGGCGCTTGGCGATGTGCTCACCGCCGCGCTCCTGCAGCGCGGACGTTTCCGTCCCGAGGACTCGGTGTATGTGTGGGGGATCCTGGCGGGCTCCGCGATCGGGCTGCTCGCCTCGACGATGGCGCGGCTGTACTCGGTCGCGCATTACGCGATCGGCGACACGCGCTCGCCGCTCCGCTACGCCGTCGTCCGCCTGATTGCGGTGACGACGCTCGGGTACGTGTGCGCGATCGTGGTGCCGCCGCGGCTCGGCATCGCGCCCGAATGGGGCGCGGCCGGGTTGACGGCGTCGGCCGGCGTCGCCGGCTGGATCGAATTCGCGCTGCTGCGCGCGAGCCTGAACCGCCGGGTGGGACCGACGGGGCTCGCCGCCTGGCATGCCGCGCGCCTGTGGATGGCCGCCGTCGCGGGCGCAGCCGTGGCCTGGGCCGTCAAGCTCGCGGTGCCCGCGCTCGGGCCGATCCTGCGCGCGACGCTGGTGCTCCCCGCGTTCGGCGTGACGTTCCTCGTTCTGGCATGGATGAGCGGCGTGCCGTTCGCGCGGTTTCGCGCACGATGAGCGGTGACTAGAATGAGTGTCAGTGTCAATGCTGAATGCCAAATGCTGAATGCCAAAAGAGAGCTGGTTCCAACATCGGGGACGCTTTTGGCTTTTGGCATTTGGCATTTAGCATTTAGCATTGACTGCGAAGGAGGCATTGAGCATGTCCGTCGTCGTCCGACGTGCGGTGTGGCTGGCTCTTTTCGCCGCCGCGTGCGCGAGTCCCGCGTGCGTGTCGTGGTGGCATCATCCGGATCCGACGGTTCGCGTGCTGGTGTTCAACATCCACGCGGGCAAGGACGCGGCAGGCAAGGACAACCTGCAGGACGTCGCGGCGCTGGCGCGGACGAGCGGCGCGACGGTCGTGCTCCTGCAGGAAGTGGATCGCGGCACCGCGCGATCCGGGAAGATCGATCAGGTCGCGGTGCTCGCCGCGGCGTCGAAGTTCACCGGACAGTTCGGCCGGACGCTCGACTACGACGGCGGACAATACGGCATCGCGACGCTGGGCCGCCTCGGCGCCGACTACATCGGGACGTTTCCGCTCAAGGTGACGCCGCCGCAGTCGCGCGCGGGCGGATCGCAGGAGCCGCGCGGCGCGCTCGTGACCATCGTCGCCGTCCCGGGCGGGCGATGGCAGGCGATCAACACGCATCTCGACGCGTCGGCGGAAGATACGTATCGCCGCCAGGAAGTCGACGACTTGCTCGATCTGGTGCGCCAGCGCCTGGTCGCGGGCGCGCCGCTGCTCGTCGGCGGCGATTTCAACTCGACGCCCGACAGTGCCGTCCAGCAGGCGCTCGGCAAGGCCGGCCTGCGCGACGCGTGGGCGGAATGCGGCCAGGGCGATGGCTTCACGTACCCCGCCGACACGCCCGCCAAACGCATCGACTACCTGTACCTGACCGGCGACCTGCACTGCGCGAGCGCGCAGGTACTCGACACGAAGATCTCCGATCACCGGCCGCTGGTGGTCACGATGAAGCAGTGATTGCATTTCACCGACAACCCTGCCAGTCCGCGCACGAAACCGTAACCGGTTTCACCGTAACCTCGCGTAATTCCGGGCGATCCGGCGTGGCGCAGAGCTTGCCCCCGCCGCAGGCGTGGTACTCCCGGCCGCGCTCGTCGCCGTCGCGCTGACCGCCGCTCAACAACCCGGCTGGGACCGGACGCGTCTCGGGGACGCGCTCGACCGGATGATCGTGTCGGGCGAGCCACGCCACGTCGATCATGACGAGGGGCAGGAGCTGCAGGCGCTGCTGACGACAGCGCTCGGACGCGACGATGACCCCGAGCTGAAATCGCTGGCGATCCGCGCGGCGATCCCGGTCGTGCCGCGGATCGACCGGCCGCTGTTTTCGCCGGCCGACCCCGGTTCGCTCCACGTGCGCGCGTCGCGCGTGCTGACGTTGCCGTGGGCGGTCGCCTTCACGGCGACACTGGAGGCGCGCCCCGACTCCGGCGCATGGCGTCGCGTCGCGCGGATTCCTTCGGGGCGCGATTTCACCGAACGGCTCGATCGCGTGTTTCCGCGCGCGTGGCTCTCGCCCGGCTTTCACGACCTCCAGGTGCGGGCGCGGATCCAGTACGATGCGCTCCCCGACGGCCTGCCGCGCGAGGAAACGCGCGCGCTGCCATCGCTCCATTACGGCGTGTGGAGCGGCGCGATCGAAGCGCGCGCGGTGACCCGTTTCGTCGAACGCGGCCGCTACGTCTCCGTGGCGCGCCTCGACGCGGGCCTGCCGGACGTGCCGCTCGCCATCTGGCTGATGCAGCTCCCCTACGCCGAGCCCGGCGTCGAGGCCTACCGGCGTACCGAGTGGTGCACGCTCGCCGCGCACCCGTCGGGCGAAGGACAGACCTTCAGCGACGTCTGCAGCGTCGCGGCGTTCCAGGCGCCCCAGGGCACGGTCGCGGAAGTGTGGGTGAAGATCGGCGACGTCGTGATCGACGGCGAGCAGGCGCGCTGGGCGGAATCCGAACCGAGTCTCGAAGGCGCGTTCCTGCGGCGATCGGGACGCGCGCCGATCAGGCTGGCGCTGCTGCCGACGCTGGTCACCGCCGCCGAACAGGCCTGGCCCGCACCGGCGCTGCTCGTGCGTCCAGCCGACATCACCGTCAACCCGGCGGCGCCGCGTCCCGGCCGTCCCGTCGCGTTACAGGTCGTCGTCACGAACAACGGCTCCGCGGACGCGTACGGCGTGACCATCGACGTGCTCGCGGGAAGCACGCCGGACGGCACGGGCCGTCCGATTCTCCATCGCCGCTTCATTCGTGATATTCCCGCGGGCGGGCAGGTCGAGCTGACGGCGGAGGCGGCCTATCCGCTCGGATTCGGCTGGATCATGGCGCACGCGATGCTGCTCTCGGACCACGCCGAATGGCCAGTGACCGACCCCGAGTCCGCCGTCGGGCAGCCGGTCGCGATCCACATCGTCAATGCCGCCGCGGCCCCACAGGGGTACACCGCGGCGATCTGCCGCCACGCCACCGGACAGGCGTCCTGCGCCGCGATGGCGCGATAGGTACAGATTTCGTAGCGCAGGGCTTCAGCCCTGCTCGTGATCGCGACCAGCAGGTCTTCAGGCAGAGATTTCGTAGCGCCGATCACGAGCAGGTCTAAAGACCTGCGCTACGCATCAGCGGCTACGAATTACCGCCCGACGAACAATCCGCCGGCGCGGCGACGGGCACGAGCGCAATCGTCCCGTTCTTGAAACCCACACGGGGTTGACCGAGAGCGGTCGGGCGCGGCGCCGGCTGCGGCTGGCGTTCGAGGGCCGGCGTCGCGGACGCCCGTTGAGAGGCGACGCGGGTTCTCGCCTGCGGCACGAGATCCATGAGCGTGTTGCTGCCGGTGCCGGCAACGACGTGCGTCGGGTAGAACAGCGCGCCGGCGTACCCGCGGCGCCGCGCGCGGCGTTCCGCCTCCTGCTGCGAAAGCCCTGACGCGCTGAGCAGGTCCTGGTATTCGCGCCCCGCCTTCTGCCGTGCCTTGAACAGATCCATCAGGATGCGGCTCTGCGCGTTGATCGCGCTGTCGCCCGTCGTCTCGATCGCGCAGAAGATCGCCTCCGGGTGCTTCGCGGTCACGAGCGACTGCACGCCGTCCGACACGCCCGACGAAGGCATGCAGCCGAACGGTTTGACGCTGATCACCATGTGCGATTTCTTCTGCTGCACGTGCTGGATCAGCTTGCCGATTTCCATGTGCCCTTCGCCGCCGCGCAGATGGTTGTCGTAGTACTGATGCGAGATCGTCGCGATCTCATCCATGTCGGACAGGTGATAGCCGCCGAGCCCCATCGTCTTCGTGAAGAGCCCGAACGTGCCGCGCAGGACGACGTCGGCGACTTTCAGCAGCGCGAGCTTCCGGCGCGGGTTCGCCCCCTTCAGCCCGAACTTCCCCTCGTCGTCGAACTTGAGCATCATGCGCCGCTTCGTGTCCCACGCGCACTCCCAGATGTTGTAGAGGAGCCAGGCGCTCACCGGCTGGATGTCGACCTCGGCGCCTTCGCTCTCGAGGAACCGCTGCAGGCGGTAGTTGCCGTCTCCTTCCGTCGTCATCGCCCAGAACTCGCCGATGATGGCGACCTTCGGCTTCGGCTGCAGCCGATTGACGTCGACCCGCGCGAGGACGCGGCGGCACTTCCACATCGCGGCGAGTATGCTTCGCCGGCGTCTGAACGCCTGCTGCAGAATCCGCTTGCACTCCTCGAGCGCGCGATCGGTCGTGCCGGGCTCGACCTCGTACGGGCGAATGCGGTACCCGATCAGGTTCAGCGCGTCGCCCGCGATGAGCGCCTTCAACAGCGTGATGAAAAAGGGCACCGAGAGCTCGAGGCCGGAGGCGTCGCCCGTTGCCTGGCGCAAGCCGCCCTGCTGCTGGAACAGGAGGACGCGGAAGCCGTCGAATCCCGCGTCGCGCAGCGCCTTGCGGTATTCGGTCACGTACGTGCCGAACCGGCACGGGCCGCACGACCCCGCGGTCAGGAAGATGTGCTTGCGGATAATCTCGTCGACCGGCATGTGCTCGCGGTCGCGCAGGTACACCAGGTGCTTCACGAGATTGCCAACGGTGAAGTACGTGGGGTTGCACTGGGCGCGGTTGCCGAATTCCTTCCCGAACCGAAGCGAATCGGTGTCGGGCACGTCGAGCGGCTGGATCGTGTAGCCGAGCCCCGCGATTGCGGCGCTGACGATTTGGTCGTGCGCGAGCGTGAGCCCTCCGAACAGGATAGTCGTCGCGTCGCGGTCCGCGCGCGTGAACGTCTGCGGATTGCAATCGACCCAGTGGTCGATCGGATCCTCGTCCAACTGGAGCCGCCGGCGCTCGGCCTCCTCGAAGGCTTTCACCTCGGCCTCGATGGCGTCGTAACTCCGCACGTCCGGCAGGGTGTCGGGCATCATGGGGGTGTCTCCCTCATCCAGAGAATCTTCGACGATTCTTCAGAAACCGCCGGCAGCACCGGGTCCTCCTCGAGATAGGTCCGGTACGCCGCGTCCATTTTCTCGTGACGCCCGCGCGCGTCCTCGCGGCCGGCCGCGTCCGCGAGCGCCTGCTGGCGTTCGCGTATCAGGGCATGCCGCTTTTCCTCGACGCGGCGCTGCAGCTCGGTCCGTTTCGCGGCGAGGTCCTGAAGCCGCTCTTCGTGCCGCGACAGCGTGTGCGCGTACGTCTTCACGCGAATCTTGATCGAGCCGCCGGGCTTGTTCGCGTCGATGTCGTGGAGCGCCGAGTACGGCGTGTGGCTCGACGAAATGATGTTGTCCACGAGGCCGTACGTGGGTGCGTCGTGCCCGCACTTGAAGCTCGAGAGGTCGAGCACGACGACGTTCGGGTGGCGCGCGGCGAACTTCGCGGCCCACACTTTCTGCACGCTGTTGGCGGAGTAGTTCTCCGGCCAGACGTCGGACACGTCGAGCGGCGACTGAATGAACCCGCGCTCGAGATCGTCCTTGAAGAAGCGCGCCAGCCACCCGGGATCCTTGGGGATCGACCGGATGGACAGCACCGGATAGCCGAGCGCCTGGAACTCGTCGAGGACGCCGTGGTTGAGCCCCGGATCGAGGTGATACGGACGCCCGAGCAGCAGCACGCCGACCTTGTTTTCCTGCTCGAGGCTCTGCAGGATCTCCAGACCGCGGCGCTGCAGATCATCGTCGAGCCCGCGCAGCGCGGCGAGCCCCTGGCGGCAGGCCCAGTCGTTCTCGTCCTCGGTGATGCCGAGCCGCTCGCCCCACATCTCGAACATCTGGCGCGCGAAGTAGTTCGGTTCGACGAGCGTGACCGCGCCGTCGATGTACTCGACGCCGCGGGTCGCGAAGAAATCCACTTCCTTCGTGAACGCGGCGCGCACGACCTTCGGCGCCCCCGCGACGATCGGGCACGACGTGTTGTCCATCGTGTTCACGACGAAGCTGGGCACGTGCGTGATGCAGGGAAAGAAGATGTAGCTGATCCTGTTGCGCGGCTTCTTGAACAGCAGGTTGTGGATGTGCGCCTGGCAGACCTTCGACGGGTAGCACGGATCGATCGATCCGTACTTGCCGCCCTCCGCCCACAACTCTTCGGAGGTGTAGTCGCTGAAGACGACGTTCTCGCTCTTGAGACCGAGCGTCTCGAAGTACGTCCGCCAGATCGGCGCCGTCGAATAGATGTTGAGCACGCGAGGGATGCCGATCTGGAGGCGACGGCGCTTTTCCAGGGCGGCGTCCGGCGATCGACGGAACGGGCGTCTCACCGGCGTCTTCCTGACGCCGCCCAGGATCGTCCTCTTCACCTCCACGCTGTCGATGAGCGCGTCGGCGGCCGGAATCGGTTCCGGGGTGTAGAAGCTGCGGAAGAGCACCTTGCTCTCGTAGTCCACGAGGTTCGGATACTTCAAGCGCAGGTCCTTGCGGTGCGCCGTCAGCTTCTTGAGCGCGTCAACCGATTCGACGGTCCCCTTCTCGCAGCTGAAGCCCGAAATGTAGCGGCTCGTGCTGCCGTCCGGCGTGCGCGCGTCGATGAACGTCCGCGCGCAGTTGTTCGGACAGAAGTGGCAGCGGGTCGTCTCGTCGTTGCGCGACACGTACGCGAGGTCAATCGCGGCATCGAGGCCGACGAACGTCGATCGCCCGCGCCGCTTGACGACGCGCAGGGTTTCGAGCGCGGCGCCGATCGCGCCCGCCTCGCCGGGATGAGGATGAACGTGGACCTCGGCGCCGGGCACGCGTTCCTTGATGTAATCGACCTGCGCCTTGACGCCGGCGAGGTTGTACTGCGTCCCCCCCTGCAGGACGTAGCGTGTGCCGAGCGCCGACATGCGCGGGATCTGCACGACGTACTGCCACACGTTCTTCGGCAGCACCATCGCGAGACCGGCGAGCAGCTCCTCCTTGCTGTATCCCTCTTTCTGGAAGTTGACGCGGTCCGCGTCGAGGAACACCGCGCACCCGTAGCTGAACTGCGGCGTGAGGTTCGCCTTGAACGCCGTCTCCGCGTATTCCGTGACGGGGACGCCGAACTGATCGGCCATCGCCTGGAGCAGCATGCCGTTGCCGGCCGAGCACTGGTTCGAGAGCCGGAAGTTGCGGATCTCCCGGTTCGCCATGAACAGGACCTTGATGTCCTGTCCGCCGATGTCGCAGATGACGTCGACGTCGCCGAAGTATTTCACCGCCGCCATCATGTGCGCGACGGTCTCGACGATGTTGACGTCGGCGTGGAGCGATTCCTCGAGCACGTCGGCGGCATAGCCGGTCGCGCCGAAGCCGACCACGTCGAGCGTCGCCCCCTGCTCGTGCACGAACGCCTTGATCCGCGCGAGCAGTTGTTTCGTGTCGGCGATCGGGTTGCCCTGCGAGAGCTGGTACTGCTTCGTCAGAATCCGGCCGTCCTCGTCGATGAGCACTGCCTTGGAGGACGTGGAGCCGCCGTCCAGGCCGATGACGCCGCGGACGCGCTCCCCTTCGCGGAACGTCGCGGGCTCGAAACGCGGGATCGAATACGCGCGGCGGAATGCTTCCAGCTCGCCGCCGTCGCTCACGAGCGGCGGCCCCGCCGATCCGCCGAGCTGCGCCTTCCGTCCGCCCGCGATGAACGCTTTCAGCGGATCGAGCCCGCGATAGCGGCCGACGCCGGCGGCTTCGTGCAGCCCGTACATCACCGCGCCGTACGCCGCGTAGTACTGCGCGTTGGACGGGACGACGATCAGGTCGTCGACCGGGACGTCCGCGGGGACGTCGAACCCGCGCGACCCCCACGTCTCGGGAATCCGCTGGCGCCAGCAGGCCTGCAGGAACGGCAGGAACGTGTTCGGCCCGCCGAGCAGCAGCACCTTCGGCCGCAGCGTGTTGCCGCGCGTCAGCACCGACAGGTTCTGCATGACGATCGCGTCGGCGAGCGAGCACATGATCTCCGCCGACGGGATCCCGGACTTGACGAGATTGACGATGTCGGTTTCCGCGAAGACGCCGCACTTGGCGGCGACGTGGTGCAGCCGGGACGGATCCCAGGCGAGCCGCAAGACCTCCTCGCGCGGCATGCCGACCTTGAGCAGGCACTTGTCGATGGTCGCGCCGGTGCCCGACGCGCATTTGTCGTTCATCGACGCGATGGCCCGCTTCTCCCCTGTCGCGGTCGCTTTATAAATGATAATCTTCGCGTCCTGCCCCCCGAGTTCGATGACGCTCCCGACGTCGGGATGGAGGTAATCCACCGCCATCGTGACGGCGTTGACTTCCTGCACGAATTTCGCGCCGAGCGGCGCGCGGAGCGGCCCGGCCCCTGAGCCGGTCACGAAGACCGAGACGCCCTCGGGCGCGACGTCCGGAAACGCGTCGCCGATGGCGACGAGCAGGTCCATCACCTTCTCGGCCTGGCGTGTTTCGTGGCGCTGGTAGTCGGACCAGAGGATGCCGCGGGTTCCCGGATCCACGACGACCGCCTTGACCGTCGTGGATCCGACGTCGACGCCGAGAACGATGCGATCGCCTGTCGAGGTAGCGTGCGCCGTCACGGGACCTAAGGGATCGCATGGTCCGCCCGGGTGAGTCAAGGGCTGATTTTTACTAGCTGTACGTTTGACGCGCCGAAGGGGCGCGATTTATTTTCCGGAGCGCGGATTCCATGAGACCAATCCTCGTCCACCTGCCGTTCGGCCTGCCGCTCTATGCCTACGGCACGATGCTGTGCCTGTCGGTGATCGTCGGCCGGCTGCTCGCCATCCGCCTGGCGACGCGCGCGGGGATGGACGCCGAGTTGGCGGACCGGTGCATCGTCTGGACTCTCGTGGGCGCGTGCGTCGGCGCGCGGCTCCTCTACGTCGTCACGAACCTCGATCAGTTCGACAGCGTCCTCGACGTGTTCAAGTGGTGGAAGGGGGGCCTCGTCGCGTACGGCGGGTTTCTCGGCGGGTTCGTCGGCACGCTCGCGTTCTGCCGGCGGCATCGGCTGAACGTGCTGGCATGGACCGACGCGGTCGCCCCGTCGCTGTGCGTCGGCCTGATGCTGACGCGCGTCGGCTGCTTCCTCGCCGGCTGCGATTTCGGCCAGCCATGGAACGGCCCATGGGCGGTGCGCTTCCCGGCCGGTTCGCTGGCGTCGCAGCAGCAGGCGTTTCAGGGGCTGCTGCCCTCCGCCGCGATGCCGTCGCTGCCCGTGCACCCGACGCAGATCTACGAGTCGCTGGCGGGACTCGCCCTCCTGCTGATCGCGGCCGTCGTGCGGCGCCGGCAGACCGTACCGGGCCAGGCGTTTCTCGCCGTTGTTCTGGGGTACTCGGTTTGCCGCTATGTGATTGAGATCTTCAGGGCCGATCTCGATCGCGGCAACGTGGGTCCTTTCTCCGCGTCGCAGTTCATTGCGATCGCGACGTTCGTCGCGGCCGCGCTCTTCCTGTGGATACGCGGACGGTCCCGGACGATGCGCTCGACTCCGGGAGTGACGGTATGAGGAGAATGCGCGTGGTGTCGAATGTTCTCGATCGCGGCGCGACGTGGGCGAAGGCGAGCTGGGTCGTCGTCGCCACGGCCGACGGCCAGATCATCTGCTTCCGATAACGCCAAACGCCAACCGTTGACAGCCTC
>QHWR01000003.1 GCA_003223835.1 Acidobacteriota bacterium | reverse complement strand
TCTCGCCCGTCCCGCGCAGATATGTCGGATACACGCGCGGCAGGTAGTTGCCCCAATAGCTGAACTGAGCGATCGTCAGCAGGCCCACGAGGAAGATGCCCCACTCGAGCATCACGAGACTGCTGGTGGCCGGAAACAGGAACACCAGCGGCAGGAGGATCAACCCCGGAATCTGAAAGACGTGGAGCAGCCGGCGCCGGCTGACGATTCGTACGGCGAGGAACGCCAGAAGGAGGCGGCCCGCAAGCCCGCCAAATTCCTGGAACGACTGCACCGCGCTCACGGTCTGTTCCTGCGCGGCCCTCGGCATCGCGCGCACCTCGGCAAGGCCCGGCACGATGCGCGGGACCTGCTGAATCGCGCCGAACGCCGCCGCAAACGCGCACGCCATCATGATCGTCGTCACAATCGTCGTTCGGCTGAACTCGGGACGGAACAGCTCGACGAAGCTGGGACGCTTCAGCGTGCCGGCGGCCTTCTTCTCCCGCCACGCCGGCGACTCGGGCAGGAACGGCCGGATCACGATCAGCGGGATGGCCGGGACGATCCCCGACATCAGCGTGTAGCGCCACGCTTCGTGCCCGCCGCGCACGAGCGGGAGAGCATCGGCGTACGTGACGACGAGGTAGTACGCGGCCGTGACCATCAGGCCGCCGAGCGAGCCGAACGCCTGCGTGTAGCCGACGACCGCTTCGCGCTGCCTGGGATTCTGAAACAGCTCCGCGAGCCACGCGACCGCCGCGACGAACTCGACGCAGACGCCGACGAACATGCAGCAGCGCCAGAAGAGCAGCTGATACACCGACGTCGAGTAGCCGGCCGCGACGCCCGCGATCGCGTAGAGCAGGATGCTCCACACGAGCACGCGCCGCCGGCCGAATAGATCCGTGAGATAGCCGCCGAGCAAGCCGAAGATTCCGCCGGCCACGGCGGGCCAGTAAAAGAGGTAGCCCACCCACTGGTTGATGTGAGGATCGGCCGGTCCGACGCGCAGCAGCTCCTGCAGCGCCGGCCGCACGATCAGCGGAAGCATCAGCAGGACGTACGAATCGAACGCGAATCCGATCGAGGCCGTGATGCAGATCGCCCACTGGACGGGCGTCAGCCGCGCGACGGGGACGTGACTCTGGGTCGTGGGCATGGGGACGCTATACTACGATTTCATGCCCGCATCGCCAACACTCGACGCGTGGGTACGCGAGGTCGTCGACCGGCATTTCAATCCGTCGACCGGATCTCCGTTCTGGCTCGAGTACGCGAAGAAGGCGGGATGGGATCCGCGGCGGGAGGTGAAAGGCTTTTCCGATCTGCAGCGGTTCGGCGAGTTCCAGGACGAATGGCTGCGCGGCGGTCCCGTGCAACGCTGGATCCCGAAGGCGCTCTCGGGCAAACCGATCTTCGTCTTCGAGACCGGCGGGACGACCGGGATTCCGAAGACGCGCATCGCGTCGGAGGATTTCCGGACCGACTACGAGCTGTTCAGCGAAACGCTGCCCGACGAGTCCTTTCCGAAGGGCTCGAACTGGCTGATGCTCGGTCCTTCGGGGCCGCGCCGGCTGCGGCTCGCCGTCGAGCATCTCGCGCAGTACCGCGGCGGCATCTGTTTCTGCGTCGATCTGCATCCGCGCTGGGTCATCAAGTTGATCCAGAAAGGCTGGATGGAACATCTGCAGGCGTACAAGGATCACGTCATCGATCAGGCGGTCACGATCCTGCAGGCGAACCACGACATCCGCTGCATGTTCGCGACGCCCAAGCTGCTCGAAGCGCTCGCGCTGCGGCTGGAATCGATGGGCACCACGATCCGCCAGGCCGGAATCACGGGCATCTTCTCCGGTGGGACCGAATTCACGCCGCAGTGGAACCGGTTCGCGCACGAGGAGCTGCTCGACGGCGCCTGCATGACGCCGGTGTACGGCAACACGCTGATGGGGCTGGCCGCGAGCGCTCCGAGCGGCCCGCAGAACGGCTACAAGATTACGTATTACGCGCCGCAGCCGCGCGCGGTCGTCCAAGTCGTGGACTTCGATCGTCCCGACCGCATCGTCGACTACGGAAAGACCGGCCGCGTGAAGCTGACGACGTTGACGAAAGAATTCTTCATGCCGGGATTTCTCGAGCGGGATGAAGGTGAGCGCGAGCCGCCGTGCGCTCGTTATCCATGGGACGGCGTGAGCGGCGTTCGGCCCTATCGCGGATTTGCGGCGACGACCACGGTGGGCGTGTACTAGGAACCGATCGATGCTTCATCTCCCTGTGCTCCGCTGGGGCGCGCCGTACGAGAGCCTCGAGGTCGACGAGGTCGTCCACTTCTCCACGGGCGAGCCGATCGCGACCGTCAGCCGCGCGAACGGCGGGCTGATCCAGCGCGATGCGCGCAACGCGCCGCGCGCTCGCGATGTACTGCGCGCGATCCCGATCGAAGACCTGATCGCGCGGGCCGGCCACGCCGGACAGCTGTACATGACCGCCACGCTGCCGATGGGGAACGGCACGCAGACGCCCGACGAATTCGTCCGGGCGCAGTCGGCCAGCACGGGGCTTCCCGAGCGGATGTGCCGCGCGAACATGCAGAAGAGCGCGTTCGTGCTGGCGGAGATGCGCGCGATTCTCGAGTCGCTGACGCGCGGGCTGTCGCTCGACGTGCTGTCGAACGGGTATGGCGAGGAGCGCGGCGTGCCCATCAGCTACCAGGCGCAGAGTCCGGTCGTCGGCCTCGTGCTGCCGTCGAATTCCCCCGGCGTGCACGCCTTGTGGCTTCCCATCATTCCGCTGCAGATCGGCCTCGTCCTGAAGCCCGGTCCACAGGAACCGTGGACGCCGTACCGGATGACCGAGGCGTTCTACGCCGCGGGGGTTCCGCGCGAGGCGATTGCCATCTATCCGGGCGGCGCGGACGTCGGCGCGGCCGTCCTCGACAGCGTCGCCCGGACGATCATCTTCGGCGGCCAGGCGACGGTCGACCGCTATCGCGGCAACCCGGGAGTACAGCCGCACGGCCCCGGCTTCTCCAAAATCCTGATCGGAGACGATCAGGTGGACCGCTGGGAGCAATTCCTCGACGTGATGGTCGACAGCGTTTTTCTGAACAGCGGCCGCGGCTGCATCAACTGCTCGGGCATCTGGGCGAGCCGGCACACGCGAGCGATCGCCGACGCGATCGCGCAGCGTCTCGCCGCCGTCGCGCCTCTTCCGCCGGATCATCCCGACGCGAGCCTGGCGGCGTTTACGGTCCCCGGCGTCGCGGAAGCGATCTCGCGGTCGATCGACGCCGACCTTCAGGCTCCGGGCGTGACGGACGTGACGGCCAGGCACCGCGGCGATCGGCCGCGGCTCGTCAAGGCGGGACGCGCGGACTACCTGCTGCCGACGGTGGTGCACTGCGATTCGCCGGGCGCGGCGATCGCGAACAAGGAGTACATGTTCCCGTTCGTGACCGTTGTCGAATGCCCCGAGTCGAAGATGATCGAGGCCATCGGGCCGACGCTCGTGTGCTCCGCCATCACGTGCAATCCGGCGTTCCGCCGCACGCTCACCGACGCGGTGCACATCGATCGCCTCAACATCGGTCCCGTGCCGACGACCCAGTTGAACTGGCGCCAGCCGCACGAAGGCAACCTGATCGACTTCCTGTTTCGCGCGAGGGCGTTCCAGACGGCCGGGCTGTGAGGATTCTCTCCATAACCGCGGGCGCGGCGGGGATGTATTGCGGCAGTTGTCTGCGCGACAACGCGCTCGCGGCCGAACTCCTCGCGCGCGGGCACGCGGTCACGCTGCTCCCCCTCTACACGCCCACGAGGCCGGACGAGACCAACGTCAGTCGAAAGCGCGTGCTGTTCGGCGGCATCAGCATTTATTTGCAACAGTATTTGCCGCTGTTCCGAAAGACGCCGCGGCTGCTCGATCGCCTCTGGGACTCGCCCTGGGTCATCAACGCGTTCGCGAAGCGGTCGCTCTCGACGGATCCGAAGCTCCTGGGCGATATGACGATCTCGATGCTCGAAGGGGAGCGGGGCGTCCTGCGAAAGGAATTCGACAAGCTGCTGGCGTGGATCGCGCAGGAAGAAGTCCCCGACGTGATCAATCTTCCGAACGCGCTGCTGATCGGCCTCGCGGCGCCGCTGCGGCGCGCGCTGAATCGGCCGATCTGCTGCACGCTTCAGGGAGAGGATCTGTTCCTGAACGGCCTCGTCGATCCGTATCGCGACCGCGCGCTGGACCTGATCAGGCGGCAGGTGCCGGACGTCGACCTGTTTCTGTCGGTCAGCGACGGATACGTCCGGCCCATCTCGGACATGCTGCGGATACCCGTCGGGCGGATCGCCGTCGTGCCGCTGGGGATCAACCTCGCGGGGTACGAGCGACCGGATCCGCCGGCCGGTCGATCCGTACCGTTCCGGGTCGGGTACTTCGCGCGCGTCGCGCCCGAAAAGGGGCTGCACGTGCTCGCGGAGAGCTACATCCACCTCAGATCTCTCGAGCCGCACGCGGAGATGCGGCTCGACGCGGCGGGATACCTGGCGCCGGCGCAGGCGGACTATCTGGATCGGATCAGGCGCGATCTGGACAACGCCGGACTCGCCGGCGAGTTCACGTACCGCGGCGCCGTCGATCGCGCCGGCAAGCTGGCGTTCCTCCGATCGATCGACGTGCTGTCGGTGCCGGCCACCTACGACGAACCGAAGGGTGTCTTTCTCCTCGAGGCGATGGCCGCCGGCGTGCCGGTCGTTCAACCCCGGCGCGGCGCGTTCACCGAAATCGTCGAGCGCACGGGGGGCGGCCTGCTCGTCGAACCTGACAATCCGCGGGCGATTGCCGATGGGCTCCGCACGCTCTGGCGCGATCGCGCGCTGGCCGCGCGTCTCGGGCGGAGCGGCTTCGACGGCGTCCGGGAGCACTACAACATCGCGCGGTCAGCGGATCGGCTGCTGCAGGCGTATCAGTCGATCGGGACGGGCTCCCTTGCTGCGCGTCGCTGATCTGTCGAAGGATTATCCAACGCCGCGCGGTCCCCTGCGCGTCCTCTCCGGCGTCTCCTTCGATCTCGCCCCCGGCGACGCCGCAGCGGTGATGGGGCCGTCGGGCAGCGGCAAAAGCTCTCTTCTGTACATCCTCGGCACCCTCGAGCCCCCGTCATCCGGTACGGTCACGCTCGATGGCAGGAATCCGTTCGAGCTGGGTGCGGCGGCGCTGGCCGTGTTCCGGAACCGATGCATCGGATTCGTGTTCCAGGATCACTGCCTTCTCCCGCAGTGCACCGTGCTCGAGAACGTCCTCGTTCCCACGCTCGTCGCACCGGACGGCGAGAGAAACACCGCGCGCGCCAGTGAGTCGCGCGCCCGTGAATTGATCGACCGGGTCGGGCTCACGGATCGCATCGATCACCGTCCCGGCGAGCTGTCCGGCGGCGAGCGCCAGCGCGCCGCGATCGCCCGCGCGCTCGTTCGGGCGCCGCGACTCCTGCTGTGCGATGAACCGACAGGCAATCTCGATCGTGCCACCGCCCAGGATGTCGCGTCGCTGCTGCTCGACGTGCACCGCCTCCAGAAAACCGTTCTGGTCGTCGTCACCCACAGCGCGGCGCTCGCGGAACAGTTTCCCACCCGATTCGATCTGACCGACACCAGGTTGACGCGGACCGGCCGATGACGTCGACGAGGCTCCTGCTTCGCGGGCTCCGGTACTACTGGAGGACGAACCTCGCGATGATCGCTGGCGTGGCCACGGCCGTGGCCGTGCTCGCCGGAGCGCTGCTCGTCGGCGATTCGGTGCGCGGCAGCCTTCGCGACCTCGTTCGGGAACGGCTCGGGCGCACGGATCGCGCCGTCCTTGCGACAGGCTTTTTTCGCGAAGCGCTCGCTGATGACGTTCGCGCCGACCCGGCGTTCGGGGCATCGTTCAGCGGCATCGTTCCCTTGATCGCGATGCAGGGCCTGGTGACCGACCAGTCGACCGGAAAGCGTGCGGCGCGCGTGCAGGTGTACGGCGTTGACGACCGGTTCTGGCGGTTTCACGGGATCGACAATGTCAGCGGACCGGCGGATGGCGACGCGTTCGTCAGCGAGGCGCTTGCGTCCGACATCAGCGCGACGGCCGGAGGACCGCTGCTCGTCCGGATCGAGCGGCCGTCGGCCATTCCGATCGAGTCGCTCCAGGGACGCAAGGACGACCCGGGCCGCACGCTGCGGCTCGTCCTCCGTTCCGTGCTTCCCTCGTCGAGGCTTGGCGAGTTCTCCATCAGCCCGCAGCAGGGCCCGGTCCGCGCGGTGTTCGTACCGCTCGAGCGACTCCAGCAGGATCTCGATCAGGCCGGCCGCGTGAACGTGATGCTCGTCGCGGACCGCGACGCTCGGGCCGCCGACGCGTTCGACGCTCTTCTGAAGCGACGGACACAGCTCGGGGATTTCGGTCTGCGGCTGCGCGTGCCGGACGAGCGTCAGGAAATCGTCGTCGAGAGTCAACGCGGCTTCATCGACCAGGCCACGGCCGACGCCGTCGAACGCGCCGCGAAACTCACCGGCACGCGGCCGAAGCCGGTGCTGACCTACCTCGCCACGACGCTGCGCCATGGCGATCGCGAAGTCCCGTATTCGCTCGTGACCGCTCTCGATCTGGATCTGATCGAACGCGGCGCCGGCATGACGGAGCAGACAGGTGCACGCGATGCCGCCACCCCGCCGATCCTTCTGAACGACTGGACCGCGCGCGAGCTGGCCGCGGGACCTGGCGATCTCGTCTCGCTCGACTACTACGTCTGGCAGGAACCGGGCTCTCTGGAAACGCGCCGGGCGGAGTTTCAGGTGAGAGCGGTCGTGCCGATGGCGGGGTATGCGGCCGATCGCAGTCTCGTGCCCGAGTACCCCGGCATCACGGGCGCGGAAAGCGTGTCGGACTGGGATCCGCCGTTTCCGATCGATCTGAAACGGGTGCGTCCCGCCGACGAGGATTACTGGAAGCGGTTTCGGACGACGCCCAAGGCGTTCATTCCGTTCGAGGCGGGACAGGCGCTGTGGCGCACGCGCTACGGCGACAGGACGTCGATCCGGCTGCCGCTCTCGGGGCAGACGCTCTCCGCCGCGCGCGATCGCCTCGAGCGCCAGCTCACGGCGAATCTCGATCCGCTGCGTATGGGTTTTACCGTGTGGGCGGCCCGCGCGGAAGGATTGCGCGCATCCCGCGGGTCGACGGATTTCGGCGAGTACTTCGTGTACTTCAGCTTCTTCCTCGTCGCGTCCGCGCTCGTGCTGGCGGCGTTGTTCTTCCGGCTCGGCGTCGAGCAGCGGGCGAGAGAAGTCGGGCTGCTCCGCGCGGTCGGGTTCGGCATGCCGCGGATCCGCCGCCTCTTCGCCGCGGAAGGATTGGCGCTGGCGGTCATCGGGAGCCTGGCCGGCGCGGCCGGCGCGGTCGCGTACGGCGCGGCGATGATGGCCGGTCTGCGCACCTGGTGGTCCGGGGCGGTCGGCACGAAGGCGCTCACGCTTCACGTGTCGGCGGTGTCGCTCCTGGGCGGCGCGGCAGGAGCGGTGATCGCCGCCCTCGTCTGCGTCTGGTGGACGCTCCACGGGCTCGGACGCGTGTCGGAGCGAAACCTGCTGGCTGGCAACATGGCCGAGGGAACATCGATGCGCGCCTCGCGCCGCGGCGGCGCCGCGAACGCGCGCGCACGCGGGGCCGCGATCGTTTTTGCCGCGATTGGCGTGTCCCTGATCGCGGGCGCGGCGCTGGGCAAAGTCGATCCCGCCGGCGCGTTCTTCGGCGCGGGCGCGTCGATTCTGATCGCGTGTCTCGCGTGGCTGGCCTCTCGCCTTCGGCGGAGCGTCGCCTCGACTCCCCTGTCCGTCACGCGGCTTGGTTTCCGCAACACGTCCGAACGCCCCGGGCGGACCGTGTTCGCGGTCGCCGTGATCGGATCGGCCGCGTTCATCCTCGTGTCGGTCGACGCGTTCCGGCGGGACGCCGCCGACGCGGCAGAACGTCATTCTGGAACGGGCGGTTATCCTCTCCTCGTGGACTTGATGCTGCCGATCGTCCACGATCCGAACACGCGCGACGGCCGTGACACGCTCGCGCTTCCGGCCACGGCGAACGTGACGATCGAAACGTTCAGAGTGCTCCCGGGCGACGACGCGAGTTGCCTCAACCTGTACGAGCCGCGGACGCCGCGCATCCTGGGCGCGAGCCGCCGCTTCATCGACGCCGGCCGTTTCGCATTTCAGAGCTCGGCCGCCTCGGACGCCGCGACGCGCGCGAACCCGTGGCTGCTCCTGAATACGACGTTTGCCGATTCCGCCGTACCCGTCATTGCGGACGCGAACTCGATGACGTACGTGCTGCACAAACAACTCGGCGACGACATCGTCATTCCGCACGGCGGCGCGGAGGTGCGTCTGCGGATCGTGGCGGCGCTGTCCGACAGCATCTTCCAGAGGGAGCTGATCATGTCGGACGCGAATTTCGTCCGACTCTTTCCCGAGCAGCAGGGCTACCGGTTCCTGCTGATCGACGCGCCGGCCGGCGAGGCGCCGGGGGTCGCGACGGCGATCGAACGAGGCGCGGCGGATCTCGGCGCGGATGCCGTTTCCACGTCCGAGCGACTGGCGGAATTCCACGCGGTCGAGAATACGTACCTCACCACGTTCCAGACGCTCGGCGGCCTCGGGCTGCTGGTGGGCACCGTCGGCCTCGCCGCCGTGCTGCTGCGGAACGTCCTCGAGCGGCGGCGCGAGCTGGCCCTGCTGCGCGCCGTCGGATACGGACGGCTGCACCTGTTCGCGATCGTGTTCTCGGAGAACATCGCGCTGCTCGTCTGGGGTCTCGGCGCGGGCGCGCTGAGCGCCGCGATTGCCGTCGCGCCCACCGCCCTCGAGCGCGGCGCCCGGCTGCCGCTCAGCCGCGCGGGAATGCTCTTGCTCGTTGCCGTGCTCGTTGCGGGCCTGATATCGTCGGCCATCGCGACGCGCGCCGCCCTCAGATGGCCGCTCGTCGCGGCGCTGCGGTCTGAGTGATCGTCGTAGCGCAGCCTTTCAAGGCTGCTCGTGATCGGCGGCTGTCGCGCGGGACACGAGCAGGGCTGAAGCCCTGCGCTACGAACGTCACTGTCACGAGCAGCCCTGAAGGGCTGCGCTACGACCGTGGTTCGTTATTGCGATCCGAATAGTGGAAAAGACCATGCCCCGCTGCTTCGCCCTGTTTGCTTTCGGCATGTGGCATTTGGCATTCGGCATTGATGCGCGGCCGTACGATCCGCCGGCCGTCGCCGAGAACTGGCCCCAGTGGCGCGGCCCGTCGAGGAACGGCGTCAGCAGTGAACGCAACCTGCCGGTCAAGTGGTCGCAGACCGAGAACGTCGCGTGGAAGCTGGCGATGCCGGCGTGGTCGGGATCGACGCCGATCGTCTGGGGCAACCGGATCTTCCTCAACGTCGCCGACGACCTGAAATCGCGCGAGGCGGTCACGCTGCATCTCTGGTGCGTGGATCGCGACAAGGGCACGGTGCTGTGGCGGCGGCCGCTCGGCGGAGGCAACCACCAGGAGCGAAAGCAGAACATGTCCACGCCGTCGCCCGTCACCGACGGCACGCGCGTCTGGGTCATGACCGGCACCGGAATCCTGAAGGGGTTCGATTTCGACGGCAAGGAGCTCTGGGCGCGCGACATCCAGGCCGACTACGGCCGCTTCGGCCTGAACTGGGGCTACGGCTCGTCGCCGCTGCTGCACGGCGATTCCCTCTACGTCCAGGTGCTGCACGGGATGAGGACGGACGATCCGTCATACTTGCTGCGCATCGACAAGGCGACCGGCAAGACGATCTGGCGCGTCGAGCGTCCAACCAGCGCCCGCAATGAATCGCCCGACGCGTACACCACGCCCGCGCTGCTGCAGTACGGCAACGCGACCGAAATCGTCCTGACCGGCGGCGACGTCGTCACCGGACACGATCCGAACACGGGCAAGGAGCTGTGGCGCGCCAACGGCCTGAATCCCTCCAACGACGGCAACTACCGCATCGTCGCCTCTCCCGTCACGTACGGCGACCTGATCGTGGCGCCGACGCGGGAGCGGCCGATGCTCGTGCTGAAGGCGGGCGGACGCGGCGACGTCACGACGTCCAACCTGCTCTGGACGTTCGGAAGCGGCCCCGACGTCCCGACGCCTGTGACCGATGGCACGTACCTCTACGTCGTGAACGATCGCGGCATCATGTTCTGCCTCGAGGCAAGGACCGGGAAGGAGATCTACGGCCGCCAGCGACTGCGCCCCGGCACGTACAGCGCATCGCCGGTGCTCGCCGACGGGCACATCTACATCACGAACGAGGATGGCGTGACGAGCGTCATCACTGCCGGGCCCGCGTTCCAGGTCGTCGCCGAAAACGAATTCGACGACTACACCCTCAGCTCGCCGGCGATTTCCGGCGGTCGGATGTTCTTTCGGACGACGAAGTTCCTGTGGGCGATCGGTTCAAGTCATTGATCACTAGTCTGGTAAACAGATGAAGCTGTTGCTCATCGCACTTGCGGCAGCGACCGCCGCCTCCGACCCCGACTGGTCGCGCTTTCGCGGACCGAACGGAACCGGCGTCGCGAACACGTCGGGACTCCCCGCCGAATTCGGTCCGGCGAAGAATGTCGTCTGGAGGGCGCCCATCCCGCCCGGACATTCGTCGCCGGTGCTGAGCTCGGCGCAGATCTTCCTGACGGCCATGGACGGCGAGAAGCTGATCGTGCTCGCCCTCGATCGTGCGACGGGAAAGGAGCTGTGGCGGCGCGACGTGCCCCGGACCGGAAAAGGCCGTCTCGATGGCCCGAACGGCCCCGCGTCCCCGTCCCCGGTCACCGACGGCGAGCACGTTTACGCGTTCTTCCAGGACTTCGGTCTCATCGCGTTTACGAAGGCAGGCCGCGAGCAGTGGCGGCTGCCGCTCGGGCCGTTCAACCAGTATTACGGGTTCGGGGCGTCGCCGATCCTCGTCGACGGAATCATCATCCTTCCCGTCGATCAGGACACGAACTCGTACCTGCTCGGCGTCGACGCGAACACCGGAAAGATCCGGTACCGGACCGACCGCCCCGGCGTCATCTCCGGCTACTCGACGCCGACGGTTTACCAGCCGAAGAACGCTCCGAAACAGATCGTGATCCCCGAATCGTTTCAGCTGTCCGGGTACGACGTCGGCAACGGCCGCCTGGTGTGGTGGGTGCGCGGGCTCGCCTGCGAAATGAAGGCGGTCGTGTCGATCCAGGGTGATACGGCGTGGATCAACGGCTGGGGCTTTTCGCAGAACCAGCCCGGGCAGCAGGTGGAGACGATCTCGTGGGCCGAGGCGTTGAAGACGTACGACAAGAACCGGGACGGCGCGATCGCGCCCGATGAAGTGGTCGGCGGCCCGCCCGCGCTCGACAAGATGCTGAGCCCGAAGTACGGGTTCACGGCGTTCGACGGCGACCGCAATGGCACGCTCGACGAGAGGGAATGGAACGTCATGCGCGCGATGCTCGCATCGGAGAACGGCTTGCTCGCGATCGGGCTGGGCGGCAACGGGGACGTCACGGACGGCGCGATCAAGTGGAAGTACACGCGTCCGGTGCCGCAGGTGCCGTCGACGCTCCTTTACAACGACGTGCTCTTCATGGTGAACGACAGCGGGATCCTGTTGTCGTTCGATCCCGCCACGGGCCGCGTGCGGAAACAGGGGCGGCTGAAGGGGGCGATCGACAAGTACTTCGCGTCGCCGGTCGGCGCGGATGGCAAGGTTTTCCTCGTCAGCCAGGACGGCACCGCGTCGGTCGTCGAGGCGAAGGCCGAGTGGGAAATTCTCTCGGTGAATCCGCTCGACGATGAAGTCTTCGCGACGCCCGCGATCGCCGATGGGCGGATCTACATTCGAACGAAGTCGACGCTCTACGCCTTCGGAAACCCAGGGAGGACGATCTGACGCTTACGGCGCCTTGATCGCGTACACGTTGTGCAACCCGCGGAAGATCAGCAATCCGTCGGAGACGGCCGGCGTGGCCATGACCACTTCCCCGATCGCGTTCTTCGCGAGGAGCTCGTACGTCGGGCCGGCCTTGACGACGAAGACGTCGCCGTCCTCGCTGACGCAGTAGATCTTGCCGTCGGCGGCGACGGGCGACGCGCTGAACGCGCCGCCGGTGCCGCCGAGGCGTTCCTGGTAGACGCGTTCGCCAGTGGAAACCCTGTAGGAGGCGAGCACGCCGCCGATCTGCAGCACGTAGAGCTGGTCGCCGTAGATGAGCGGCGTCGGGATGTACGGGCCGCCGCGGTTCATGCTCCAGGCGATGAAGTCGCTCTTCGTCTGCGCGTCCTTCAACGTGATGTCGCCGCTCGCGCCCGGTTTGACGGCGAAGATCGGCTGCACGCCGCGGTAGCCGTTCGTGATCACCACGACGCCGGGTCCGACGATCGGCGTGGGAATCGTGATCTCGGAATTCCCCGACAGCTTCCAGAGCTCCTTCCCCGTCATCGGATCGTACCCGCGGATGAACTTCGTCGCCTGCGTGACGAGCTCCGCCTTCCCGCTGGACTCGAAAATCGTCGGCGTGGACCACGACGGGATCTCGTCGCGCTCGGTGCGCCAGACCTGCTTCCCGGTGTCGACGTCGAACGCGGCGACGAACGAGTGGCGCTGGATGTCGCACTGCACGATCACCAGGTTCTTATAAATGATGGGCGAGCTGCCCACGCCCCACTCGTAATCGGGATCGAAGAACCAGCCGGCGTTCAGGACGCCGAGATCCTGCGTCCACAGCGGACGGCCGTCCATATCGTAGGCGTACAGGCCTTCGGAGCCGAACGAGACGATCACGTGCCGGCCGTCGGTCACCGGCGTCGGCGAGGCCTGGCTCGATTTGGGATGGCGCTTCGTCTTCGGCACCCCCTCGTGCGCGACCTTGTCCCAGAGCACCTTGCCCGTGTTCTTGTCGATCGCCAGCAGCCGCCACGCGTGCGTCGACGCGTCGTTCAGCGGCTCCACGTCGCCATACAGCCCCGTGCGGATGCCCTGCTTCGGGTCGCTGCTCACGGCCGTGGAGACGAACACGCGATTGCCCCAGACGATCGGACTGGACACGGCGACGCCGGGAACCGGCGTCTTCCACGCGACGTTCTCGTTCGCGGGCGCGTTCCACTTCACCGCGGTCGGCCGTCCGTCGGCGACGCCGGCGGCGTTGGTCCCGCGGAACGCCGGCCAGTTCTGCGCGGAGAGCGACACCCCGGCCAGAACGATCGCGGCGAAGACGACCAGCCTGCGCATGACTATTCCTTTTCCACACGGGTGAACGAAATCGGCGAGCCCTGCGGCGGCACGATCTGGAAACCGGTCACCTTGTCTCCACCCACCTGGAACACGAATGTCGTCCCGCCCATGCCGACGCCGCGGAACGTCGTGTTGTCTTTCGGCAGCATCGTGCCGCGCTGCGCCGCCGGCGCTCCAGGAGCCCCGATCGTCAGACCGGAGCCCACGACGGCGATTTCGATCTCGTTCGACGACGGTCCTTTATAGACGCCGGCATACTTCGCGAGCAGCGCCGGATCGATCTTGAACTCCTCGGCCGGCTTCGCGCCCGCTTGTTCGAGCATCGCGACGAGGTCCGCCTTTTTCGCATTCTTCGCGGCCTCCAGCGCATCGGTCAGCTTCGCCGGCGGAATGCCGCCGCTGTCGAGAATCGCCTTGACCAGCTCGACGCTGTTCTCCTGGACCGCCGATTCGAGGGCGTCCTCCTTGCCGGCGTGTGCGCCGGTTTCTTCTTCTGCGCGGGGCTGACCGCGAGCATCAGCGGCGTGAAGCCGTAGAACGTGTCCTTGACGTTCAGGTCGGCACCGTGGTCCAGCAACACCTTCACGACCTCGAGATGGCCGTGGTCGCAGGCGTAGAACAGGGCCGTGGCGTTGTAGCGGAACTTCGTGTTGACGTCGACCCCTTCGTCGAGCAGCGCCTTCACCGCCGCGGCGTCCCCTTTGCGCGCGGCGTCCTGGAATTGCTCGGCCTTGGTCGGCGCCGGCGTCTGCGCGAGCGCAAGCACGGTTCCCGCGATCACGAGGAAGGTCATAACAGCCTCTGGCATTCAGGCTACGCGGCCGGTCTGAAATAGAGGACCATCGCTGCGCCGATCGAGGCGAGCAGGAACCCCACGTACAGCATCGGATTGATCGCGGCCTTCGGGGGATGAATCGCCATGCTGAGCACGACGTTGACGATCGGCGCGCCGCCGAACACGAGCGGCATCACGTACACCGGCAGGCCGCCCGCTTTGAAGGCGTAGATGATGCACGCGGCGCCGGCGGCGCCGAGCGCGCCCGCCATCGTCGCCTTGATGAGACCGCCGGTGTCGAAGTGCGACAAGGCGCCCTGACTGCCGAGCCCGGCCACGGGGAGCAGCACGCCGATCAGAAAGTAGGCCACGCCGACGCACAGCAGCGCCTTCAACGGATTTCCGAGCTGCACCTGCCCGAGATACAACAGCACGCCATAGGCGCCCCACGACAGCACGGCGCCGGCCACGAAGACAGCCCAGCCCATATTTCTCCTATCTGTTGATGCGACGCATTCTACCCCTGCACGCGGCGCGCGCGATCATCGGGCAGCAAAAGCTCGTTCGCCTTCCCGATCGCCTGGTCGACGCGAATCCCGGCATCCCACGCCGGGATCTTGTGCTTGTTCTCGGGATACATCGCTTCCATCGGCGCCCACACTTTGTCGACGCGATTCGTGAACAGGTCGCCGATGAGCAGGTCGGTCAGCGTGCCGCGCAGGTCGGGATGCTGCCGGACGAAGTTGCCGAAGCTGAAGCCCGCATAGTACTCGCACACCAGCCGTCGCATGCGGTCGACGCCGACGTTGAAGTCCGCGGCCCACTTGCCGAGCTGCGCGCCCGACGTGTCGCCGCTCTTCAATCCTTCGACGATGGCATCCGCGGCCAGCTCGCCGGACTTGAGCGCCAGCAGCACCCCGGACGAATAGAGCGGATCCAGGAACCCCCACGCGTCGCCGACGAGGACCCAGCCGTCCCCCGCGGCCGTCGTCGCGCGATACGAGTAATCCTTGGTGGCGAAGTAGCCGGTCACGCGCTTCGCCCCCTGGATTCGCTTCCTGACGGCGGGGGTTCGTTCGACTTCTTCGCCGTACGTCTGCTCGAAGCCGCGGCGGTTCTTGAACAAATAGTCGAACGGCGCGACGACGCCGACCGACACGACGTTGTCGTGCTGCGGGATGTACCAGAACCAGCCCTGCCGGTCCGGGGTCTGCAGCACCATCGTCGCGCCTTCGTCGCGCCCGGTGTCGCGATACGCGCCTTCCCAATACGTCCAGATCGCTCCTTTGTTGAGGACCGGATCCCAGACGCGCAGGCGCAGCCGGTTCGAGATGAGGCCGATCTGGCCGCTGGCGTCCACGACCACCTTCGCCCGCACGTCCCGCTGGCGTCCGTCAGCGGTCCTGACCGTCACCCCGACGGCGCGTTCCTCATCGAACATGACGTCCGTCACGCGAACGCCCTCGTGCGCGGTCACGCCGTGTTCCCGCGCGTTCTCGAGCATCATCTGGTCGAACTGGCTGCGGACGACCTGCCACGTTTGCGAGCACTCGTGCGGTTTGTTGTCCCAGAAGTAAAACGGGGCGGACTCCTTGCCGATGGCGTTGACGAACTGCACGCTGTACTTCTTCACGAATCGGCTCGTCCGCATCTTCTCGAGCATGCCGAGCCGTTTGAGGACCCAGTAGGTTTCCGGGATCAGCGATTCGCCGATATGAAAGCGCGGAAACCGCTCGCGCTCGAACAGCTCGACGCCGACGCCCTGCTGCGCGAGCAGCGTCGATACGGTCGATCCCGCCGGACCGCCGCCGATGACGACAACGTCCGGGGTCATGAGGAGAATCTCGCGGCGATATCAGCCGGGATCTGGATCGAGCGCATGCCCTCCCTGCTCTTTCGCACGCACGCGATCTTCATGGTGCCGGTCGCGATTCGCCGGCCGTTCTGCGTCATGTCGCAGGCATAGCTGATCGTCCGCGGCGTGATGTCGGTGATGCGGATCGCGACCTCGAACTCCTGCTCGAAGAGCAGCGCCTCGTGGAACTCGCACGCGGCGCCGACGCGCGGCCAGCCGATCTCGGCGTCCGGCGGATGAATGCTCAGGCCTGCCTCGCGCCAGAGCGCGTGCTCGGCCTCCTCCATGTAGCGGAAGAACCAGCTGAAGTGCACGATGCCGGCCACGTCCGTCTCGTAGAACTGAACGCGGCGTGTCAGTCTGTGCTCGCGTGGCACGGGTTAGTCGACCGTCTCCGATGCAGAAGTGTTGATGACCACAGGCACTCGACCGCGAGTTCGGGCCGCGACAACGGAGCGGCCCGGTAGTAAGCGCGAGGAGCCACCCAACTAGGTGTAGCGGATGTTGGCGTGCTCGGGCTTGAAGAACCGCGGCAGCAGCGCGTCGACGCGGAGGAGCCCTTCGCGCGAGAGCGCCACGCGCGTGTCGCTGGCCTCCGTCAGGTATCCCTCGGCGCGGAGCGACGCCCACTGGTCGCCGAACAGCCGCAGGATGTCCACGCCGTACTTGCCGGAGAAGTACGCGGGGTTCAGCCGGCCGAGCTTCATCTGCAACACGAGCTCGCGGCGCATCCGCTCGTCGGGCGTGGGCCGGTACGCGCGGCCCAGCGGCAGCTCGCCGCGGTCGATCGCGTCGCTGTAGGCCTCCCACGTGTCGCGGTTCTGCATGTGCACGCCGTTGACGTGCCCGAACGACGCGACGCCGAGCCCCGCCAGGTCGGCGCCCTGCCAGAGGCGATCGCGGTAGACGAAGGTGGTCCGCGCGGGATCCTTGACCGCCGTGTAGCCGCTCCCGATGTGATAGCCGGCGCGCTCGAGCGCCTCGAACGCCTCCCCGACCCATCGCCGCTTCGTCGGCCAGTCGGCGATCGATCCCTTCATCTGCCCGGTACGATTGAGCAGGTCCTTGCTGATCGTGGTGTTGTACGGCAGCTCCATCTGGTAGATCGTGACGCTGTCGGGCTCGAGCGCCACCGTCCGCTCGATGTTCCGGCGCCAGTTGTCTTCCGTCTCGCCGAGCATGCCCGCGATCAGATCGATGTTGATCTGCGGGAAATCGAGCGCGCGCGCGTAGCGATACGACGTCTCGATTTCAGGCGAGCGGTGCGCGCGGCCGTTCAGCTCGAGGATCCGATCGTCGAAGTTCTCGACGCCGAGGCTCAGGCGCGTGACGCCCATCTTCCGGATCGCCTTGAGCTTGGGCGGCGTCAGCGTGCCCGGCTCGCACTCGAACGTGATTTCTTCGGCGTCGGTCCACGGCGTCACCGCGGTCAGTCGCCTGACCAGTTCCTGCAGCTGCGGCGTCGACAAGAACGAAGGCGTGCCGCCGCCGAAGTACACGAACGTGAGCGGCCGTCCCGCGATCGCCGGCTGCTCCGAGTACATCTCCCACTCGCGCGCGAGCACGTCCAGGTACCGGCCGACCTCCTGCGCGTTCTTGTCGGTGTACACGCGGAAATAACAGAAGTGGCACCGTTTGCGGCAGAACGGAATGTGCAGGTAGAGGCCGAGCGGCGTCGCCGGGTTCGGCGCGGCCCGCAGGGCCGGCTTCGCCTCGCGCTCCACCGCCTCCGCCGACCAGACGGAGAACGGGGGATACGTCGCGACGAAGTAGCTGCCGACTTCCGGTTCGATCAACCCGGTCCTGGTCTCTGAAGCCATCGCTTGTATCAACTATATCCAGAGCTTGTCACAACGTCCGCGATCACGAGCAGCCCTGACCGCCTCCGCCCCGACTCCGCCAAGGCTTCGTCGAGGCCTCGCCGGAGCCCTTAGGGCGTAGGCGGGCAAGGCTACGGCGTGTCTCGCCGAAGCGCTTCGCGGGAAGGCGGAAGGGCTGCGCTACGACATGGGTCATCCAAAGCAATACACGCGTCCGTCCTGCGCGCCGATGACGATGCGGCCGCCGGCGATCGCGGGCGAGGCGGTCAGCGCATCGCCGACCTCGTACTCCCACGTCTTCCGCCCCGTCTGCGCGTCGAGGACGTAGAACTTCCCGTCGCTCGATCCGACGAACACGCGCCCGCCCGCGACGGCCGGCGAGGAGTCGACGCGCGCGCGGGTCGCGAACTTCCACGCGCCTTTCCCCGTGGCTGCGTCGATCGCGTGAACGGCCTTGTCGCGTCCGCCCACAATCAGCCGGCCGTCCACGAGCGCGGCGGACGAGTAATACGGGAACTCCCGATCCGGATCGCGATATCGCCAGACGATTCTCTTCGTCCGCAGATTGACGGCGACGACATCGTCATTGAAAGTGCCCACGTACGCGTGGAGACCGTCAACGGCCGGAGACGCGCCGGTATACGCGCCGAGCGGAATCTGATAGATCACCCTGCCGTCGGTGAGCCGGATCGCCCGGAACCGTTCGTCGCATCCGCCGAGGTAAATCGTTCCGTTCTGCACGGCCGCGGTCGCGTGCACCGGCCCGTCGGTCCGCAGCTTCCACCGCAGCTTTCCTGTCTTCGCGTCGAGCGCATACAGGTGCGTGTCGTACGACCCGATCAGCACCAGTTCGCCCGCAAGCACGGGCGACGACTTCACCTCGCCGCCGGTCGTGTACGTCCACGCCCTGGCGCCGTCGCGCACGCGAACGGCGTGGACGACGCCGGCGAGATCGCCGACGTAGACGAGTCCATCGCCGACGGCCGGCGACGACTCGCCAATCTGGCTCCCCGTGCCGTACTTCCAGCGCAGCTTGCCGCTGGCGAGATCGATCGAGAGCAGATCGCCGTTCCCCGCGCCGACGTAGACGGCGCCGTCAACGATGGACGCGGACGATTCGATCGTCTCCCCCGCCTGATACGTCCACTTGAGTGACAACGTCGCGGGCACGTCCGCCGACGCGATGCCCGTCAGGCGCGGGTTGCCGCGAAACTGCGGCCACGAAGAGGGCTGGGCGGCCGAAGGCCCGCTTACGCAGACGGCCAGCAGGCACAGAAGACCCGAGGCCCTACTTCCCATCGACGGACAGCGCGAACAATTGGTTCCGGTTGTTGATGAAGAGGCGTCCGTGCGCCGGGATCAGCGTCGCGTAGACGGCGCTGCCCATGTTCATCTCGGCGAGCACCTTCTTCGTCTTTCCGGCCTGCATGACGACGATGTCGCCGTCCTCATCGCCGAGGTACAGGCGGCCGTCGGCGACGAGCGTCGAGCCCCAGACCGCCGCGAGCATGTCGTGCGTCCAGTACGGCTGCCCCGTCTTCGCGTCCAGGCAGTGCAGGAATCCGCTGAAGTCGGGGATGTAGAGCAGCCCGTCGACGATCGACGCGGTCGAGATCGAGCGGCGGATCTTGTCGTAATGCCACACCCGCCCGCTCTCCGTGATGTCGCCGCGCTTGGTAGCGTCGATGCAATACAGGTGGCCGACGCCTTCGCCGTGCTCCGG
>QHWR01000299.1 GCA_003223835.1 Acidobacteriota bacterium | reverse complement strand
CCGGCGTGGGACGCGAGCGGCAAATATCTGTGGTTCCTCGCGTCCACCGACTTCGGCCTGAAGTCGCAGTGGCTCGACATGACGTCGTACGACCACAACGAAACGTTCGGCCTGTACCTCGCGGTCCTGAAAAAAGACGAGCCGAGCCCGCTCCTGCCGGAGAGCGACGAGGACACGGGCGTCACGTTCGCGCCGGGGCGCGGCGAGTTCGGGGGAGGCCGCCCTTCGAGTGCCTCAGGGCGGGGCGGCGGCCGCGGCGCGACGCCGCCCGAGACGACACCCGAGACGAGTGCCGAGGGGACCGGCGAGGCGCAGCAGCCGTCGCGCACTTCGAACCCGCCGGATCGCGCGCCGCGACCACCCGTCAACGTGCAGATTGATTTCGACGGGCTCCAGCACCGCATCATCACCGTGCAGGGCATTCCGGAGCGTCAGTACTCGAAACTCCTGGCCGGCGTGGCGGGGACCGTTTATTACCTCGAAGCCGGGGCGCCGGGCGCCGGACGCGGACGCGGCGGCGAAGACGACGGCGCGGCCGGCACCGTGCTGCACCGGTATCGGCTGACCGAGCGGCGGGCGGCGACGTTCGTCAGCGGCGCGGCGGACTACACGGTCAGCGCCGACGGCCACAAGCTGCTGTATCGCACCGGCGGCGCCGGCGGCCGCGGCGGACGCGGTGCCCCTGGCGCGACGCCCGCCGGGCCGTCGCTGTTTCTCGTGGACGCGGATCGCAATCCGCCGCAGGCGGGACAGGGACGGCTGGACGTGCGGCTGCGCATGTATCTCGAGCCGAAGGAAGAGTTCCGCCAGATCTTCAACGAGGGCTGGCGCAACCAGCGCGACTATCTCTACGTCCCGAACATGCACGGCACCGACTGGGCGAAGGACAAGGAGATGTACGGCACGCTGCTGCCGTACGTGAATCACCGCGCGGATCTCAACTACCTCCTCGACAACATGGGATCGGAGATCGCGATCGGGCACTCGTACGTGCGCGGCGGCGACCTGCCGGATGTGCCGCCGTCGCTCGGCGGCCTGCTCGGCGCGGACTTCACCATCGACAACGGGCGCTACAAGATCGCGCGCATCTACGACAACGAAAGCTGGAACCCCGAGCTGCGCGCGCCGCTCTCCGCACCCGGCGTGGACGTCTCGGTCGGCGACTACATCGTCGCGATCGACGGCGTCGAGCTGAAGGCGCCCGACAACATCTATCGATTGCTCGACGGCACCGCGAACCGGCAGACGGTGCTCGCCGTCAACAGCAAGCCGTCGCTCGAGGGCGCGCGGCAGGTGACGGTGGTGCCCGTCGCGACCGAGCAGGCGCTGCGGACGCGCGCGTGGGTCGAAGCGAACCGCCGCCTGGTCGACAAGCTGTCGGACGGGAAGCTCGCCTACGTGTATCTGCCGAACACGGGACAGCCCGGCTACTCGAGCTTCAATCGCTACTACTTCGCGCAGCAGGACAAACAGGGCGTCGTCGTGGACGAACGGTTCAACGGCGGCGGCTCCGCCGCGGACTACATCGTCGATGCGCTGCAGCGCGACTTCGACGGCTATTTCAACAACGTCGCCGGCGATCGATATCCGTTCACGAGCCCCTCCGCGGGCATCTGGGGACCGAAGGTCATGATCGTGAACGAGATGGCCGGGTCCGGCGGCGATCTGATGCCCTACATGTTCAAGCGCCGGAAGATCGGGCTGCTCGTCGGCAAGCGCACGTGGGGCGGACTCGTCCACACCGCCGACACACCGCCGTTCGTCGACGGCGGATCGATGATCGCGCCGCGCGGCGGGTTCTTCGATCGCAGCGGCAAGTGGGCGGTGGAGAACGAAGGCGTGGCCCCCGACGTCGACGTCGAGAACTGGCCGAAAGACGTCATCGCGGGACACGACCCGCAGCTCGAACGCGCGGTCCAGGAAGGGCTGCGCATGCTGAAGGACCATCCGGTCGAACGGCTGACGAAGGAGCCGCCGCCCCCGACGTGGGGCAAGCGCAAGGGCGGAGGCTCGTGATTGCCGACTTGTGCGCACAGGATCGCCGCCGGGCCGTCTGATCGACGTCGGCGGGCATCGGCTTCATCTCGACTGCCGTGGGGCTGGTAATCCGCCGGTCGTCTTTGACGCGGCGCTCGGCGGTTCGTCGTTCAGCTGGTTTTTCGTGCTGCCGCAGGTCGCGGCGTTCACCGCGGCGTGCGCGTACGATCGCGCGGGATTCGGCTCGAGCGACGCGGGGCCGCTCCCGCGGACGACGGGGCGCGTGGTCGACGAGCTCCGGACGTTGCTGGCGGCCGCGAGCGTGCGGCCGCCGCACGTCATCGTCGGTCATTCGTTCGGCGGTCTCGCGGCGCGCCTGTTTGCATGGCGCCATCCCGCCGAGGTCGCGGGCCTGGTGCTCCTCGACCCCGCGTATCCGGAGGACTGGCGGGACCCGTCGCCGCGCCGGCGCGAACGGCTCGCCCGCGGCGCGAGGCTGTGCCGGTACGGCGAACGCGCCGCGCGCTGGCGCGTCGCCCACGCCGTCGTGGCGCTCGCGCAAGCGGGCGCGCGTCCGCTCGCGCGGCGCATCACGCGCGCGGCCGCTGCCGGCGCCCTCCACCAGGCAGACGAGCAGCTGCTCGCGCCACTGCTCAGGCTGCCGCCCGACGTGCGCATCCTCGCGGTCCGTCCCTGGACCCGGCCGTCGTTCTTCCAGGCGCTCGGCAGCCAGATCGCGTCGATGCCCGTCAGCGCCACGGAAGTCCCGGTCGATCAGGACTTCGGGTCGTTGCCGCTCGTGGTCATTTCAGGAGAAACGAATTCGGATGCGGCTCAGCTCGCGCGGCAGGCGCGTCTCGCCGCGCGCTCGACGCGGGGACGGCACATCGTCGCCGAGGGGAGCGGCCACTGGATTCCCCTTGATCGTCCGGACGTCGTCGTCGATGCGGTGCGGGAGGTGGTCGACGCGGCGCGCGAGCGCGCCGCGGAAGGCGCTATTTCAACGCGTTGATCACGGTCGCCCGCCAAATCTTCATTTCCAGCCTCGATGCTGTCAGAGTTCATTTGACATCCTGATAGAGCCCTCTATCGCGCGCCTTTCGCGGGCGTGATCGCGATGTTGCGGTAGTCCACGGGACCGTGATCGCCTTGGAGCAGCAGCGGCCCGGGGTCTGCTTCAACGCTGTCGAGCGCGCCGCCGGTAATGCCCGGAATCTCACGGTTGCAGATGACGGTGGTGCCGTTTAGCTGGTAAGTGAGCATCCGGCCCACGAGTGTCGCATCCATCGATTGCCACTCCCCGGCAGCCCTGGCCACGTTCTCGCTCGGCGCAATGAAGCCGTAGACCCCGCCGAGATGATGTGACGACGGCTCGAGGCCGGTCTTTGGGCACGCGGAATTCCACGTGCAGCTTGAAGTCGTCAAATTTCTGCACCGTGACGAGGTTGGCGCCGCTCTTCGCGTTCTGCAGAATGCCGCCGGCTGCGGTCCACTGGTTGTCCGGGCGCCCGACCGGCTGCCAGCCGTCGAGCGACTTGCCGTTGAAGAGCGTGAGGGGTTCGCCCCACGCCGGCTGTCCGGCCCGCCGCAGCGACGGCGCCCGCGTGCCGGACCACGTCATCTTCTCGCCATCACCCATCGTCATCGAACCCGTGAGGCGATCGCCCTCGAGCCGTCCCTCGAACGTGATGTCGCGGGGATTGCTTTCCCACTGTGGCGGGATGGCGAAGCGGAACGTGCCGTCGGTGAATTCGATCTTGGCGATCGGCCGCGCGCTGCCGCCGGATCCCACGACTTGCCCAACCAGGGTAGCCCTGCCGGACCGTTCCACCTCGAGCCACGATGGCGATGTTTGTGTGCCGCGTTGTACAACGAGATCCCATCGGCCCAGCAGCGCGTCGGATGCAGCGCGCGACTGTGCGGGAGTTCCGGAGTACCCCGCGGCTGTGAGCATCAACGCGGCGCCGAATGCGACGCGAGCAATCATGATTCCTCCTCGAGCCCACTTCCGAATATGTGGGTGCATCCTACGATAAGCGCATTCTCGACGCCATCGAAGCGAGAATCGAAGCCATTCAGAAGCCCGTGACCGGCCCGCGGATCTGTGATGCCATATTGGAAGGGCATCTTCGAGATCCCGCAGGTGCCTCCCGGCGAGTACCGACTGACCATCGAGCCGCACGCCTCGCGCCCTGGTCAAGAGGGTCGCGAATTTGTCGACACGATGGTCGATGTGACGGACCACGACCTCGATCTCTCGCTCACCGTCGGGCCGGGTGCGTCCCTCACCGGTCACGTCGTCGCCGAGCCGTCGGGAGCCGTCACGACGCCGATCGGATTACGAGTAACCGCGAGCAAGGCTCACGAACGATTCGCAGCTGGACTGCCGATCGCGGCGGCCGTGAACGGCGACTGGTCGTTCAGGATGACGGGCTTATCTGGTTCGTACGAGTTTTTCGTGTCATCGGATCGGCCGCCGCCGATGCTCGTCGCAACGCGCGTCATCATCGATGGGACATCGTACCTGGCGGCCGGAGGCATTGCGCTCGCAGACGGCGATCACGATGTCGTCGTCTTTGTTGCGCCGCGCGAGGCGCCGAAGCCGACCGTCGACAACACGCAAACTTCGAGTGCGCTCGTGGAACAGTTCAAGAACGAACAGGGTTTCGGGAAACAGATCGACATCGCAAAGGCCATCGTCAGCAAACACGACGCGAGCGATCAAGGAATCCCCGGCGCAGCCAGCGACGGCCGATATCGGTTCGAGCGGCAAATTGCCGCAGACCGTTATTACGCGGCGCATCTGCTCGGTGATTTGCGGGATCCTCGCGGCGTTGCGCTGCTCGTGCGGCTTCTCGACGATCCCGAGACGCAATCAATCGTGCCGTGGTCGCTCGGACAAATCGGAGACAAGCGCGCAATCCCGCCTCTGATCGCCGCGCTCGACGCCGACGATCCGTCAAAGCGCGTGCTGGTGATTTACGCGCTCGAGGCGCTGCACGCCAAGGAAGCGGTTCCGCGTCTCCTGACGTTGGTGAATGACGATCGCAGGTCCCGCTTCGGCGCGCTCGTCACTGTGTCAGAGGCGGCGAAGGCGGCTATCGCGAAGCTTCAGTGACGTCAGCGGGCCACACTACGCAGAGCCGCCACTCGATCCAACCATGTTGCGACGTGGTTCCGACTGGCTCGCGCCTGGTCCACCAATTCTTTTTTCTGCTCCGAAATCGGGTTCAAGTAGTTGAAAACCGGCAGGGTTGTGCCGGTTCCAACAAGCTTCTTCCGGTCGAAGCGAATTCCGTCCGGGAAAAACACCTGCTGCAGCTGCTGCTTCTGAGCGAGCGAGGACTGGACCCACAGGTTCGACGCCCTCGGTAGAACGCGTTCTGCGAACGCCAGGATGCCCTCAACGTCCATTTCCTCGAGCTCTGCGGAGTGTCGGTCCATCTGCGCGAGCGTGAGCTCCTCGCGCAATGTGTCGCGGTGGCGATCGTACGTCTCGATGTCGATCGAGCGCTCGAACAGGAACGCCTGATCCAAACGGTCCAGCTTCTCGCGAATCGCTTTCTGCCTACGCTCGATCTCGGCGATGCGCTGCTTTGCGTCTCCCTGCATCTCGCGCCACGCCCTCAGGACTCGGTCCTTCACGAGCCGCATGAAGCCAGGCGTCGGCTGCAGACGCGTGAGCTCGTCGACGAACAGGTCTTCCAGCTTCGTCTTGCTGATGTTCACGGCGCCAGGCTCCTGCCGGTGGAACGAGGCGCGTTTGAGCTAACCAAGGGGAGCGAGAAACGTCCAGCGACCAAGCTCCAATGCCGCTTTCATGCCGCCGCGCGTTCGTTCGGAACGCACGTCGTTGTCGAACTGCGCGAAAGCGGCGAGCACGCCTTCCATCAGCTTACCCGTCGATGTGTCGTCAATCGGCTCGGTGGCGGAGCGCCAGCGATATCCCGAGCGACTTCAGGTGCGCACGCAGGGCAAAGTGATCGTACTTCTCCCGTGCGAACCGCGTCAGGTTGAAAAAAAACGACGAAAAGGACGGTGCCCTTGTTTTTGCGGCAGAACTGCAGCAGTTTCCAGCTCGGTGCGATCGGCGGTCTTCGCGCTCTCGCCTTCTTCGCGGAATCGCGCGAGCACATGTCCATCGCAACGCGCTCCACATCGGACGTCGGTTGTTGTGGGCTTCGCGCTGAGGACGTCTGCGATCGGCAGACGTCCTGTTTCAGTTGCGCGGATGAGGGCTCTCTGCCGTCATCGAGTCGCGCGGATGGTCCGCGCGATAGTGATCACGTGTGACGACGTGAATCAGCTCGTTGATTCTAAGTTGGGATGTCCAATCGTGGCTCTGGAGCGACGACCAAACGGAGTCCGCAGGCGGAGAGTGCGCAAAGCGGAGGCAGTGCCGAGGGCATTGCAGTGATGACCGCAGAATACCGCCGCGCCGTTCGCGCGGTCAACTGGCCAGCTCGCCCGAGCAACGACGCTCAGCTTCCCGCAGCCAGCGCGTCGGCCAAAGTCGTCCGCCACGTCGTCCACGAGAGTTTTCTGCTCCGCGAAGGCGAATCGGGCCAGTCCGTTTCGGCGGCACTCGCGAGGATATCTTTGAAGCGCGTTTGATCGATTAACGCGTGAGAAGGCATCGCGAAAACCTTCACAGCACTTCCAGAGGACACCTCCGTCGGATGTTCGGGCGCGTGGAGGTTGATGCGCGGCCAGAATCCCTCGCGATAATCCGCCGGCATGATCCAGATGTCCAAGGATTCCCGCGCAATCGCGTCCTTGTGCGACGAACCATCATTAGAACGCCAGGACATTGCGACGGGCTGCGGCGCCCAACGGCCACCAGATGACGCCCTTGGGGAGTCTTGCTACACAACCGCCATCCGCATACGCCCGATGCGCGCGCTGCGCGCAGGCGCGGTCAAGGCCCGAAGCGGCGCGGCACGCGCCGGCGGAGCGAAGCGACGCGGCCTTGACGGCGCCGAGCACAGCGGCATGATCAACGAGGATGGCGGTCTCGTGATTACGCAGCTCGCACCGGAAGGTAGTCGTGCTCGGTCAACGGCGTCTCCCCGAGCTCGCTGAGGAGTCGATTCAGGCGATCCAAAGGCACGGCCGAAGGTGCCGTGATTTCGACTCCGATCGCGTTGCCGTTTTGCCCGTAGTCGACGACAAGTAGTCCATCCGTCGATGGCACCGTTCTCGCGCTTTTTTCTCCGGTTTGATGCGACAGGTGCAGGTACGCAGAAAACGGCTTGCCTTTTCGGTACGTGACCTGAAGCGATCGTTCAGTCATTCGGAGACCTCATACACGGTGACGACGACCAGGAGCGAGGCGTCGGTGTCGGGCTCCACGATCACGATCCACGGTCGGTTGTTCCTGACGACATGGATCATGAATCGGCCGTCGACGACGCTCGGTTCGAAGGAGGTC
>QHWR01000298.1 GCA_003223835.1 Acidobacteriota bacterium | reverse complement strand
CCGGCGCGACGTCGCTGGCGTTCGACAGCTGGGACGATCGCAGCGCGACGGGTCCGGCCGTGACCAACGCCATTGCCGCCGGACAGGCGAACCAGGTCATGCGCGCAATGGTGTCCGTCACGCCGCCCGACATCACGTTTCCGCTGAGTCCAACGACCGGACAGGCGAATCGCGTGCGCGCCACCGTCTGGCGTTCGTCGGCCCGCGGCAATCCGCTGCCGACATTCATCGCGCGGTACTTCGGCATGGCCACCGCCAGCGTCGGCGCCGTCGCGACGGCGGAAGCCTCGCCGGCGAACGCGATGACCTGCGTCAAGCCGTTCACGATTCCCGACAAGTGGACCGAGAATCAAACGGCGCCGTGGGATCCCACCGACGGCTTCAGCCGCTACGACAAGAAGGGCAACGTGATCCCGAACGCGGACGTCTACGTCCCCGCGTTCAATGAGTCAGGCCAGGCGAACGCCGGCTACACCGGCTACAACAACGAGGCGAACCGCGGGGTCCGGCTGGTCCTCCGCTCCGGGCAGGGCACGCAGATCCAGTCGAGCTTCTACTTCTCGCTCGCCATGATCGGCGATACCGGCGGCGACGACTACCGCTGGAACATCGGCAACTGCAACCATTCGATCTACCACTGGGGCGATGCGCTGACTCAGGAGCCGGGCGACAAGGAAGGCCCGACGATCCAAGGCGTCCTGGAATTGATCGCGAGGGATCCGAATGCGTACTGGGACGACAGCATCAACGGGATCCGGGCGAGCAATTACGGCAACGGCCAACAGAGCCCGCGCGTGTTCCCGATTCCGCTGTACGACCCGGATTACTACGATAACGGCCAGGCCCACGGCCGCGTCGCGAGCCTGAAAACGGCGAACTGGATCGGCTTCTTCGCCGAGTACATCTCGGGCAGCGAGATTCACGGACGCATCATTCCGATCGGCGGGATCCGCGACAAAACCTGGAACGGGCCGGGCGCGCCGGGGTTCCCGCTCGTCATTCGGCTGGTGGAGTAAGCGGCGTGTAGGGCCGGGCGTCGGCTTCGCCGCGGAGGAACGAGAGCGGCGCCTGAGGAAGCGTAAACGAGTGATGCGGTGGGAGAACACTGCCATGCAGCGCAACACTCACGGTCTCCGCGGCGAAGAGGGCATGACGTATGTGTTCGTGGCGCTCGGGTTCACCGTGTTTCTGGGCGCCAGCATGCTGGCGATCGACGTCGGCATGCTCATGACGGCGCGCAATCAAGCGCAGAACTCGGCCGATGCGGGCGCGCTGGCGGGCGCGACCGCGCTGGTCTTCGACGACTGGGCCGACCGCTCCGCCGGCGGTCCCGCCGTGACGAATGCGATCGCGGCGTCCACGCTGAATCAGGTGATGCGAGGGAATGTGTCGGTGAATCCGGGAGACGTCCGGTTCCTGAACAACCCGGCCGGTCTCAACAATCGCGTCCAGGTGACGGTGTATCGCAGCGCGACGCGCGGCAATCCACTGTCGACCCTGATCGCGCGGTACTTCGGGATGGCCACCGCCGGCGTCAACGCGATCGCGACGGCGGAAGCCTCGCCCGCCAACGCCGAGACCTGCGTGAAGCCGTTCACGATTCCCGATCGGTGGCGCTCGCGACTCCCGACGTCTACATCGGACCCGACGACGCCCCCCGCTACACGGGATACGACTTGCAGCGCGACAAGGGGACGGAGATCGTCCTCAAGGCGAACAACCAGGACAAGATCGCGCCGAGTTTCTACAACCCGTACGACATCCCGGGCAGCGTGGGCGCGAACGACTACCGGTGGAACATCGCGAACTGCAACACGACGCTGATGCACCCCGGCGACCTGTTCAACCCGGAGCCGGGCAACATGGTCGGTCCGACCAAGCAGGGGATGGACGACCTGATCGCGAAGGATTTCGGCGCGTACTGGGACACGGTGAACAACCGCGTCGCCAGCAGCATGCATCCGAGTCCGCGCGTGGTCATCATCCCGTTGTTCGACCCGTACTACTACGCGACCGGCAAGGCAAACGGCCGCAACGCGTCGCTGAAGTTCGTGAACTATCTCGGATTCTTCGTCGAGGAGATGCGGGGCAACGAAGTGTGGGGCCGCATCACCCCGATCGGCGGGCTGATCGATCGGAGGGCGGGTCCCCCGCCGCCCAAGGCATTCCCGCACGCGATTCGACTGGTGCAATGACTCCGACATCCGAAGCCCGAACATGGCGCAACTGACCGCACAAATCGTCAGCCACGACGCTGACTTCAAGCAGCACATCGCGCGCCTCGTGCGCGCCTGCGGCGTACCCGTCGGCATTCTGGAGGGACGCTCCGGCGCCGAAATCGGCGGACCCGATCTCGTCGTCGTGGACATCCGCGCCGACGCGGCGTCGGGCATGGCGGCCATCGAGCGGATTCGCGCGGCGAGCGCGAACGTCGCGATCTTCGCGGTCGCCTCGGCGGCTGAACCCGATCTCATCCTCCGCTCGATGCGCGCCGGCGCGAACGAATTTTTCCCGTGGATGCCCGGCGGACAGACGCAGGCGTCGCGCGACATGGAGGAATCGTTCCATGGCGCGGTGCGCCGCAGCGCGGCGCGGCGGGAAGCCGCGCACGCGGGCGCCAAGCCGCCGTGCATCACCCACGTGTTCCTCGGAGCCAAGGGCGGCGCCGGCACGACGACCGTGGCCGTCAATTCGGCGGTCGAAGTCGCGCGGCTCACGAAACGCGGCGTCGTGATCGTCGACCTCGCCTCGTCTCTCGGCGAGGTGGCGCTGTTCCTCGGCGTCCGCCCGCGGTTCACGGTGCTCGACGCGATCGAGAACCTCCACCGCCTCGACAAGGACTTCCTGAAGGAACTCATCTCGAAGCACAAGTCCGGGCTCGACATCCTCGCCGGATCCGAGCAGTTCGACCGTCCCAACGCGCAGGACGCGCCGGCGATCGAAGAGCTGCTGCGGGTGCTCGCGCGCCTGTACGACTACACCGTGATCGACGCGGGGAACATCGTGAACGCGGTGGCTGTGGCGTCCCTGTATGCAGCCGACGCGATCTTCCTCGTCGCGAATCCCGACGTTCCGTCGATCCGCAACGCGCAGCGGATGGTCGATCGGGTCCGGCAGCTCGGCGCGGGCAGCGAGCGGATCAAGATCGTGCTCAACCGCGTGTCGGACCAGAACCTGATCGCGCCGAAGCAGATCGAGACGGCGCTCGGGTACGGCATCCACCAGATGTTCACGAGCGACTATCGCGCCGTGTCCGAGGCGCTCAATTCGGGCGTGCCGCTCGCGCTGTCGAACCATTCGGACATCGCCGGCCAGTTCGGCACGTTCGCGCGCAATCTCGTCGGCATGAGCGCCGGCGAGGATGCGAAGGAGCAGCCGGAACGGAAGCGCGTCTTCCTGGGCATCTTCTGATAAGGGGCCACGTCGATGAGTGTTCCTGCATCTCTCAATCTGAATCAGCCGACGCCGGGCGGACAGCAGTATCTCGAGCTCAAGGCGAATGTGCACCGGAAGCTGCTCAACCGGCTGAACCTCGAGGCGCTCGCGCAGTCGGACCGCGCGCGCGCGGAGAGTGAAATCCGGACGCTGCTGCTGGAGCTCCTCACCGAGGAGAACACGCCGCTCAGCCTCGGCGAGCGCGACATGCTGTTTGCCGAGCTGATCGACGACGTGTTCGGGCTCGGGCCGCTCGAGCCGCTGCTGCGGGACCCGTCGATCAGCGACATTCTGGTGAACACGCATCGCCACGTCTTTGTCGAGCGCGGCGGCACACTGCACCGCGTGCCGACGACGTTCCAGGACGATCGTCACCTGATGCGCGTCATCGACCGCATCGTCAGCGGCGTCGGCCGGCGCGTCGACGACAGCTCGCCGATGGTCGACGCGCGCCTCTCGGACGGCTCGCGCGTCAACGCGATCATTCCGCCGCTGGCGGTCGATGGCCCGCTGCTCTCGATCCGGCGATTTCCGGCGGAGCGGCTGAAGGCGGAAGACCTCGTCAACATCCGGTCGATGACGCGGCCGATGCTCGAGTTCCTCGAGCACTGCGTCCGCGCGCGATTGAACATGTTGATCAGCGGCGGCACGGGCGCCGGCAAGACGACGCTCCTGAACGTGCTGTCCAGCTTCATCTCCGAACGCGAACGCATCGTCACGATCGAGGACGCGGCGGAACTTCAGCTGCACCAGGAGCACGTGGCGCGGCTCGAGACGCGGCCTCCCAACGTGGAAGGCAAGGGCGCGATTCGCCAGCGCCAGCTGCTCATCAACGCCCTGCGTATGCGCCCCGACCGCATCGTCGTCGGCGAGACGCGAGGCGAAGAAGCGCTCGACATGCTCCAGGCGATGAACACGGGCCACGACGGGTCGCTGACGACGGTTCACGCGAACACGCCGCGCGACGCGCTGTCCCGCATCGAAACGATGATCGCGATGGGCGCGACCAACCTGCCCGAGCGCGCGATGCGCCAGCAGATTGCCGCGGCGATCCAGATCGTCATCCAGCAGTCGCGGTTCAGCGACGGCACCCGTAAGGTCATCAGCATCTCGGAGATCACGGGCATGGAAGGGGACGTGATCACGATGCAGGAGATCTTCCTGTTCGAAAAACTCGGTGTGGCGCAGGACGGCAAGGTGATCGGCCGGTTCCGCGCGACGGGCGTCCGCCCGAAGGCCTGCGAACGGCTGAAGGCGTCCGGCATCCACCTGCCGCCCGACATGTTCGAGGGCGTCGTCGAGGTGAAGTGATGGCTTTGATGGTTCTGCTCGCGTTCTTGCTCGGCGCCGGGATCGTCCTGGGGCTGTACTACTCGAGCACCCAGTTGCCCGGCTTGATGGCGCAGCGGCGGCTGCAGAATCGGCTGCTCGAGATGTCGAAGCCGGCCGACGACAAAGACGACGCCGGCGCCGGACTGGTGAAGGATACCCACGAAGGCCCGCTGCCCGCGCTCGACAAGCTCGTGGGAGGCACGGCGCGCGGCGTGACGCTTGCGGCCTGGGTCCAGCAATCGGGCGCGAAGATCAGCCTGAGCGGCCTCGTCCTCATCGCGCTCGGCGTCGGCGGCCTCGTCGCGATGCTGTTCACGATGGCGCTCCGCTCGCCGTTCGCCATGCCGATCGGCTTCGCGATCGGGTTTGCGGTGCCGTTCGTGGTGCTCAGGATCAAGCGGCGCCGGCGCCTGAACGCGTTCGAGGAGCTGTTCCCCGAAGCGCTCGACCTGATCGCGCGCGCGCTGAAGGCCGGCCATGCCTTCGCGACGGGCCTCAAGATGGCGGCCGACGAGATGCAGGAGCCGGTCGGGCCCGAGTTCCGAAAGACGTTCGACGAGCAGAACTTCGGCCTCCCGCTCAAGGACGCGCTGCAGAACCTGACGGAGCGGATTCCGATCCTCGACGTGCGCTTCTTCTCGACGGCCGTGCTCATTCAGCGTGAAACGGGCGGCAACCTGTCGGAAATTCTCGAGAACCTCGCGCACGTCGTGCGCGAGCGCTTCAAGATTCTGCGGCAGGTCCGCGTCTATACGGCGCACGGGCGCCTCACCGGCTACGTCCTGCTGGCGCTGCCGGCGTTCCTTGCGATCGCGCTGATGTTCATCAACCCCGATCACATGCAGCTGCTCTTCCGCGAGCACATGGGCCACGTCATGCTCGCCTCCGCGGCGGTGATGCAGTTCGTCGGATATATCTGGATCAAGCAGGTCATCAAGATCGAGGTGTAGCGTGATGTTGCCGCTTCTGGCGTTCGTCCTCGGGTCCGCGATCGTGGCGGCCGCCGCGTACGCGCTCATGCCGTCGAAAGCGATCGCGATCGATCGGCGCCTCGAGGAGCTGACGGTCGGGCGGGAAGGAGAGGACAGACCGCGGCTGCAGTCGCTCCTGGCGGCGCTGAAACGGCTCGGCGAGCGCGCCCCGAAGTCGGCAAAGGAACTCGGCACACTGCGGTTGCGCCTCGTGCAGGCCGGTTTCCGGCGCGAAGAGGCGCTGACGATCTTCTTCGGCGTCCGGGTGGCGTTCGCGCTCGCGCTCTTCGCCGTGTTCGCGACGTCGATCTTCACGCGGCCCAATATCACGCTGGCGCTCGGCGGCCTGGGGCTCGGCTACCTGCTGCCCGGCATCGTGCTCGCGCGACTGGCGAAGCGCCGCTCGCACCGCATCCGGCTGTCGCTCGCCGACATGCTGGACCTGCTGGTCGTCAGCGTGGAAGCGGGCCTCGGCCTCGACCAGGCGCTGTCGCGCGTCGGCCAGGAGCTGGCCTTCGCGTACCCGGAACTGTCGGACGAACTGCGCCTGATCAACCTCGAGCTGCGCGCCGGCAAGCCGCGGTCCGAGGCGCTGCGCAATCTGGCGGACCGCACGGGCGTGGACGACCTCAGCTCGCTCGTGACGATGCTGATTCAAACGGACAAGTTCGGGACCAGCGTCGCGCAGTCGCTGCGCGTCTATTCGGACACGCTGCGGACCAAACGGCGTCAGCGCGCCGAAGAAGCGGCCGCGAAGACGGGCGTCAAGATGGTGTTCCCGCTCGTGCTGTGCATTTTCCCGGCGATCTGGGTCGTCACGATCGGCCCGGCCGCCATCCGATTCGTGCAGGTGCTCTTCCCGATGATTGAGAACGCGAAATAGCTTCCAGTTCCGAGCTTCCAGCTGCCAGCTGACAACAGGAAGCAGATCGCGCCGCGCTGGATGTTGAAGCCGGAACGTGTGGGCTGATAGCTGGAAGCGGGTTAGCTGGCGGGACGCTGGTAGCTGATAGCCGGTAGCCGACATGAAACGTCTCATCGCGCGGAACACGAGCACCAACACGGTTGTGGCGGATCGCGTCGGCGTGGCGGCGACGCGGGCGGAACGGGCGGTCGGGTTGCTCTCGAAGAGCGGGCTGGAGCCGGGGGAAGCGCTGTGGATCGTGCCCAGCCGTGGCGTGCACACGTGGGGCATGCGTTTTCCGATCGACGTGCTCGCGCTCGACGAAAGCGGCGTCGGCATCGACCGCGTCCGTTCGCTGCGGCCCTGGCGGATCCGGCTGCCGCGCCGCGGTACCGCCGGCGTCCTGGAGCTGGCCGCCGGCACCGTCGACAAGTCGGGCACCGAGCTTGGCCACCGGATTCTGTTCGAGATCGTCGAAGACTCACCGGTTCACGGGTCCACGAGTTCACCGGTGCCCGGTTCAAATGGGCACGCGGACGAGCGACGAACCGTGAACCTGTAAAGGCATTACGTTATGAACGTGGTCAATTTCGCCAGCGCGATGAAGGGCGGCGGGCCGGAGCCCGGCGCTCCGCCGTCCACGCTGCAGGAAACCGGACTGCACCCCGATATGCTGGCGCAGCTCCTGCTGAAGACCCTCGTCGCCGGCGAGGCGAGCGGGACGCAGCTCGCCGAGCGGTTGCGGCTGCCGTTCTCCGTGCTCGACGCGCTCGTGCAGCACGCGCGCGTCGAAAAGCTCGCCGAGGTCCGGGGCGCTTCGGGCGCCGGCAACGCCGGATATCGCTACGCGCTCACCGACCTCGGCCGCGATCGCGCGATGCAGTTCCT
>QHWR01000002.1:25417-38740 GCA_003223835.1 Acidobacteriota bacterium | reverse complement strand
CGAAGCCGGAACGCAACTCGCCGACGCGAAACGGGTGGGCGACTCAAAGCACCGGTGAGCGCGGCAAGCAGAAGCCGCCGGCCTACAGGAATTTGAACCGTCGAGCGATCGCGCCGGCGATCCCGGTGCCGAGCAGGATCAGGGAAGCGGGTTCAGGTGTCGGCGACGAACTGGAAGACGAGAAGACGAAATCCGCGCTCTCTTCAACGCGGTCCACAATCAAAGAACCGACGCCGACGACGTCGTCGCCCGCAACGGTGCCGGTCATCGTGAATGCCGTGCGGAGGGTCGTCCAGCTCGCGGTCGTCGGCACACGCACTGGAACGGCGGTCAGATTCAGGAAAAGCGGGATCGTTCCTCCGCCCAGACGATTTTCCTTGAAGGCGCCGTTGACGACCGCGCTGAGGTCGATGATCTGGCCTGGTTGAAAGACGTCACCCGCCTGGAAGTCGGACACGCCTGGCATGTGAAATGTGTCCGATTTGCTGATCAAGAAGAGCGCGAACGCGCTCGAGTTGAGGGTGGCACTGACTTCTTCACCAAACTCGACGCCGATCAGTCCTGACGTGATCGTGATTGGGTCAGCATGAGCAGCGGAGACGTGACCGAACAGCAGAACCGCGCAGGCGACCCCAACGATATGCTGTTTCATCATCGCGCCTGCTTTTCTGCCCTTTCGGGGCAACGACCTTCCCATCGACACGCTCTCGCCGTCATGGTGCAACCGGGGTGCCCGAAGCGGTCAGAACCCGCGCAGGTTCTTTCCGACCTCCGCGTTGCGAACGCGGCGCCGGACGGGCTGATCCGGCGCGGTCGGCCGCGTTAGGATGATGCGATGAGGACAAATCGGGCGCTCCAGCGGGAAGGGATTCTGAAGACGCTGCGCGAGAACCGCGAGCTTCTACAGGAATTTGGCGTCGATCGTCTGTCGCTTGTCGGCTCGTTCGCGCGCGATGAAGGACGAGACGACAGCGACGTCGATCTGCTCGTCGAATTCAATCGACCGATCGGACTCTTCCAGTTCGCCCGCCTGCAGCGACAGCTTGGGGAGCTCCTTTTGGCAGATCGGCCGAATCTACCGGAAGGTGTTCCGTGGACTGATGTCGCCGCGATGCGAAACATTCTGATTCACGAGTATTTCGGCGTGGACCGCGCCATCATCTGGCAAACGGTGGGCAGCCTTCGCGGTGATTCACGGCTCGCTGGCTTGCCGAGCCGAAGCTCGTGTCCCGAGCGCGCTGGCTTGCCAGCCGAAGCTCGCACTCCGACAGAGTCGGTCCGCCGTCGCGTCGCTTCGCGACGCTATGGCGGACAACCTTCGCATGTCGATTGGAGAGCGAAGGTTGGTGGACGGCAGGAGGCTCGAACTCCCGACCTCCGCGTTGCGAACGCGGCGCTCTCCCAACTGAGCTAGCCGCCCACTGTCGAGGATGTGCGTGCCGGCGCCGCACGGCAGGGCGCCGCGCGTCGGCACGAACGGACATTGTACCACGCGAACTCGCGAGCCGGCAATCCACGTTCTCGAGATCGTCCGCCGCATTCAGCATGCAAAGCAATCAGCATTCAGCACTCGGCATTCAGCATTCGCGGTCATTCGCTATACTCCGTCGATGCGTCGCATCGGGGTGCTGACGGGCGGCGGCGATGCGCCGGGCCTGAACGCCGTCATCCGCGCCGTCGTCAAATCCGCGAGCAACAGCAACGGCGAAGTGATCGGCCTCGAGGACAGCTTCGACGGGTTGATCGAGCGCGGCCGCTGGCGGAAGCTCGAGCCCAAAGACGTTACCGGCATCCTGCGGATCGGCGGCACGATCCTCGGGACGACCAATCGCGGCAATCCCTTCGCGTACCCCGTCCTGACGAACGGCGGCACGCGCGACTATTCCGCGCGGTGCCTCGAGACGTTTCGCGAGCTGGCGCTCGACGCGCTCATCGTCATCGGCGGCGACGGCACGCTCGGGATCGCGCACGAATTCTGGAAGCGCGGCGTTCCCATCGTCGGCGTGCCGAAAACGATCGACAACGACATCGTCGAGACGACGAACACGTTCGGCTTCGACACCGCTGTGAGCTTCGCGACCGAGGCGATCGATCGGCTGCACACGACGGCGGAGGCGCACCACCGCGTGATCGTCGTGGAGGTGATGGGCCGGTACGCCGGATGGATTGCGCTCTACGCCGGCGTCGCCGGCGGAGCGGACGTCATTCTCATTCCGGAGATCCCGTTCGACCTGGAGAAGGTCGCCGCACGAATCCGCGCGCGAGACCAGTTCGGCGCGCGCTTCAGCATCGTCGTCGCGGCGGAAGGCGCGAAACCGATCGGCGGCCGGCGCACGGTGCTTCGGGAGGCCCGCGCCGGGTACGTCGAGCGCCTCGGCGGCGTCGCCGGCGTGGTGTCGGCGGAACTCGAGCGGCTCACCGGGAAGGAGTGCCGCAGCGTCGTCCTCGGCCATCTGCAGAGGGGCGGCGCGCCGACCAGTCACGATCGGCTGCTCGCCACGCGCTTCGGCGCGCGCGCCGTGGAGCTGGTGCTGGAAGGACGGTTCGGCCACATGGTCGCCGTCCAGCCGCCCGATATCGTCGCCGTGCCGCTGGAGAAGGTGGTCGGCCGCACGCGGACGGTCCCTCCGGATTTCGACGTCGTGCGAACCGCGCGCGCGATGGGAATATCGCTCGGAGATTGACGGGCATGGCGCTGGCCGAAGAGCGCGTTTTTGGCATTTAGCATTCAGCATTCAGCATTTGACATTGACAGTACGTCGAGGTACTTGAGCGCCCCGCCCGTGTTGAAGACGACGACCGTGTCGTCGCGCTTGATGGCGCCGCGGTCTGCGAGCATCCGCGCGGCGTGAAGCGCGGCGCCGCCTTCGGGCGCGGCGCTGATCCCTTCGATCGCGCCGAGGTCCCGCATGCCGCGGACCATGTCGGCGTCGCTGACGGCAAGCGCGGTGCCGCGGCTCTCGCGCACGGCGCGCAGGACGAGAAAGTCGCCGATCGCCTTCGGCACGCGCAAGCCGTCCGCGATCGTCCGCGCGTCCGGAAACAGCTCCGACCGCTCTTTGCCTTCGTCGAACGCGCGCACGATCGGCGCGCAGTGTTCGGCCTGGACGGAGACCATCCTGGGCCGCCTCCCCGGCGTCTTCCAGCCGATCGCCTCCATCTCCTCGAAGGCCTTCCACATCCCGACCATGCCGGTCCCGCCGCCCGTCGGATAAATGATCCAGTCGGGGAACTCCCACGCGAGCTGCTCGCCCAGCTCGTAGCCCATCGTCTTCTTGCCCTCGATGCGGTACGGCTCTTTGAGCGTTGACACGTCGTACCAGCCGAGCGGCTTGCCGGTTTCCGCGGCAATGCGGCCGGCATCCGTGATGAGGCCGTCCACGAGCGTGACGTTCGCGCCGTACAGCTCGCACTCGCGGATGAACGGGACCTTGACGTCTTTCGGCATGAAGACCTGGGCGTCGATCCCCGCGGCGGCCGCGTACGCCGCCATCGCGTTCGCGGCGTTGCCGGCGGAAGGGACCGACAGCGTCTTCGCGCCGAGCGACGCCGCCCTGGTCACCGCGGCGGCGAGGCCGCGCGCCTTGAAGGAATTCGTGGGGTTGAGCGATTCGTCCTTGACGAAGAGCCGCGACAGCCCGAGGTCGCGGCCGAGACGGACGGCGTGGATCAGCGGCGTCCACCCCTCGCCGAGCGTCAGCGGCGTCTCGCCGTCGAAGAGCGGCATCATCTCGCGGTACCGCCACATCGTCGGCTCGCGGGCCGCGAGCGACTCGCGGCGCCACGCCCGCGCCGCCTTCAGGTCATACCGGGCGAGGAGGGGAGCGCCGCAGGTGCACAGGTGCTGCTCGCGGCGGGGATCGTAGGGACCGGCGCCGCAGGGCACGCTGCATTCGAGATGGGAGAAGAAGGACATCGGCGATTGTCGATTGGCGCGTGACGATTCACGAATTCGCGATTCGCGATCGCCGGATTGGGGATCGGCCGTTCGATTACTTCCCCAACAGCTCGCCGTCCTTCTTCTTCTGGACGTCGTCGACCGTCGTGATGTGCTGGTCGGTGATCTTCTGCACTTCGTCGAGGCCGCGGCGCTCGTCGTCCTCGGAGATCTTGTGGTCCTTCAGCAGCTTCTTCAGACGTTCGTTCGCGTCGCGTCTCACCTGACGGATGCCGTTGCGCCCTTCTTCCGCGTACTTGTGCACCAGCTTCGACAGTTCCTTGCGGCGTTCGTCGGTCAGCGGCGGGATCGGGATGCGGACGACTTTTCCGTCGTTCGTCGGATTCAACCCAAGATTGGCGGCGCGGATCGCCTTCTCGACGGCGCCCATCAGCGAATGGTCGAACGGCTGCGCGACGATGATCGTCGGCTCGGGGACCGACAGCGAGGCGACCTGGTTGAGCGGCATCTGCGCGCCGTACGCCTCGACGTGGACGGTGTCGAGGATGTTCACCGACGCGCGCCCGGTCCGAACGCCCGCCAGCTCGCGACGCACGTGCTCGATGTGTCCGTCCATCCGCTTTTTGACTTCCGCATACACACTCTTGAGATCGTTGGCGTCCATAGATTCATCGACTCACAGATGATTCACCAATTCACCAATTCACCAATTTGTTTGCTAGTCCGGCTTGACCGTCGTGCCCACCGGCTCGCCGCAGATGACGCGCCGCAGGTTTCCCGGCTGACGGAGGTTGAAGACGACGATGGGGAGGCGGTTGTCCATGCACAACGAGATGGCGGTCGCGTCCATCACCTTGAGTCCCTGCTCCAGCACCTTCAGATACGAGATGGAATCGTATTTCGTCGCGGAAGGGTGGAGCATCGGGTCGGCGGTGTAGATACCGTCCACCTTGGTGCCCTTGAGGATGACGTCCGCGCGCATTTCCATCGCGCGCAGCGCGGCGGCCGTGTCGGTCGTGAAGTAGGGGTTGCCGGTGCCGGCGGCGAAGACGACGACGCGTCCTTTTTCGAGGTGGCGGACGGCGCGGCGGCGGATGAACGGCTCGGCGACGGCGCGCATCTCGATCGCGGTGGCGACGCGCGTCAGGACGCCGAGGTGCTCGAGCGCGTCCTGCAGCGCGAGCGCGTTGATGACGGTCGCGAGCATGCCCATGTAATCGGCGGTCGCGCGGTCCATGCCGCGCGCGCTCGCCGCGAGCCCGCGGAACAGATTGCCGCCGCCGATGACGACGGCCGTTTGCACGCCGAGCTGCTGGATTTCGCCGATTTCGCGGGCGATCTGGGTCGTGACGGCGGGATCGATGCCGAACGCCTGTTCTCCCATCATGGCCTCCCCCGAGAGTTTCAGGAGGACGCGCTGGAATACGGGCGCTGACATATCCCGCCGATTATAGCCGTTACGCCGTTTCGCCGACCTTCATGCGCACGAACCGCGTCACGGCGATGTTCTCGCCGAGTTTCGCGATCCCTTCCTTGACGAGGTCGCCGATCGTCTTCTTCGGGTCGCGGATCGACGGCTGGTCGAGCAGGCAGAACTGCTCGTAGAAGCTGTTCAACTTGCCGTCGACGATCTTGTCGATCACCTGCGCCGGTTTGTTCTGCCCCTCGAGCTGCGCCTTGTAGATGCTGCGCTCGCGGTCCAGCACGTCGGCCGGCACGTCCTCGCGGCGGATGTACTGCGGGTTGGCCGCCGCGATGTGCATCGCGAGCTCCTTGACGAGCCCCTGGAAGTGGTCGGTCCGCGCCACGAAGTCGGACTCGCAGTTCACCTCCACGAGGACGCCGATCTTGCCGCCCATGTGGATGTAGTGGCCGATCAGCCCTTCCGACGTCGAGCGTCCCGCTTTCTTCGCCGCCTGCGCGAGCCCACGCTTGCGCAGGATCGTCGTCGCCTCGTCGATGTTGCCGCTGGCCTCGGTCAGCGCGGCCTTGCACTCCATCATCCCCGCGCCCGTCACGTCGCGGAGCTTCTTCACCTGATCTGCCGTAATGGTGGCTGCCATCGCTTCACCGTCTCCTGATAATGCGAAATGCTCAATGCCGAATGCCAACAGCGCACGAATTCCGGGATGCCGCTGCGACCAGCGCTCTTTTGGCGTTGGGCATTGACTTCGTCCGTACGCAAAAACGCCGGCCTCTGAATCGATGGCCGGCGCCGCCAAAACGATTCGTTGCGATTACACCGATGCGGGCGACGTGGCCTGTTCGGAGCGCGCCTGCCGGACCGCGCGGGCGCGGCGCGCGCGGTCTTCGCCGTCGGCCGCCGCCGTCTCTTCGGCGTGCGCCGATTCCCGGACGCCGCGTCCGCCGAGCACGGCGTCGGCGATCTTCGACGCGAAGAGCCGGATGGCGCGCAGCGCGTCGTCGTTCCCCGGGATCACGAAATCGACTTCGTCGGGATCGCAGTTGGTGTCGACCACGCCGATGACGGGGATCTTCAGCTTGCGCGCCTCGTCCACCGCGATCTTTTCCTTCCGCGTGTCCACCACGAAGAGCGCGTCGGGCAGCCGCGACATGCTGCGAATGCCCTCGAGGTTCTTCTGGAGCTTGCGCTTCTCCTTCTCGAGCTGCGCGATCTCTTTCTTCGAGAGCGTTTCGTACCGGCCGTCGGTCTCCATGGCTTCGAGCTCGCGGAGCCGCGCGAGGCTGCGCTGGATCGTCGTGAAGTTCGTCAGAAGCCCGCCGAGCCACCGCTGGTTGACGAAGAACATTCCGCAGCGCAGCGCCTCTTCGGCGATCGCGTCCTGCGCCTGGCGCTTCGTGCCCACGAACAGAACCGTCCGGCCGTCGGCCGCCAGGTTCGTGACGAACTCCTCCGCGTCGCGAAACAGTTTCGCGGTCTTGGCCAGGTCGATGATGTAGATCCCGTTCCGCTCTCCAAAGATGTACGCCTTCATCTTCGGGTTCCAGCGCTTCGTCTGGTGGCCGAAGTGCACGCCGGCTTCGAGCAAATCCTTCAACGCGATGCCGCTCAAGCTCCCTCCAATTACCGTTTGCTGAACTGGAAGCGCTTGCGCGCCCCCTTCTGCCCGTACTTCTTGCGCTCCTTGATCCGCGCGTCGCGCGTCAGGAACCCGGCTTTCTTGAGCCGCTGCCGCAGCTCGATGTTGTATTCGACGAGCGCGCGCGCGATGCCGAGCCTGAGCGCCCCCGCCTGCCCCGCGATCCCGCCGCCCGCGATCGTCGCGAGCACGTCGAACTTATCGGCCGTTTCGGTGACGAGCAGCGGCTGCTTGATCTGGGTGCGGAGCGCTTCGGTGGGGAACGCGACTTCGACCGGCTTCCGATTGATCGTCATGCCGCCGGAGCCCGGTCTGAGAAAAACCCGCGCCGTCGATGTCTTGCGGCGCCCGGTGCCGTAATACTGAATAGCGGCTGCCACGACTTATGCGACCTCGCGTGTGATCTTTTTCGTCTTCTTCTTCTTGTCTTTCAAGGCCAGCGCCCTGGGCCGCTGCGCGGCGTGCGGATGCTCGCCGCCGGCGTACACCTTCAGCTTGCGCCACATCGCGTCGCCCAGCTTCGTCTTGGGCAGCATGCCGCGCACCGCTTCTTCCACGATGCGGACCGGCTGCTTCGCGCGGACGTCTCTCGCGCGCTCTTCGCGCAACCCGCCTTCGTACCCGCTATGGTACCGGTAGACCTTCTGGTCTTCCTTGCGGCCCGTGAGCCGGACCTTCGTCGCATTGACGACGACGACGTGGTCGCCCGTGTCGAGGTGCGGCGTGTACAACGCCTTGTGCTTGCCCTGCAGGAGCCGCGCCGCTTCGGTCGCGACGCGTCCCAGGACCTGCCCCTCGGCATCGATGACATGCCACTGCCGCTCCACACTGCCGGCAGTGGGGACAAACGAACGCATGAGATCCCTTTCGGCCTTCGCTGAAACTGTCGGCCCGACTCGCCGGAGCACGCGCAGGCGGTCAGCCACTGTCAAAGGACGGCAAACCAAGAGGATACGTGCAATTAGCGGCGAAGTCAAGGCGCGCGCGGCTCAGCGCACACGTGGTGCGAGACGCCACGTCTCTCGCGCGCCACATCCTCCAAAGCGCGCGGTCCGTCGACACGATCACAGTTTTGTGTTCGACGTACAGTTTTGTCGTGTGAAGAGGATTCAGAAACGCCCGTCTGATCCCACTTTTGCGCAGTTCTGCCGAATTTGATCGCCAGCTCGTCGTGGCACTCGACTTGCCCCCGGGCTTGTGCCGATACATAGGCTGATCTGGCGGACCGGGTGTGTTGAATTGACGCCCAGGCGCGGCTTTGCTAGCGTAATCCGCCTTTCCGGACAATCAGTTGCGAGCAATTCGCAGGATAGGATACCGCGGTGTTTCGCAGAGCGAAATCGCTGGTCGGTCTGGACATCGGTTCGAGCGCCGTCAAGGCGGTCGAGTTGAAACAGGCCGGCAAGAGCTACAGGGTCACGAATTTCGGCAGCGAGCCGGTGCCCCCTGACAGCATCGTCGACGGCGCGATCATCGACGCCGCCGCCGTCGCCGACGCCATCCGCCGCCTGTTCGACGGCCGCAGCATCAAGACCAAGGACGTCGCCGCCTCGCTCTCGGGAAACGCCGTCATCGTCAAGAAGATCACGCTGCCGGTGATGACGGAGGCGGAGCTCGCCGAGTCGATCTACTGGGAGGCGGAGCAGTACATCCCGTTCGATATCCAGGACGTCAACCTCGACTACCAGATTCTCGACAAAGGGGACGCCGCCGGCGGCAAGAGCACGATGGACGTCCTCCTCGTGGCGGCGAAGAAAGAGAAGATCGCCGACTACACGGGCGTGATCGCGCAGGCGGGCCGCGCGGCGGTCGTCGTCGACGTCGACGCCTTCGCGCTGCAGAACGCGTACGAGATCAATTACGGAATCGAGCCGAGCGCCGTGGTCGTGCTGCTCAATGCGGGCGCGAGCGCGACCAACATCAATATCCTTCAGGGCGATCAATCCGTCTTCACCCGCGACATTTCCATCGGCGGCAACGCCTATACCGAAGCGTTGCAGCGCGAGCTGAACCTGCCGTTCGAGAGCGCGGATCTGCTCAAGCGCGGCGAGCTCGTTGACGGATCGTCGTACGACGATGCGCGGCCGGTGCTGCGCGCGGTGACCGAGAACGTCATGCTGGAGATCCAGAAGACGTTCGACTTCTTCAAGGCCACGGCGTCGTCCGATCGGATCGATCGGATCATGCTGAGCGGCGGCGCGTCGCGGGCGGAAGGGTTCACGGAGATGCTCGCGGATCGGTTCGAGGCGCCGGTGGAGCCCTTCGATCCGTTCAAGCGCGTGGCCTTCGACAGCAAGCGGTTTCAGGTGGACTCGCCGGCCCAGATCGCGCCGACGGTCGCCGTCGCCGTCGGGCTCGCGCTGCGGCGGGCGGGGGACCGATGATCCGCATCAACCTTCTCGCGGTCGAACGCGAGCGGCCGAAGCGCGCCCGCGCCGCGGCCACCGGCGGCGGCGCCGCCATCTCCGCCGCGCAGCGCGTCACGATCGGCGCGGCTTTGATCCTGCTGTCCACCGTGCTCGTGATCGGCTGGTGGTTCTGGTCGCTGCGCATGGAGTCGTCGCGCCTCGACGCGGACATCGCGAGCGCCGAACGCGAAACGCAGAAGCTTCGCTCCGTCCTGACGGATTTCCAGAAGTTCGAGGCGCGGAAGGCGCAGCTCCAGCAGCGCGTCTCGCTGATCGAACAGCTTCGTCACGGGCAGACCGCCCCCGTGCACGTGCTCGACGAGATCAGCAAGAGCCTGCCGGATCGGCTGTGGCTCGTCACGCTCACGCAGCACGGCGACGAATTCACGATCGACGGGCGGGCGACGTCGCTCTCGTCGCTGACCGATTTCGTCGCGAACCTGGAGAGCACGACCTGGTTCAAGCGGCCGGTGGAGATTCTCGACAGCGCGGTGGAACCGAATCCGCAGACGACCGAGCTCGTGCGGTTCACGATCAGGGCCTGGTACAACAATCCGGACGCAGCGCCGGTCGGTCCCGCAGGACGCGGCGGCCGTGGGGCGGTGCCGCCGGCGGCGCATTGAACGCGCTGCCGGACGCCACCGATAGCAGCAGGAGACATGGAACTTTCGCTGACCAAATTACCGTGGTGGGGACAGCTCCTCGCGTTCGTCCTCGTGTGCGGCGGCGCCGTATTCGGGTTCTGGAACTTCTATGTTTCGGACGTGCAGTCGGAAATCGCGCTGCGCCAGACGCATTTGAACGCGCTGCGCGCCGACATCAACAAGGGCGTCATCACCGCGCGGCGCCTGCCGGAATTCCAGGGACAGGTCGCCGAGCTCGAGCATCGTCTCGACAGCCTGCGGCAGGTGCTGCCGGAGCAGAAGGACGTCGCCGACATACTGCGCCGCCTGCAGGCCCTCGCGACGCAGTCGAACCTGTCGATCCTGCGCTTCACGCCGCTGCCGCAGAAACAGCAGCCGCTCTATCAGGAAGTGCCGTACCACCTCGTCGCCGAGGGCACGTACCACAACCTCGGGCTGTTCTTCGATCGCATCAGCAAGTTCCCGCGGATCATCAACGTCAGCGAAGTCGCGATTCGCGCGCGCGCGCAGGCGGAGCCGAACGCGACGATCTACGCCGACCTCAACGCGACGACGTTCGTGTTGCAGGAAGCGAAACCGACCGGCCGCGGCCGCGGCGCGGGACGGTAGCCATGGTGATCACCGTGTTCCTGCTGACGATCGCGTGGGCCGGCGCCGGAGCGGCGGAGCCACAGACGCCGAAGCTGCCGGCGCCGATTGCAGCGGCGAAGGACGCAGCGCAGAAGGTCAACACGGCGCAGACGACGGGCAATCAGCCCGGTGGGAAGGAAGCGGTCGAGCAGGGCGCTCAGCCGCCGGCGCAGCCGGCGCCCGCGCCGCCCGCCGGCGCGCCGCCTGCCGGCGGACAGCCGCCGCCCCCGACCCCGGCAGGCGGGTATTCGTACGATCCGAGCGGGCGTCGCGATCCATTCGTGAGCCTGCTCACGCGCGGCGCCGAAGCCCACCCGAACATGGCGAGCCGGCCGCCCGGCGTCGCCGGGCTGCTCGTCGGCGAGCTTACGGTGAAAGGGATCCTGCGGGACAAAGGGGGATTCATCGGAATCATCCAGGGGGCCGACAGCAAGACCTATATCGTCCACCCGACCGATCGCCTGATGGACGGCGTCGTGAAATCCATTACGCAGGACGCGATCGTGTTCTCGCAGGACGTCAACGACCCGCTCTCGCTCGTGAAGCAGCGCGAGGTGCGCAAGACGATCCGTGCGGAGGTCAAGTAATGACCGCGTTCAAGCTCCGGCTCCGGCCGGGACGCCGGCTCGTGACAGCGTGCGTGATCGCCGCCGCGGCCGGCGGCGGCCTCGTGTTGACTGCCGCGCCGGCGCCGGTGCGGCTCGTGGGCGTGTCGGCCCAGTCGAGCGGTCGCGCGGCGGCCCTGCTGATCGAAGCGACCGAGCCGGTCGCCTACGCGGTCAGCCGGCCGGATCCGCTGACCGTCCTCGTGGACTTGCGCAACGTCACCGTCGGCGACGTCGCCAGCGACGTCGCGCGACGCGGGCCGATCGCGAACGTCACGCTCGAGCAGGCCACCGCGATCGACGGCAAGGCGCTCGCGCGTGTGCGCGTCGCGCTCACGTCTCCCGCGACATACAAAGTTCACAGCGCGCGCAACACGATCCGCGTCGACCTCGAGCCGTCGTCGTCGCCGATCACGATGGACAGCACGCCGATGGCGGTGCGGCCGCAGCCGCGGGAGGTCTCCGCGCCCGGCGACGCCGCGTTCCCGCGCGCGACGTCGCTCGAACGCGTGCAGTCGCGGCACACGAGCGCGGGCACGACGATCACGCTGTCGGGCAACGGCCGGCTCGAGGCCGGCAACCTCGCGGAGGCGAACGATCGGCCGCGGCGGCTGCTGATGGAGTTCCCCGGGCTCACCTCTCGCGCGCCGGCGCTGTCGAGCGTTGACAGCCCGCTCGTGAAGAGCGTACGCGTCGCCGTTGCCCGCGATCCGCTCCTCACGCAGGTGTTCATGGAGATTGCCCCGGGCGTGACGTATCACGTCGAGCGCGCCGGCCTCGGCGGACGCGATCTCGCCATCGTGTTTCAGAACGGAGGCGGCGCCGCGCTCGTCGCGCCGACGACGAAAGCCGAGAAGGACGACGCGCCGGAGCCGGACATCCCGCTGCAGCAGGCGATGGCGAACGCCGCGGGCTTGATCCCGCCGGACAGTACGGACCCCATCTCGGCGCTGAAGCTCGTCTCCGATCCGAAGAAGACGCCGCCTGCCGCGACGCCGAAGCCGCAGGCGCCCGCGTCGCAGACGCCCGCCCCGCAAACCCGCGCAGCCGAGCAAGCACCGACGCCCGAAGCGCCGCAGCGTCCGGCGCCGCCGCCCGCGCAGGCGCCAGCGCCGGCCCCCGCGACGCCGCCGACGACGGTGATTCAGACGCCGACGCCGGCGAATCCGTCGCTCAACATGCAGGCGCCCGGCACCAGCGAGCGGCGCTACACGGGTCATCCGATCAGCATGGATTTCCAGGACGCCGACCTGCGATCGGTGCTCCGCACGTTTGCCGAGATCAGCGGGCTGAACATGGTGATCGACCCGCAGGTCCAGGGGCGCGTGGACATCGTGCTGAACGACGTGCCGTGGGATCAGGCGCTCGACATCATCCTGCGCGGCAACAAGCTTGGCTGGACGGTGGACGGCACCATCGTCCGCATCGCGCCGCTGGGCGTGCTCGCCGAGGAAGAGGCGGAGCGCACCAAGCTCTCGCAGGCACGCGCGCTCGCGGGGGAGCTGCGGGTGCAGACGTTCCCGTTGAGCTATGCGCGCGCGGACGCGCTCTCGCCGCTGCTCACGAAGTCGGCGCTCTCGCAGCGCGGCCAGATCCAGGTGGACGCGCGCACGAACACGCTGATCATCACCGACCTGCCGGACCGCATCCAGACCGCCGCGAGCCTCATCGGGACGCTGGATCGCGCCGAGCCCCAGGTCGAAGTCGAAGCCCGCATCGTCCAGACGACGCGGTCGTTCGCGCGCGCGCTGGGCATCCAGTGGGGCTTCAACGGACGGATGATCCCCGAGCTGGGCAACACGACGCCGCTCGCGTTCCCGAACACGATCTCGGTCGGCGGCGCGCTCGGCACGAACAACGCGCCGACGGACCCGCGCGGCGCGAACCCGAATAGCGGCACCGGCACGTCGGTGAACCTGCCCGCCGCCGGCGCGACGAGCGCGATCGGGCTCGCGCTGGGCTCCGTCAACGGCGCGTTCAACCTCGACGTCGCGCTGACCGCGCTCGAGAACACGGGCAAGGGCCGCATCCTCTCGACGCCGCGCCTCACGACGCAGAACAACGTCGAAGCGGAAG
>QHWR01000002.1:24855-25397 GCA_003223835.1 Acidobacteriota bacterium | reverse complement strand
CGTGTCGGTCACCTTCAAGGACGCGGTGCTGTCGCTGAAGGTGACGCCGCAGATCACCGTCGCCAACACCGTCATCATGCAGATCACCGTCGAGAACGCGACGGCGGACTTCAGCAAGGCCGTCAACGGCATTCCGCCGGTCAACACGCAGCGCGCCAACACGCGGGTGCAGGTGAACGACGGCGCGACGACGGTCATCGGCGGCATCTTCACGAGCCAGGAGCAGAGCGCGAACAACCACACGCCGATGCTGCATCGCATCCCGCTGCTCGGCTGGCTGTTCAAGCAGGAAAGCATCACTGACTCGAGCGGCGAGCTGTTGATCTTCATCACGCCGCGCATCCTGAGGGGATAGCGGGCGAAGGGTTGACGATATGACGCAGAAAGCCGTCTGGGGAGCGCGCATCCGGTTCGTAATCGCCGTGGCCGCGGCGATGTCCGTAGCGGCCTGCAGCAGTCAGGTCCGAGAGGGCCAGGGATCCTCCTATCTGATCGTGACATCGCTGCAGGCCGCGCCGGGCAGCACGCCCGGCACGTTCGCG
>QHWR01000002.1:21194-24844 GCA_003223835.1 Acidobacteriota bacterium | reverse complement strand
GTCGGCACGCCGCCGACCGCGACGTTCTTCAACGACCTCGGCCAGGTGACGCTGCAGCTCGTCATGAAGGACCCGGGGGGCACCGTGTCGCCCAACCTGCCGACGCCGAACAACTTCATCACGCTCGAGCAGTACCACGTCGAGTTCGTGCGGAGCGACGGACACAACGTCCCCGGCGTCGACGTGCCGTTCGCGTTCGACGGCGTCATGACCGCGACGATCAGCGGCACGGCGTCCATCCCGTTCACGCTCGTGCGGCACCAGTCCAAGCAGGAAGCGCCGCTTGCCGCGCTCGCCACTAACCCGATCATCATCACGACGATTGCCAAGGTGACGTTCTACGGGCACGACCAGACCGGACATTCGGCGAGCGTGTCGGGCAACATCGAGGTCGCGTTCGGCAATTTCGCCGACTGAGAGCGGACGGGACGACTCATGCAACCGAGGGCCGGATCGCTTCGGCAGAACAATATGGCTCGACCGAGAACCTGGACGGCGGCGCTCGCGGTGATCGCCCTGAGCCTGCCCGCGTGCACGATGCACAGCCAGGACGCGCCGTCGCTGACGGGGCCGTCCGAGATGTCCACGTCGATCACCGTGACGGTCTCGCCCGACACCATTAACCAGGACGGCGGTTCGCAGTCGCTGGTCACGATCATCGCGCGCGATTCGAACGGCCAGCCCCTGCGCAATCTCTCGATGCGCGTCGACATCGCCGTCGGCGGCGTCATCACGGACTTCGGGACCCTGTCGGCGCGGAACGTCGTCAGCGATGCCAACGGCCGCGCGACCCTGACCTACACCGCGCCTCCCGCGCCCGCGGGCGCGTCCGTCATCACGATCGTCGACATTCTCGTGACGCCCAACGGCACGAACTTCGCCAACGAGACGTCGCGCCAGGCGAGCCTCCGTCTCGTGCCGCCGGGCATCATCATTCCGCCGCCAACCGGGCTGGTGCCGCAGTTCACGCTCAGTCCCGGATCGCCAACCGACCACCAGGTCGTCCTTTTCGACGCATCGTCGAGCACGTCGACCGGTGGCACGATCGTGTCGTTCCAGTGGGACTTCGGCGACGGCGGCCGTGGGTCCGGCGTCACCACGACGCATTCGTTCAACAACGCGGGCACGTTCATCGTGACCCTGACGGTCACGGACAGCATCGGGCGGACGAACTCCGTCTCGCAGAGCGTGACCGTCGGGGCCGGCGCGAAACCGGCCGCGGCGTTCGTGGTGTCACCCGCGGCGCCGCTCGTCGGCCAGCAGGTGAACTTCAACGCGTCGACGTCCACCGCGGCGGCCGGTCGCCGGCTTGTCGCGTTCGACTGGGACTTCGGCGACGGCAGGACGGGCTCGGGCATCACCACGACGCACGCATACACCACGGCGGGCAGCTACATCGTCGTGCTCACGGTGACCGACGATGCCGGCCGGACGTCCACGACCACGCAGTCGATAACTGTAGGCAGCGGGGCGCCGACGGCGGACTTCACGTTCTCGCCCTCGAACCCGCGCTCTACGGCGACGACCCCGCCCGGCGACCCGGTTAACTTTGACGGTTCAGCCTCCAGCGCGGCGCAAGGTCGCACGATTACGACTTATAGTTGGTCGTTCGGCGACGGCGGCGGTGCGGGTGGCGTCACAACCAGTCACGTCTACGCATTACCGGGGACCTACACGGTGCGATTGACGGTCACGGACAATCAGGGACAGACCAGCACGATCACGAAGACCGTCACGGTGTCCTGATGTCGCGATAGAAGCGCGACACGGTATGGCGGACAATCCACGGATTGAAGAACTTCGACGCCGGGTCCAGGCGGACCCGGCGTCGATTGCGTTTGCGGCGCTCGCCGAGGAGTACCGGCGCGCCGGCCGCTATCAGGACGCCATCGACACCTGCCGCACCGGCCTGCAGCGGCACCCGTCGTACCTCTCCGCGCGCGTCACGCTCGGACGCGCCCTCATCGAAACGAACGAGTACGATGCGGCGCGCGAGGAGCTGGCGTTCGTGCTTCGCGCCGCGCCAGAGAATCTCGCCGCGATCCGCGGCCTCGCGGAAATCCATCACCGGCGCGGCGAGCTGCCGGAAGCGCTCGAGCAGTTCAAATCCGCGCTCCAGATCGCGCGCCACGATCCGGAGCTGGAGGACACCGTCGGCCGTATCACGCGCGACGTGGCGCAGGCCGCGCCGGCAGGCGCCATCAAGATCGCGCCCGCGGCTTCCGTGGCGCACGCGACCGTCGCGGGCTGGAATCTTCCGCCGTCGCGCCCGGCGCCGGACCCGCCCGCCGGCCCGATCGCCGCGCCGCGGGCGGAGCGGAACGACGGCGCGACGAAGCGGCTCGAGGCGTTCCTCGCCGCCATCCGGCAAGCGCAACAGAATCCGGCCGCGTCCGGCCGCTGAGGCCGGCGTGACGATTTCCGCGTCCTCCATTCCACGCCGTCACGATCTCGTGCGGGCCGAGATGCGCCGCCTCGGGATCGACGCGCTCCTCGTCACGCACCCTTCCAACATCCGGTATCTGACCGGGTTCATCGGAACCGCGGGCGCCCTCGTCATCACCGAGCGGACCTGTCAGCTCCTCGTGGACTTTCGCTACGTGACGGCGGCGGGGGATATCGCGGCGGGACTGCCGCGCGGCGTGGTCACGGTGCACGCGGTGGACCGCTCGTACGACGACGCGATCATCGCGCGCCTGCGGGAATCGAACGCCCAGCGCATCGGCATCGAAGCGGCGTGGCTCTCGGTGAAACGGTTCAACGCGCTCTCGGCGGGGCTCGCGTCGGGCGCGCCGCTGCCACTCGATCGGAACGTGCCATGTCCGGTTCTCGTGCCGACTGAACGAATCGTCGAGCGGCTTCGCATGATCAAGGATGCGGTTGAAGTGGAGACGCTGCGCGAAGCCGGGCGGCGGCTCTCCACGATCGCCCGGGACGTGGCCGATCTGGTCCGCGACGGCCGCACGGAACTCGAGATCGCCGCCGATCTGGAGGCGGCCATCCGCGGCGCCGGCTTCCAGCGCGCTCCCGCACGCGCGTCCGGGCCCTCGCGTGCTCTCCGCCGGAGACCCTGTGGTGCTGGACTTTGGAGGCGTCTACGACGGATACTGCGTGGATCTGACTCGCACTGTTCAGCTTGGGGTTCCGTCGCCGGCCCTCGAGCGGCTCTACGACGCGGTCGACGCGGCGCACCGGGCGGCGATCAAGACGGTCCGGCCGGGGGTGCGCCCGAGCGCGATCGACGCCGCGGCACGCGGCGTCCTGGCCGCGCGTGGGTTGGCGGACGCGTTCGGACACGGCACCGGACACGGCCTCGGACTGGAAGTGCACGAGGAGCCGCGCATTTCGCGCGAGACCCCCGGCGTCCCCGATGACCCGATCGAGCCGGGGATGGTCTTCACTATCGAGCCGGGAGCGTACGTGCCGGGCGTCGGCGGCGTCCGGATCGAGGACGATGTGCTCGTGGTGGCGGGCGGGTGCGAGCGGCTCACCGAGGCGCCGTCGCTGATGCGCGCGGCCGGCGCGGGGGCGCGAGGGTCTGAATATTGATGGAATTTGCCGATCTCGAACGCATTCTGGAGCTGGTGCGCGAGCACGATCTCGCGGAGTTCGAGCTCGAACGGGATGGACTGAAGGTCCGCATCCGGAAG
>QHWR01000002.1:17730-21157 GCA_003223835.1 Acidobacteriota bacterium | reverse complement strand
CGGCGTGGGCTCCCGCGAATGCGAATGTCCCGGCGCCCCCGCCCGCTGCGAGCGAGGACGCCGACACGACGGCGGTCGAGCTGGCCGTCGTCAAATCGCCGATCGTCGGCACGTTCTACCGGTCGTCGGAACCCGGCGCGGCGGCGTTCGTGGAAGTGGGCGACCGCGTGAAAAAGGATCAGGTCCTCTGCATCATCGAGGCGATGAAGTTGATGAACGAGATCACGTCGGAGTACGACGGCGAGATCGTCAACGTCTACGTCGAGAATGGGAACCCGGTGCAGTACGGAGAGCGGTTGTTCGCGATCAAAACGGGATAACGGGGGTTCGTGGTTCGTCGTTCGCGGGTTCGCGGTCTGGTTCACCGTTCTCGGTTCGTGGCCCGGAAAACCATGTTCAAAAAGATTCTGATCGCAAATCGCGGCGAGATTGCGCTGCGCGTGATCTGCGCGTGCCGGGAGCTGGGGATCCGGACGGTCGCGGTGTATTCCGAGGCGGACGAAAACTCGCTGCACGTCCGCTTCGCCGACGAGGACATCTGAGCGTGCCGGCGATCATCAGCGCGGCGGAGATCACCGGCGCCGACGCGATTCACCCGGGATACGGCTTCCTGTCGGAGAGCGCGTATCTCGCGGAAGTCTGCGAGGCGTGCCACATCCGCTTCATCGGCCCGTCGCCGAACGTGATCCGGCTGCTCGGCGACAAGGCGCGGGCCCGGCGCGCGATGAAGAAGGCGGGCGTGCCGATCCTGCCCGGCAGCGACGGCCCCGTGGACAGCGAGGAGAAAGCGCAGAAGATCGGAAAGGACCTCGGCTATCCCATCATTATTAAAGCCGTCGCCGGCGGCGGCGGCCGCGGGATGCGTGTCATCCGCGCGGTCGGGGAACTGGGCAAGGCGCTCAAGACGGCGCAGCGCGAGGCGGAGGCGGCCTTCGGCGTGGGGGACGTCTATCTCGAGAAGTACGTCGAGAACCCGCGCCACGTCGAATTTCAGGTGCTCGGCGATCATCACGGCGCGGTCGTGCATCTCGGCGAACGCGAGTGTTCGATCCAGCGCCGCCATCAGAAACTGATCGAGGAGGCGCCGTCGGTCGCCGTAACCGAGAAGATGCGGCGCAAGCTCGGGAGCGCGGTCGTCGACGCCGCGCGCGCCGTGCAGTACACCAACGCCGGCACGTTCGAATTCCTCCTCGACGACAAGGGCAATTTCTTCTTCCTCGAGGTCAACACCCGCATCCAGGTGGAGCATCCGGTGACGGAGTTCATCACCGGCGTGGACATCGTGAAGGAACAGATCCGCATCGCCGCGGGAGAGCGGCTGTCGTTCAAGCAGGGGGACGTCACCTTCAACGGCCACTCGATCGAATGCCGGATCAATGCGGAGGATCCGGACACGTTCGCGCCGTCGCCCGGAACGATTCACGCGTTCAGCGTGCCCGGCGGACCCGGCGTCCGCGTGGACACGTTCGCGCATTCCGAATGCACGGTGCCGCCGTACTACGACTCGCTCATCGCGAAGATCATCGTGCACGCCCGCGATCGGCAGGAAGCGATCGCGCGGATGCGGCGGACGCTGGAGATGACGGTGATCGAGGGGATCAAGACGTCGATCCCGCTTCACCTCAAGCTCCTCGCCGATCCGGACTTCATCGCGGGCCGCCTCAGCACCGCGTTCATGGAACGCTACACGCCCGAGAAGAAGTCCGCGAGCAACGGCCTCGCCGAGGCCGTCTAGGCGCTGGGCGCTGGTCGCTCGTCGTTGGTCCTCTCTCCTCTTTACGCCATCATCGACGTTCAGCTCTGTGACGCGCGAGGGATCGATCCGCGCGCGCTGGTCGACGCCCTGCTGGGCGGCGGTGCGCGTCTCCTGCAGCTTCGTGACAAAACCGCGTCGAGCGCCGCTCGCCTCGCGCTCGCGGAGGACCTCGTCTCGCGCGCGCATGCCGCGGGCGCGCAGCTGATCGTCAACGACCGGGCCGACGTCGCGAGGCTGAGCGGCGCCGACGGCGTCCACGTCGGGCAGGACGATCTGACGGTCGCGGGCGCGCGCGCGACGGCCGGCGCGGACGCCATCGTCGGCGTCTCCACGCACGACGAGGCGCAGGTGGACGCGGCGCTGCTCACCGACGCGACGTACATCGCGGTGGGCCCGATCTACGGGACCGTGACGAAGGACACGGGCTACACCGCGCGCGGTCTCGAGCTGATTCGCTACGCCGCCTCGCACGGACGTCCCGTCGTCGCGATTGGCGTAATCACGCTCGCGCGCTTCGCCGACGTTCTTGCCGCCGGCGCCGCGAGCGCGGCCGTCATCAGCGATCTGCTCGAGGGAGACGACCCCGCCGCGCGCGTCCGCGCCTACCTGAAGACGGCCCGACAGGGGCATGTATAATGCGCCGCAGCCGGCTGGCTGGCGCCTGTCATGTCCGGAGGTTGAATGGATTCGAATCTCCTGAAGACGAAATCGATCGAGCAGCTCGTCGGCGACGTCGAGCACGGGGGCAAGTCCCTCAGGCGGACGCTGACGGCGCTCGACCTGACGCTGCTCGGCATCGGCGCCATCATCGGCACCGGGATCTTCGTGCTGACGGGCACCGCCGCGGCCAATCAGGCGGGCCCCGGCATCGTGCTCTCGTACGTGCTGGCGGGCCTGGCCTGCGGCTTCGCCGCGTTGTGCTATGCGGAGTTCGCGGCGATGATCCCGATCGCCGGCAGCGCCTACACCTACGCGTACGCCACGCTCGGCGAGATCTTCGCCTGGATGATTGGCTGGGATCTGATCCTCGAGTACGCGGTCGGCTCGATGACCGTCGCGGTCGGGTGGAGCGGCTACTTCCAGCGGATCCTCGCGGGCTTTGGCATTCATCTGCCGGTCTGGATGACCGCCGCCCCCGCCGCCGCGCCCGGCGCCGTCTTCAATCTGCCCGCCGTCATCATCGTCCTCGGCATCATGGTGCTGCTCGTGATCGGCGTGCGCGAGAGCGCACGGTTCAACGCGACCATGGTGTTCATCAAGCTCGCCGCGGTCCTCTTCTTCATTCTGGTCGGCGTCTGGTACGTGAACCCGGCGAACTGGTCGCCGTTCGCGCCCTATGGCTGGCCGGGTATCAAGACAGGCGCGGCGATTGTGTTCTTCGCCTACATTGGTTTCGACGCGGTCTCCACGACCGCGGAGGAAGCCAAGAATCCGAGCCGCGACCTGCCGATTGGCATCATCGCTTCCCTCATCATCTGTACGGTGCTGTATCTGATCGTCGCGGCGATTCTGAGCGGCATCCTCCCGGTCGTCCAGTACAAGAGCGACGCGCAGTTCCTCAACGCGCCGGTCGGCTACGCGCTGGCCGTGATTCACAAAGACTGGGCCGCGGGCATCGTCTCGGCGGGGGCGGTAGCGGGGATCACGAGCGTGCTGCTCGTCATGCTCATG
>QHWR01000002.1:12429-17653 GCA_003223835.1 Acidobacteriota bacterium | reverse complement strand
TTCCGCACGCCGTACATCACGACGATCATCACGTGCGTGGCGGTGGCGATTGTGGCGGGCTTCGTGCCGATCCAGATCCTCGGTGAGATGACGAGCATCGGGACGTTGTTTGCCTTCGTGGTCGTCTCGGTGGCGGTTCCGGTGCTGCGCGCGAAGCGGCCCGAGGCCAAGCGTCCGTTCAAGGTCCCGGGTGGTCCCGTCGTGCCGGTGCTCGGCGCGCTCTCCGGCCTGTATCTGATGCTGAGCCTGTCGGTCATGACGTGGGTCCGTTTTCTCGTCTGGCTCGACGTCGGGATGTTGATTTACTGGTTCTACGGCCGCACGCACAGCACGCTCGTCGATCGGACGGAGGCCGCCCGGCGGACGGGCGCGCAGGCGTTCGCGAATCTGGCGACGATCGTCGGCGCGCTTGTCACGTTCAACGGTCTGGCGATCGCGGTTCTCGGGTTCCTGACGACTTGGGGTGTGACCACCGAGGTGCAGGCGAAGTGGAGCGAGCTGGACACGCTGCTCGGCTACGCTGGCATGCACATCACCGCGGAGATCGCGGACACGTACGGCCTTGCGATCCTCGGCATTGGAATCGTTCTCCTTGCGATCGGGATGGTTCTGCGGCGCATGACGGGCGCGCCCGCCGCCGCGGCGCCGCGCGTGTGATGGGCGCGGCGGGAGCGGCGCGCGACGGAACCGGGTGACGAAGAGTCTGCAGCAGGGCCGCGCGCGGCCAGTACCCTGGTGGGCGGGCTGGCGGCTCATCGCGGTGCTGATCGCCGCCGTCACGGTGGGGGGAACCGCAGGCTACATCCTCATCGAGGGGTGGAGCGCGTGGGACGCCTTCTACATGACGGTCATCACGATCACGACCGTCGGGTACGGCGAAGTCCACCCGCTGTCCCACGCCGGCCGCGTGTTTACGGTCGCGATCATCCTGGGCGGCGTCGGGACGTTCTTCTACTCGTTCACGCTGTTCATGACGCTGATCGTCGAGGGGACGCTCGCCGATCGCTGGGAACGCCGCCGCCACAATCACATGCTCGACGCGCTCGTCAACCACTTCATCGTCTGCGGCTACGGCCGCATCGGCCAGATCGTCGCGCGGGAGTTCGCGCGCCAGTCGATCCCCTTCGTCATCATCGAACGCGAAGCGGAGCGCATGCAGGCCGCGCTCGACGCGAACTACCTGGCCGTCGAGGCGGACGCCAGCGACGAGGACGTGCTGCGGCGCGTCCAGATCGGAAAGGCGCGGGGCTTCATCGCGGCCGTCGGGACCGACGCGGAGAACGTCTACGCGGTCCTCACCGCGCGCCTCCTGAAACCGGACATCTTCATCATCGGACGCGCGGAGACCGAGGACGCCAAAACGAAGCTTCGGCGCGCGGGAGCCGACCGCGTCATCTCGCCGTACCACATCGGCGCGCAGCAGCTCGCGCAGACGGCGCTCCGGCCTGCGGTCGTCGACTTCGTGCAGCTCGCGACGACGTCCGAGAACCTGGAGTTGAACATGGAGCAGGTGCGCATCCGGCCGGGCTCGCCGCTCGCCGGGCGCAGCCTGATCGAGGCCGGCCTCCGCCAGCGCTTCGGGGTCGTCGTCATCGGCATCCAGCGCAACAACGGCCAGATGGAATTCAACCCGCCGCCCGAGACCGTCATGCGCGACGGCGACGACCTCGTCGTGCTCGGGCGCGCGACGAGCCTCCGCGAGCTCGAGGCCGCCGCGCTCGCCGAGACGCGTGTCTGACCGGCCGCGCTTCGATGACCGCACGGCTGCTCGACGGACAGGCGATCGCCGCGGAAATTCGCGCGTCCGCGCTTCCGGGTGTGCAGGCGTTCACCGCCCGCGCGGGGCGTCCACCCGGCCTGGGGATCGTCCTCGTCGGCGACAATCCGGCTTCCGAGGTCTACGTCCGCAACAAGGTGAAGGCGGGGAACGACACCGGGCTCTGGGTGGACCTGCAGCGCCTGCCCGCGACGGCGTCCCTCGACGATCTGCTCGCGCTCGTCGCCCGCCTCAACGCGAGCGATCGCCACGACGGCATTCTCGTCCAGTCGCCGCTGCCCGCCGCGATGGGGAAGGGGGCCGCGCAGCGCGTGTTCGACGCGATCGATCCGGACAAGGACGTCGACGGGTTCCACCCGGTGAACGTCGGCAAGCTGGTGCAGGGGCGCGCGCACCTGAAGCCGTGCACGCCCTCCGGCGTCATCGAGATTCTCGATCGATCCGGCATCGCGATCGCGGGGCGCCACGCGGTCGTCATCGGCCGGAGCGAGATCGTCGGCAAGCCCATGGCGATGCTGCTGCTGCAGCGCGACGCGACGGTCACGATCTGCCATTCGAAGACGCCGGATCTGCCGGGCGTTGCCGCGCGCGCCGACATTCTGATCGCGGCGATCGGCCGTCCCGCGTTCGTCGGGCCGTCGTTCGTCGCGCCGGGCGCGACCGTGATCGACGTGGGGACGACGCCCGTGAGCGATCGCGGCGTCATCGAGCGGCTGTACGGAGCAGGGTCGCCGCGGCTGGCGGCGTTCGAGAAGCGCGGTTCCCTGGTGGTCGGCGACGTCCATCCGAAGGTTGCCGACGTCGCGGGAGCGCTCACGCCGGTTCCGGGCGGCGTCGGACCGTTGACGATTGCGATGCTGCTGAAGAACACGCTGGCGGCCGCGGAGGCGCGGGCCCTCTAGTGCAAGACCACGATGCGCGACCCATCCGGCCCCGCACGGCCGCGCTTGGGCGGCGTCATCATTTGCTCCGCCTCCGCGGCTTCGCACCCCTTCACTCCGGCTCCGCAAACGATGACGCCGCCTGGCGCGCGGTCGGCGGGCACGCCGCGTGTCGCGCGTATTCCTGACACCCATGATCCGCATCGCATTGACCGGCGGGATCGCGACCGGAAAATCGTACTGCCTCCGCCGGTTCGCCGAGCTGGGTGTGCCCGCGATCGACGCGGATCGTCTCGCGCGAGACGCGGTGGCGCCTGGAACTCCGGGCCTCGCGGCGGTGGCCGCCCGGTTCGGCGGCGGCGTCATCGCCGCGGACGGCTCGCTCGATCGCGGCGCGCTCGGACGGATTGTCTTCGCGGACACGCGCGCCCGCGCGGCGCTCGAAGCGATCGTCCATCCCGAGGTCTACCGGCGGATTCGCGAGTGGTCGGCGAATCAGCCCGCGGGAACGCGCGTCGCCATCGCGGACATCCCGCTCGTCTACGAAACCGGCCAGGAACACGAATTCGACCGCGTCGTCGTCGCCGCGTGCGCGCCGGAGGAACAGCTCCGCCGGATCGCCGCCCGCGACGGTCTGCCCCACGCCGACGCCCGCGCCCGCATCGCCGCGCAGTGGCCGATCGGCGAGAAGGTGAAGCGCGCCGACATCGTCATCTGGACGGACCGCGGGAACGCCGATACCGACGCGCAGGTGAGAAGGGCGTACGAAATGCTGAATGCTGATTGCTGAATGCCGAATGCGAATGCCGAATGCCGAATGCCGAATGCGAATGCCGAATGCCGAATGCGAATGCCGAATGCCGAATGCTGAATGCGAATGCTGAATGGTGAATGGTGAATGCTGAATGGTGAATGCTGAATGGTGAATGGTGAATGCTGAATGCTGAATGCTGAATGCCGAGTGAGTATTGAACACATTTAGCATTTGGCATTTGGCATTGTTACGTCTCCGCCTCTTTCGCTGGCGCAATCCTCTCCTCCACGAACGTATTCCACTCGTGGCAGTGCGGGCACTGCCAGAGCAGCTCCGTCGAGCGGTAGCGGCAGCGGATGCAGATGTGCGGATCGAGGTAGAAGATCGCGCCGCGGGTGATGTCGACGTAGCGATTCACCAGGTGGCGGGGGAGGTCGAGCGCGGAGAGCGTCTGCCAGATCGTCTGATGGAGCGCGAGCGCGTGCGGGTTCTGCACGAGCGCCTCGAACAGCAGCTCGAGCGCGTCGGCCGCGCGGCCGTTCGACGAGAGGTGACGCGCGAGGGCGAGGCGGGCGCGCCAGTCCTGCGGGTTCGCCGCGATCAGCCGCTTGCAGAGCGCGGGAAAACGTTCCGCCGCGCCCATCGTCGAATACGCGGATTCCAGCCGCGAGAACGCCAGGTAGGCGCGGTCCGGTGACGCCTCGATCAGTTTTTCCCAGACCGCCGCCGCGCCGGCGGCGTTTCCCTCGTAGAACCGGACGTCGCCGAGATTCAGATACGCGGGCGTGTTGCGCGCGTCGAGATCGATGGCCGCCTCGAACCGGCGCGCCGCTTCCGCGTCGTTCTTCCGCTTGAGGGCGTCCTGCCCCAGCTCGTTCTCGAGAAACGCGAGAATCTCGTGATGCCGCGGCGGCTCGTCGCTGCCGCTCGACAGGCGCGCCAGCTTCTCCCGCGTGGCGTACGCGTCGTGCCACTGGTGCTGCTCTTCGTAGATCTTCTCGAGGTTCGACAGCGCGTACTGATTCTGCGGGTCGAGGCGCAGCACTTCGGTGAACGCCTCCAGCGCGCGATCGACGAAGCCGCCGTGCTTGTAATCGAGGCCCAGACACAGGAGGACGTTGGCATGTTCCAGCTTCCGAAGATTCGGACGCTGCAAGAGCGCCTGGTGCTCCTGGATCGCGCGTCCTACCTGCCCTTTTTCGCGAAAGAGATTGCCGAGGATGAGATGGATCTCGAGCGGATCGCCCGCCGCATGCGCCGCCTTGCTCAGCTCGCCGATGGCCGGATCGATTTGGTTCGCGACGAGAAAGTTGAGGCCGAGCATGTAGTGCGGCGACTCGCGCGCGCGTCGCCGGTCGATCCATTGGCCGTCCTGGAGCTTGTAGCGCTCCCACGCCTTGCCGATCGCGAGTCCCGCCAGCAGCGCGAGCAGCACGCCGATGAACGCGACGGGTGGCATTACGGTTGGCCGAGATACTCGCGCTCCGCCGCGTCCCAGCGGCGCTGCGCGCGGAGCACGAGCGCGATCAGCTCGCGAACGGCGCCGTGTCCGCCGCGTTCGGCGCTGACCCAGTCCACGCGCTCCCGGATTTCCGCCGGCGCGTCCGCCGGCGCCGCCCCGAACCCCGCGCGCTGAAGCACCGGGAGATCGAGGATGTCGTCCCCCATGTAGGCGACCTCCCGGTCGTCGAGCGATCGGTCGCGCAGGATCTGTTCGTAGCCCGCGAGCTTGTTGTCCGAGCCCTGCACCACGATCGGGATCGACAACTGCGCGGCGCGGCGGGCGGTCGCCTCCGATCGGCGTCCCGACAG
>QHWR01000002.1:6451-12406 GCA_003223835.1 Acidobacteriota bacterium | reverse complement strand
TGTGGAACTGCTTGGACTCGCTCCCGTCGCCGTGCAGCAGGATCGTGCCGTCGGTCAGGACGCCGTCGACGTCGAAGAGCAGCAGCCGGATGCCCGCGAGCTTCGCGTGGATCGCCTCGGGCGTCATGGCCGCGTCAGACGCCATAGATCGTGGAGGTGGACCACCCCGTCGAGATTCCGGTCCGCGTCCACGACGATGACCGACGTGATCTTGCGGGTCTCCATGATCCGGAGCGCCTCGACGGCGAGGACGTCGCGGTGTACGGTGAGGGGATTGGGCGTCATCACGTCGCCGGCCGTCAGCCTCAGGACGTCCGCCGGGCGCTTCATCATCAGCCGCCTGAGGTCGCCGTCCGTGAAGACGCCCGCGAGACGTCCGTCATCGCCGATGACGCACGTCATCCCGAGACGCTTGCTGGACATCTCGTGGATCACGTCAGGCATTCGCGTTCCGGTGCCGACGCGCGGCGCGGCGTCGCCCCCGTGCATCACGTTCTCGACGCGCATCAGGCGGCGGCCCAGTTTGCCCCCCGGATGGAGCGAGGCGAATTGTTCTTCGCGGAAGCCCTTCTTGACGAGGAGCGTCATCGCGAGCGCGTCCCCCATCGCGAGCGCGGCGGTGGTGCTCGCGGTGGGCACGAGGTTCATCGGACACGCTTCTTCCGCGATGCTGCAGTCGAGCGTGACGTCGGCCGCGCGCGCGAGCGTCGATTGCGGACTGCCCGTGAGCGCGATCAGCCGCGCGCCGATGCGGCGGATCGACTCGAGCACGCGGATCAGCTCGTCGGTCTCGCCGCTGTGCGACAGCGCGAGGACCACATCGTCCTCGCGAATGGCGCCGAGGTCGCCGTGGATCGCTTCCGCGGGATGGAGAAACCACGCGGACGTGCCGGTGCTGGAGAACGTCGCCGCGATCTTGCGGCAGATGAGACCGGACTTGCCCATGCCCGTCACGATCACGCGGCCGCGGCACTCGTAGAGCAGCTCGATCGCGCGCTCGAACGCGCCGTCGAGCCGATCGACGAGCCCGAGGATCGCCGCCGCTTCCGTGCGGAGCACTTTCTTCGCGAGGTCGAGCGCGGTCGCGGTGTCGTTCGTCACGAGCGGCCCTTGCCGACATCTTCCACCTGAAGGTGGAAGCCACGAGATTCCTTGGAGTGCACGACTTCGTGGATTCTCACCAGCCGATCGAGCAGCGCGGGCAGGAGGTCGAGCCTGAGCGCGTTCTGCGCGTCGCTCTTCGCCTGCTCGGGACGCTCGTGCACCTCCAGGAAGACGCCGTCCACGCCCGCCGCGACGCCGGCGGACGCCAGCGGCTCGATGAACTCCGCCTGGCCGGCGGTGACGCCGTCGCCGCCGCCCGGCAATTGCAAGCTGTGCGTCACGTCGTACACGACCGGATAGCCGAGCGACCGCAGAATGGGGAACGCGCGCATGTCCACCACGAGGTTGTTGTAGCCGAAGCTGAAGCCGCGCTCGGTCACGAACACGCGCCGGTTGCCGCTGGATGTGACCTTCTCGATCGCGTGGCGCATGTCGAGCGGCGCGAGGAACTGCCCCTTCTTGATGTTGATCGTCCGTCCGGTCTTCGCCGCGGCGATCAGCAGGTCGGTCTGGCGCGACAGGAACGCCGGAATCTGCAGGACGTCGGCAACTTCGGCCGCCGGCGCCGCCTGCGCGGGCTCGTGGATGTCGGTGAGGATCGGCACCCCGGCGGCGTCGCGCACCCGCGCGAGCGTGCGCAGGCCTTCGGCAATTCCGGGGCCGCGAAACGACCGCGCGGACGTCCGGTTGGCCTTGTCGTACGATGCCTTGAAGATGTACGGCGTGCCGGCGCGGGCGGCGATTTCCTTCACCGCGAGCGCGAGATCGACGGCGTGTGATTCGCTTTCGATGACGCAGGGACCCGCGATGAGCACCAGCGCGCCGCCGCCGAGGCTCACCCCGCCACACTCGACCGGGAACACCCGCTTACCCTACCACGGCCGCCGCCGCCTGCGTGCGCGCCGACACCTTGTGGCGGTGGCTCGCGTGGACGAAACCGGCGAACAGCGGATGGGGCTTGAGCGGTTTCGACTTGAACTCCGGATGGAACTGGACGGCGACGTAATACGGATGATCCGGCAGCTCGATCATCTCGACGAACTTGCCGTCGAGCGATCGCCCGACGATCTGCAGCCCGCGCTCCGTCAGCGTCTTTTCGAACAGGCAGTTGAACTCGTAGCGGTGGCGATGACGCTCGTGAATGACGTCGGTCCCGTACAGCTCGTGCGCGCGTGATCCGGGCGTCAGCCGGCACGCATACGATCCCAGCCGCATCGTCCCGCCCAGATCGTCCACGCCGAGCAGGTCGCGCAGTTTGTAGATGATGTTCTGCGGCGTCTCCGGGGTGCACTCCGTCGAGTCCGCGTCGGCGAGGCCGCAGACGTGGCGCGCGTATTCGACCGCGGCCCACTGGAAGCCGTAGCAGATGCCGAAGTAGGGAATGCGGCGCTCGCGCGCGAGCTCGGCGGCGCGCATCATGCCGCGCGTGCCGCGATCGCCGAAGCCGCCCGGCACGAGGATGCCGTCGGCGCCGTCGAGCAGACGCTCGCCGCCGGGCTGCTCGAGCGCCTCCGCTTCCACCCAGCGGATGTTCACGCGCAGCCGATGCTTGAACCCGCCGTGATAGAGCCCTTCGTTGAGGCTCTTGTACGAATCCTCGTAGCCCACGTATTTCCCGACGACGTGGACCGTGATGTCGTCCGAAGGATTCTTGATGCGATCGACGAGATCCGTCCACGCTTCCATGTGCGCTTCGGTCGAGGGCAGATGGAGCCGCTCGAGCACGATCCGGTCGAGCCCTTCCGCCGCGAGCACGAGCGGGACCTCGTAGATGCTCGACACGTCTTTTGCGGTGATCACCGCTTCCTCGTCGACGTCGCAGAACAGCGCGATCTTCCGCTTCAGGTCCTGATCGAGGAACCGGTCCGTGCGGCACAGCAGGATGTCGGGCTGGATCCCGATGGCGCGCAGGTCGCGCACGCTGTGCTGCGTCGGCTTCGTCTTCAACTCGCCGGCGGCGCCGATGAACGGCACGAGCGTCAGGTGGATGTAGAGCGTGTTCTCGCGGCCGACGTCCTGGCGCATCTGCCGGATCGCTTCGAGAAACGGCTGGCTCTCGATGTCGCCGACCGTGCCGCCGATTTCAACGAGCACGACGTCGACGCCGTGCGACACCGCGCGGATGCTGTCCTTGATCTCGTTCGTGATGTGCGGGATGACCTGCACGGTCCGCCCGAGATAATCGCCGCGGCGCTCGTTCTGGATCACCGACAGATAGATTTTGCCCGTCGTCCAGTTGTTGTTGCGCGTCGTGGTCTGGTTCGTGAAGCGCTCGTAATGGCCGAGATCGAGGTCCGTTTCCGCGCCGTCGTCGGTGACGTACACCTCGCCGTGCTGATACGGACTCATCGTCCCCGGGTCGACGTTGATGTACGGGTCGAACTTCTGCAGCGCGACCTTGTAGCCGTGCCCCTCGAGCAGCGCGCCGATCGACGCCGCCGCGAGCCCCTTGCCGAGAGACGAGACGACGCCGCCGGTGACGAAGATGTACTTCACGGGCTTCTGGGCGGGGTTCTGCTGCATCAGTGTCTCCCTGATATGGCCGTCGTCACGCCCTCGCCGGCGCGGCGACCAGCCGCCGCACCCGTTCGAGGTCCTCCGGCGTGTCGACGCCGATGCTGTCGTACGCGGTCTCGATCGCCTTGATCCGGATCCCGTGCTCGAGCGCACGCAATTGCTCGAGCGCTTCGGCGCGTTCGAGCGCCGTCTGCGGCAGCGCGGCCAGCTGCAGGAGGCACGTGCGCCGATACGCATAGAGCCCGACGTGGCGCCACGCGGACGCTTCGGGCTGGCCCGGACGCGTGTACGGGATCGGGGCGCGCGAGAAATAGAGCGCATAGTCGTCGCGATCGACGACGACCTTGGTCACATTCGGGTTGTGCAGGTCGGCGTCGCTCGAGATGCGGCGCCGGAGCGTCGTCACGAGAAGCGCCGCGTCGCGCGCGAAGGGCGCGACCGCTTCGTCGATCATGGCGGGTTCGATCAACGGCTCGTCACCCTGAACGTTGACGACGACGTCGCAGTCGAGCGCGCGCGCGACTTCGGCCAGACGGTCCGTCCCGCTCTGGTGCGCCGCCGACGTCATGCGCGCGTCGCCGCCGAAGCCGCGCACGGCCCGCGCGATGCGTTCGTCGTCGGTCGCGACGATGACCCGGTCGATCGACGCGGCGGCCGCGGCGCGCCGGTAGACGTGCTCGATCATCGGACGGCCGCCGATGTCCGCGAGCGCTTTGCCGGGGAGTCTCGTCGAGTGAAATCTTGCGGGGATGATGGCGACTGCGGAGAAGGGGACCCTGCGATCGGAGGGCCCAGAGTCTCCAACAGGGTGCACGAACAAGTTTACCACGGGGGCCGACGGGCGTTGGTGCTACTATCACCTCTTCAAGGGCATTCAGCATGACGACGACACGCGCGGCGGCATATTTAGGCGGCGGCGCGCTGTTGATTGCGTGGTTCGCGGCCGCCGGCAGCGCGCCGTTCCAGGAGACGGATGCGCCGCTGCGCGATCGCGCCGCCGTGCGCACGTCCGGCAGCGACACGCTGCAATCGCTCGCGAGCGACGTCCAGGCGCAAGCCGGACGGCTGCGAGATCGTCTCGCGCGCGCGCCGATGCCGCAGCAGAGTTCGCGGAACCCATTCGCGTTCGCGCCGCGCGAGATACGCACCGCGCCGCCTCAGACGACGCGTCCGCCGGCGATCGCGCCGGCCGCTCCGGCCGCGGTGGTGGCGCCGGTGCCGGCGCTCACCCTCATCGGCATCGCCGAGGAGCCATCGCCCGAAGGCCTCCACCGCACGGCGATGATCGCCGGCGCCGACGACACCTTATATATGGTGATGGAAGGGCAGGCCGTCGCGGAGCGCTACCGCGTGACGGCCATCGGCGCCGACGCCGTCCAACTCGAGGACCTGCTGACGGGCGCCGTCCGGCGCCTTGCCCTGCGCTGACCGATCGCCGTATGTTCATCGCCCGCCACACCCTCGCGCTGCAGGGCGGCCGCCCGATTCGTACGGAACCGCTCACGCTGCATCGGCCCTGGTTCGACGCGCGGGAAGCGCAGGCGGCCGCAGAGTGCCTGCAATCCGGGCACACGGGGGGCAACGGCCCTAAAGGGGGAGATCTCGAGCGCGCGCTCGAGGCGCGGCTCGGCGCGAGACGCGTCCTCGCCACCACCTCTTGTACATCGGCGCTGGAGGCCGCTCTTCTTGCCGCCGGCGTGGGCCCCGGCGACGACGTCATTCTCCCGAGTTTTACGTTCGTCACGACCGCCAATGCCGTCGTCCGCGCGGGCGCGCGGCCGGTATTCGTCGACATCGAGCCGCGTCACTTCACGATCGATCCGGCGCTCGTCGACGCGGCGGTTACGCCGCGCACCAGGGCCGTCATCCCCATGCACTATGCGGGCATGGCGTGCCGCGTGGACGAGATCGCGGATATCTGCGCGCGCCACAGACTGCTGATGATCGAGGACGCAGCGCACGCGCTCAACGCGTCCTTCGACGGCCGTCCGCTCGGCACGTGGGGCGCCTGCGGCTGCTTTTCGTTTCACGAGACGAAGGATCTGGTCTGCGGCGAAGGAGGCGCCGTCGCCGTCCGCGACGATGACGCGCTCGTCGCGCGGCTGGAGATCGTCCGCGAAAAGGGCACCGACCGGAGCGCGTTCGCGCGCGGCGAGCGCGACAAGTACACGTGGGTGGGGCCCGGCAGCAGCTACGTGCTCTCGGATGTGCTGGCCGGCATCGCGCTCGTCCAGCTGCAGAAACTCGACGAGATCACCCGGCGCAAGACGGCGCTTGCCGCGTATCTGCTCGAGCGGCTCGCACCACTGCGTCCGAGCATCTCGCTTCCGGACG
>QHWR01000002.1:5648-6353 GCA_003223835.1 Acidobacteriota bacterium | reverse complement strand
ACGCAAGGCGCCGTCGCGGACCTGCCGGTGACGGATCGTGTCGCCGCGTCGATTGTCCGATTGCCGCTCCATGCGGCGATGACGCGGCAGGATTGCGACGACGTCGCCGATGCCGTCGAGAAGGTGCTGGGACATCCCGAGGATGCGTGAGGCGGCGCCCGATCTGACGCTCGTCATCGCCTGCTATGACGAGGCGGAGCACCTCGAGGCGAGCGTCGCCCGGCTGCTCGGCGTCTGCGATCTGCTGCGGCTCGACTACGAAGTGATCTTCGTGGACGACGCGTCGCGTGACGAGACGCAGCGACTGCTCGACGGCCTCGTCGCGCGCTATCCAGGTCATCGGCTGAGGGTCCTCGCGAATACGACGAACCTCGGACGCGGCGCGACGGTGCGTCGCGGCCTGGCCGACGCGCGCGCGCCGATTGCCGGCTTCCTCGACATCGATCTCGAGGTGGACGCCGTCTACGTCGCGCCGTTCTTTCTCGCCGCCCGCGAGGGGGCCGATCTCGTCATCGGCCGGCGCATCTATCGCCTCTCGGTCCGGTCGCTGGCGCGGTTTGCGCTGACGCGCGGGTACGCCGCGCTCCGCCGCGCGTTCGTGCGTCTGCCGTTCGACGATACCGAGGCGGGCTTCAAGTTCTTCCGGCTGGAGCGGATGCGGCCCGTGCTCGACGCGTGTCAGGACGCCGGCTGGTTCTGGGATAC
>QHWR01000002.1:0-5639 GCA_003223835.1 Acidobacteriota bacterium | reverse complement strand
CGGCCTGCGCATCGCCGAGGTGCCTTGCCTGTTCGTGCGGCGCACCGACAAAACGTCCACCGTGAAGCCATTCCGCGATTCGTGGCGACAGTTCAGAGCGCTCCTGAGGCTGCAATCGGAGCGATCAGCGCGTGTGGCCTCTCTTCCGCCTGAAGGCGGAAGCCACGAGTTCGAACAAGGTCACGAGTTCGAACAAGGTCACGAGTTCGAGCAACGTCCCGCGGCTTCCATTCAACATCCCGTGGCTTCCGCCTTGAGGCGGAAGATCCCATGAAGGCGTTCCGGACCATCGGATTCTGGCGAAGCATCCGCCACGTTTTGTGGATGGCGGCATACACGTTCATCTACCCGCTGCTGTTCGTATCGCCGCTGCGCACGCTCGGACTCCGCCTGGCGGGCGCCGCGATCGGACGACACTCGGTCGTCATGAACCTGCGTCTGTTCAATCTCGATCGCGGGGGTCTCGGCAACCTGCGCCTGGGACGTGACTGCTTCGTCGGCGACGAATGCCTCTTCGACATGGCCGCGCCGATCATGCTGGGCGATCAGGTCACGCTCGCCGAGCGCGTCATCGTCCTGACCCACACGAACGTGGGCTACCCGGACCATCCGCTGCAGACCGAATTCCCGGCGTTCATCGCGCCGGTCAGGATTCTGGAGGGCTGTTACATCGGGGCGGGAGCGGTCATTCTTCCGGGCGTGACGATCGGCCCGCGCACCGCCATCGGCGCGGGCGCCGTCGTGACGCGCGACGTCGAAGAGGGAGTCGTCGCCGCCGGCGCGCCGGCGCGCGTCACGCGGGCGCTCGTCGCGCGCGAGCACGCAGAGCAGAGATAACAGAGTTCACCGCAGGTGATCTCACCACAGAGGCCACAGAGGCCACAGAGAACAATTGGTCTGGCCCTCTGTGCCCTCTGCGACCTCTGTGGTTGAAAGAGGACGGTCTCTGCGATCTCAGAGCCGCACGAGCGCAGCCTCGCGGACCGGCTTCAGCTTCCGGATATCGTCCACGGCGCCCGCAAGCGACTGATCGTCGGTCGCGTCCACCGTGATCACGCCGACGGCGCCGTGCTCGTTGCGTCCGAGCGCGAAGCTGCCGATGTTCACGCGCCGGCGTCCGAGCGCGGTGCCCACGTCGCCGATGACGCCCGGCTGATCCTCGTTGGCGAGCACGATCATCGTCCCCTCGAGCGGCGTTTCGACGGCGACGCCGTCCAGCGAGCAGATCCGCGCGCTGCCGTTCTCGAAGACGGTCCCTTCCACCCAGCGTTCGCGCGCCGCGGTCCGCAGCTTCACCGAAATGACGTTGGTGAAATCGCGCGGACGGCTGCTGCGCGACTCGATGATCTCGACGCCGCGATCGGCCGCGGCGGCGCGCGCGTTCACCGCCGTCACCGTACCCGCCGTGAAGCGTCGGAGCGCGCCCGCGATCGCGGCGCTTCCGAGGACGTCGGCGTAGCGATCGGTCAACGGCCCGTAGTACCGGATTCCCATCGATTCGGCGCCGCCGGCCGCGAGCTGCGCCGCCATCGCGCCGAGGCGATCGGCCAGCAGCAGGAACGGCCGGAGCTTCACGAAGTCCTCCTGCGGGATCGACGGAAAGTTCACGGCGTTGCGGATCACGCCTTCGCGGAGGTAGTCGCGCACGCACACCGCGATCTCGGTCCCGACCAGCTCCTGCGCCTCGACCGTCGACGCCGCGATGTGCGGCGTGGCGATCACCTGCGGCAGTTGTGTCAAACGATTGTCACGCGGTGGCTCAGTTTCGAACACGTCGAGCGCGGCCCCCGAGACGACGCCCGCTTCGATCCCGTCGGCGAGCGCGGCTTCGTCGATCAGCTCGCCGCGCGCCGTGTTCACCACTCGTACACCGCGCTTGCAGCGTGCGAGCGTTGACGCGTTGATCAGGTGACGGGTTTCCGGCGTCGCCGGCACGTGGAGCGTGATGTAATCGGAGCGCTCGAGCAGCTCGTCGAGCGTGACGAGCGCGACGCCGAGGTCGCCGACGGCGCGCGGCGCAATGAACGGATCGTGCGCGACAAGTTCCATGCCGAACGCGCGCGCCCGCGTCGCCACTTCGCGCCCGATCCGGCCGAAGCCGACGATCCCGAGCAGCTTGCCGCGTAACTCTTCGCCCGTCAGGCGTTTCTTGTCCCACACGCCGCGCTTCATCGCCGCGTCGGCCGCCGGGATCGAGCGCGCGAGCGCCAGCATCAGCGCCAGCGCGTGCTCCGCGACGCTGACGCTGTTGGCGCCCGGGGTGTTCATGACGACGATGCCGCGGGCCGTCGCCGCCGCGACGTCCACGTTGTCCACGCCCGTGCCGGCGCGCGCGATCACGCGCAGCCGCGGCGCCGATTCGAGCAGCGCCGCCGTCACGTTCGTTGCGCTGCGCACGACCAGCGCGTCCGCTAGGGCCAGGGTTTCGGCAAGCTCCGCCGCCGGCCGTCCGTTGCGCGCGTCGACCGTCCAGCCGGACGCGCGCAAGAGGTCGAGGGCGGAGGCGGGCAGGGGATCCGCAACGACAATGTGCATGATGGATTCTGTTTCACCTGTCGCGCGCCGCTCCAGCGGCGCGATCGATCGGTCGATCATATAATGTCGCGTTCGCGTACCGAAGCTGGCCCGTTCCGAGCGAGCTGCGGCGCAGGCACCGCGAGTCGAGGGGCGCACCAACGTAGTGCAAACCGCTCGAAACGGCCGATTTGACGCGGCGCGATCGCGTGCCGCGGCCTGGTTTTCCACAAGCTTTTCCACAGTTTCTGTGTAGATCCTGAAACGCGGAAACGGGGACGTGACCTAATGCCGAACTTCACGATTCTGAAAGCCCCCACCGAGGGGACGCCCATCACGCGGAAGGGCGGACGGATGGTGGTGCCCGACGATCCGATCGTTCCATACGTCGAGGGAGACGGCACGGGGCCGGACATCTGGCGCGCGAGCGTCCGCGTCTTCGACGCGGCGGTGAAGAAAGCCTTCGGCGGCAAACGCCGCGTCGTCTGGTTCGAGGTGCCGGCCGGCGAGAAAGCGAAGGAGCAGCACAAGGTCGCGATCAAAGGTCCCTTGACGACGCCGGTGGGCGGCGGCATCCGCAGCCTGAACGTGACGCTGCGCCAGGTGCTCGACCTGTACGCGTGCGTCCGGCCGGTCCGGTACTTCGCCGGCACGCCGGCGCCGGTGAAGCGGCCGGAGCTGATGAACGTCGTCATCTTCCGCGAGAACACCGAGGACGTCTACGCCGGGATCGAGTGGGCGCGGGGGACGCCGCAGGCCGAGCGCGTCATCGAGTTCCTGGCGACCGAGATGGGCAAGCGCATCCGGCCGGACTCGGGCATCGGCATCAAGCCGATCTCCGAGACGGGATCGAAGCGGCTCGTACGCATGGCGATCCAGTACGCGATCGAGAACCGGCGGAAAACGGTGACCCTCGTGCACAAAGGCAACATCATGAAGTTCACCGAGGGCGCGTTCCGCGACTGGGGGTACGAGGTCGCGAAGGCGGAATTCCGCGACAAGGTCGTCACGGAGGAAGAGGCGACCAACGGCGCCCCCCGCGACGGCAAGGTTCTGATCAACGACCGCATCGCCGACAGCGTGTTCCAGCAGGTGTTGACGCGGACGGCCGACTAGGACGTGTTCGCCGCGCCGAATATGAACGGCGATTACCTCTCGGACGCGTGCGCGGCGCAGGTGGGCGGACTCGGCATGGCGCCGGGCGCGAACATCGGCGACGAGATCGGGTTCTTCAAGGCGACGCACGGCACGGCGCCGAAGTACGCCGGCAAGGACGTGATCAACCCCAGCTCGCTGATCCTGTCGGGCGTGATGATGTTCCGGTATCTCGGATGGCCCGAGGCGGCGGACCGCATCGAGTCGGGCCTCGAGAAGACGATTCAGCAGAAGAAGGTCACCTACGACCTGGCGCGCCAGATGGAAGGGGCGATCGAGCTGAAGACGTCACAGTTTGGTGACGCGGTCATTGGGAATATGTGACGCCACAATTCACCAATTCACCAATTGCGCGGGGGGCTTCACTGATGAACAGGAAAGTGACCGTGGTCGGAGGCGCGGGCAACGTGGGCGCGACGGTGGCGCGCGCGATTGCCGACAAGGAGCTTGCCGACGTCGTCATCATCGACATCGCCGATCAGAAAGCGGCGGGCGTCGCGCTCGACATGCTCGAGGCGTGTCCGATCGAGATGTCGGACTCGCGCGTCGTCGGCTACGGCGCGACGGACGAAGGCTGGGCGCAGACGGCGAACTCCGATGTCGTCGTGATCACCTCGGGCGTGCCGCGCAAGCCCGGGATGAGCCGCGACGACCTGCTGAACGTCAACTACAAGATCATGCAGTCCGTCACGGAGCAGATCGTGCGGCACTCGCCGAAGACGATCATCGTGCCGGTCGCCAACCCGCTGGACGCGATGTGCCAGGCGGTCTATCGGCTCAGCAAGTTCCCGCGCGAACGCGTGATCGGGATGGCCGGCGTGCTCGACTCGGCGCGGATGCGGACGTTCATCGCCATGGAGACGGGCGTCTCCGTCGAGAACATCCACGCGTTCGTGCTCGGCGGGCACGGCGACACGATGGTGCCGCTCGCGCGCTACTCGACGATCGCGGGCATTCCGCTGCCGGATTTCCCGGGGATGACCGCCGACAAGATCGCGGCGATCAGCAAACGCACCGCCGACGGCGGAGCGGAAATCACGAAGCTCGTGGGCACGAGCGCTTGGTACGCGCCGGGCTCCGCCGCGGCCGAGATGGTCGAGATCATCCTCAAGGACAAGAAGAAGATCGTGCCGTGCTCGGTGTTCCTCCAGGGGGAGTACGGGATCAACGGCCTGTTCGTCGGCGTGCCCGTGAAGCTCGGCGCCCGCGGCGTCGAGCAGATCATTCAGATCAAGCTGACCCCGGAGGAAGACGCGGCGCTGAAGAAGTCCGCGGGCGCGGTGAAGGAGCTGGTCGATGTGATCAAGGTGTAGGGCGCAGCATCGTGGCTTTGACGTACTCCCGGTACATGCGCGCGATGTTGCCGATCGGAATCTCCTTCGGGCACACCGCTTCGCATTCCCCTTCGTTCGAGCAGCTCCCGAAACGTTCCTCGTCGTGCCGCGTGACCATCGCGACGGCGCGGGCCGCGCGTTCGATCTGTCCCTGCGGCAGAAGCGAAAGGTGCGAGATCTTCGCGGCGGTGAAGAGGGCCGCCGACGCGTTCTTGCACGCCGCGACGCACGCGCCGCAGCCGATGCACGCCGCCGAGTCCATCGCCTGCTCGACGACGGGCTTCGGGATCAGGATGCTGTTCGCGTCCTGCGCGCCGCCGACGTTCACCGACGTGTAGCCCCCCGCCTGGATGATCCGATCGAACGCGGTCCTGTCGACGACCAGGTCTTTCACGAGCGGAAAGGCGCGCGCCCGCCACGGTTCGAGCACGAGCGTCTCGCCGTCGGTGAAGTGCCGCATGTGGAGCTGGCACACCGTCGACCCGCGGAGCGGGCCGTGCGGCAGCCCGTTGATCAGGAATCCGCACGCGCCGCAAATGCCCTCCCGGCAGTCCGAGTCGAACGCGATCGGATCCTGCGCCCGCCTGATCAACCCCTCGTTGACCACGTCGAGCATCTCGAGGAATGACATATCGG
>QHWR01000297.1 GCA_003223835.1 Acidobacteriota bacterium | reverse complement strand
TGCTCGAGGGTCGCGCCGCCGAGTTCCTCGACCGTGATGTCAACGAGCGTCCCCGCGCGCCAGCCGGCGAAATCCGCCGTCACGCCCGTGCCGTCAAAGCGGTACCTGGTCACGGCATTGCAGGGAGTGGTGATCACCGTCGTGTCCTGATTCATCCCTGTCCCGTACGCGAAGGTCGTCGTGCTCCCCGCCGGCACGTCGTGTCCGGAGAGCGTGCGCTGCGTAACGACGCGCGTCGTCGTCGTATACGTGCCGGCGCGGCGGACCGAATCGGCGTACGTGTAGGTGATGGCTCCGCCGAACAGGGTATGGAGCGTCGTCAGCTCCTGAGCGGCGCCGGAGCCGCCGTAGTCGTACGCGTAGCCGGGCCCCTCCGGCGCGTGGACCGCCATCAAGAGGCTGTAGCCGGATGGGCCGGAGGGATTGTGGTCGTAGGTACATGTCCGCGATCCATACGTCATCGTCCGGAGCGCTTTGTACACGGCGTCGTAGGTGAAATTGATCTCGCGGATCTGGGTCGCGCTCAGGTATTGGCGAACCTGAGCGATGCCGTCCGGCGGACCGGACGCGTCGAAGTAGGAGAACGTCACGCGATTGTTGAAGGGGTCGTGGATCTCCGTCACGTAGCGGACGGTGCCGAGGCGGTCGTTGAGATAGATCTCGCGGTCGAAGATGTACACCAGACCGTTCGGAATCAGGAGCGTGTGGGTGGCCGCGTTGTATTGCCAGAAGTCCGACGTCGTCCAGATATTCGGGTTGCCAATCGAGTGATAGAACGGGTGCCGGCTGCCGTCGCCCATCTCGACCTGGATCTGGCCGGCGCTCGTGGAGTCGGAATGGAGAATCCGGCCGAAGTGGAGGCGCCAGCCAATGCCGGCCCATGAGTCTTCCTCGAGCGCCGTGCTGCCGCCGCTGTCGTAATCGGGATACACCCCGCTGTTGTACACGCGCTGAACGGCCAGGTTGAACCCGGCGTTGCCCGGTAGTGCGAGGTCTGTTTCGACGATGGTCAGCGTACCCGACGCGGGATCGACCGACTCGTTCGGCATCGCGGAGTCCGGCGCGTGCATCGCGTCCAGGCCCTGATGTTTGAACGGGTTCTGGGCAGACGCGACAGCGCTCACGCACGCGAGCGCACTCGTCGCGGCGGCCACAATCGCCAGACGAAGAGACATGTGTTGTGTCCTCTGCAGGGCGGCGGAGGCGATCTCGAGACGATCCCTCGATTACGCGGCCTCACGCAGAGACGCAGGGCACATCTCACGCGGAGGCGCGGGGAGCGCAGAGAAGATCCTTTATGCGTTCTCTCTCTGCGTCCTCGGCGTCCCTGCGTGAGTACCCCTCAGCGCCCCCGCGTGAGTACTGTCTGCCGCACGCGAGACGTTCGTGTCAGCAATGACGAGGCCGAGCGACGCTCCTGAGCATCGTCAATGAGTTGCGACGGAACTTCGCAATGATTGCGTCGTGCTCCGCTACGCGGAGCGCAGATCTGCGTCTGTCAGGCCGGAGTGAAGGCGGCGGAACCGGGTTGGCGTCATGCGCAACCAGTTTTGAAAGTGACGATCCATGTCACCGGCATGGGCGTAACCGCAGCTTTGCGCGATGGCCTTCACGTCGGCGGACGTATAGGCCAGTAGCGAGATAGACGACAACAGTCGGAACCCGGCGAGATGAGTCTGAAATCCGTAACCGGAAATCCTTTTCAGGAGCTGGCACAAGTGCCATCGTGTCAGGTTGATTTCGTCGGCAACGGCTTGCAGCGACACCGATGGCATCCGGTGGTGCATAGAGAGAACGGTTACCGCGTGTATCGCTCGAACACGCGATTCTGAACATATTTCATCCCGTTTCTCCTTTCTCGCCTGGTTTCGTTGTTCATCGAGCGATCGACGCGCCAATAGCGCGACCGCACGGATCAGTCGCCGCGAGACGTCAGGTGACTCGACGTCCGGCCACGCCCGCAGGGCGCCCCACGTCGCGCACGCGATTCGGACAGAATCAGTTGGAGGAAGACACGCGGCGGCGAGAAGCTGGCACTCGCGCACGAATCGGGCGGCCGCGTCCGGTTCAGTCCCGCAAAAAGCACGGGGAGACATCAACCCTCGATTTGCGAGAAGGCTGAGCAAACCCTGTTCCCGAGCGCCGAAGCTCAGCGAGCGAGAATGAACCGGGCTGTCAGTAGTAGGATCCGCGCGAAAGGCATTGAGGGATGCTGCGGCGTCTGCGCGAGCGCAACGAGTGGAAGTTCTTCGGCGTCCTGACGAAAGCCGACCCGCGCCTCGCCGCCACATGGTGGGGCGCGCTCGTGCTCCGCGGCGTCCTGCCCGCCGTGTTCGCCATCGCGATGGGCGCGCTCGTGGGCGCCGTGCAGGGGGGGCGCAGCCTTGCCGGGCCGCTGACCTTCGTCGCGATCGTCTTCATCCTGCTTCAAGTCCTGCCGCCGATTCATCAGGCGATCAGCGCCAACCTTGGCGACCGCACCGCGGCGTGGCTGTACGACCGCCTGACCGAAGCGTGCGTGCACCCGCCGGGCATCGGACATCTGGAAGACCCGAAGCTGACGACGGATCTGACGGTCGCGCGCGATTTCGATCTCGGCATGACCGGTCCGCCGATGCAGATCTCGGTCGACTTCATCGCCGGCGGCCTGGTGACGATGTTCGGCGGCCTCGCGTCGGCGGCCGTCCTGTTCGCCTACGCCTGGTGGGCGCCGATCGTGCTCGGCGGCGCGTGGCTGGCGACGCACTGGCTGCTGCGCGAGAGCGCCGTCTGGCGCGATCGGAACACCGACGAAGTGCGCGCCGCGCAGCGCGACGCCGACTATGCGTACCGGCTCGCCGTCGATCCGGCGCCGGCGAAGGAGCTCCGTCTCTTCGGCCTCGCCGGCTGGACGATCGATCGCTTCGTCGCGCGGCGCACGCGGCTCCACGCGCTGCAGTACGAGGCCACACGGCTTCGCGAAAAACCGGTGCTGTGGAGTCTGCTGCTCGTCGGCGGTGCGAACGTGGCGTTCTTCTGGTCGCTCGCGAATGCCGCCGTCCACGGCGGCGTGAGCCTGGCTCAGGCGGTGGTGTTCGCGCAGACCGCGGTGGGCGTCTCGATGATCGCGTTCGGCGGACTCAACTGGGCGCTCGACGGAGCGGCGGCGCCCGTTGGCGCCGTCCTGCGGCTCGAACCGGGGATGGCGGCTGCCGGCGCTCTCCGCGGCGCCGATTCGCAGAGCCGGCCGGCCGACGGTCAGCCGGCGCGCGAGATCAGATTCCGGGATCTCAGCTTCGCCTATCCGGGGGGCAGCCCGGTGCTCGATCGCTTCGACCTCACGATTCCCGCCGGCTCGTCGCTCGCCATCGTCGGGCAGAACGGCGCCGGCAAGACGACGCTCGCCAAGCTGCTGTGCCGCCTGTACGATCCGCAGTCGGGCGCGATCGAAGTCGACGGCGTCGACCTCAGCGAGTTCTCGGTTCGCTCCTGGCGCGATCGCGTGACCGCGGTCTTTCAGGATTTCACGCGGTTCGAGCTGTCGCTGCGCGACAACGTCGCGCCCGCGGGCGCTCCCGACGAGGTGGTGCGCGGCGCGCTCGCATCCGCCGGCGCCGCGAACCTGGCGGATCTGGACACGGTACTGGCGCGAGGCTACGCCGGTGGAACCGATCTTTCCGGCGGGCAGTGGCAGCGCGTCGCGCTCGCGCGCGCGCTCTGCGCCGTGCAGCTCGGCGCCGGTTGCGCGGTGAAGCGGAGATCTTCGACCGCATCCTCGCCGCCACACGGCGCTGCACGACGATCCTCATCTCGCACCGTTTCTCCACGGTTCGCCATGCCGACCGGATCTGCGTGCTCGAGAAGGGCCGCGTCATCGAGCTCGGGACGCACGACGAGCTGATCGCCGCACGCGGCCGCTATCGGACGATGTTCGAGCTGCAGGCGCAGCGGTTCGGTGCGCCGGAGGACGAAGAGAAAACCTATGACGTGCTCGGTTGAAAGACGGGTGCTGGGTGGAAACCGGTGCTGGGGGCTGGGGGCTGGGGAAGGGTGCTGAGGGGAACGGGTGCGGGGTGCAGGGTGCAGAGGAAGTGTGCTGGGCGGGAAGGCTGCAGGGTGCTGGGCCGGAAGTGCTGAGGGGTAAGTGCAAGGCGAGCCAATGAGCGAAATCGTCTCGGCGCCAATCGGGCCGCTGCCGCCGGCGCTCTCGTCGATGTGGCGGTTGTGCAGGCTCGGTTACCGGCACGAGCCGCGGCTGATGCTCGCCGCGTTCGTGTTGTCGCAGCTGTCCGCGCTGCCCGACGCGCTGATCGCGCTCTGGCTCATGCTGCTCGGCCGGGGCCTGCTGGAGAACAGGCGGCCGCTCGTGTTCGGCGCGGCGATCGGCCTCGCCGTGTCGGCCGCGGCGACGTGGCTCCTGAGCATCGTCAGCACGCGTGTGCAGCGGCGCTTCCGCGACAAGGTGACGATCGCGCTCGAATCCCACGTGGCCGGTCTCCAGGCGTCGATCGGGACCATCGCTCATCATGAGCGCCCCGAGTTTCTCGACCGCCTCGCGATGCTGCGCAATCAGGTGTTCGTGCTCGATCACATGTACATGTCGCTCTTTTCGACGTGCGGGTGGATCCTGCGGCTCGGCGTCACGGTGGCGCTGCTCGCGTCCGTGCACATCGGGCTGGTGCTCCTCGCGGCGTTCGCGATACCCGCGGTACTCACGTCCACGTGGCGGCCGGCCGTCGAACGCGGGGCACAGGAGGGCGCGGCTCAGGCCAATCGCCTGGCCCGGCACCTCTTTACGATCGCGACCACGGCGCCTCCCGGAAAAGAAGTGCGCGTCGCGGGCATCGGCGATCGCCTGGTCGAACAGCGGCGCCGCGCCTGGGAGCGTGGGTTCGCGCCGGTGTCTGCGGTCCGTTGGGCATCGGCGCTGTGGCACACCCTCGCGTGGGCGCTGTTCGGCGCGGCCTACGTCGGCGCCATCGTGTTCGTCTCGTCGGGACTGCGCGCGCCCGCCGCCGCGGTTCTGCTCGTGCTCGCCGCGGGATCCCGCTTGTCCGCATACGTGGGCGGCACGGTCGGCGAGCTGGGATTCCTGCGCGGCTTCTGGATGGACGGGTCGCGGCGCCTCGCGTGGCTCGAAGACTACGCCGCGTCGCTGACGGCCACGGCAGACCTGCACGCGCCGGCGGTCCTCGAGCACGGCATCCGCCTCGATCGCGTGTCGTTCGCCTACCCGGGTACGGCGCGCCTCGCGCTCGACGCCGTGTCGCTGGCGCTGCCCGCAGGCGCGGTGATCGCCATCGTCGGCGAGAACGGCGCGGGCAAGACGACGCTCGTCAAGCTGCTCGCGATGATGTACGAACCCTCGTCCGGCGCGATCTTCGTCGACGACACCCCGCTCGCGCGGATACCGGCCGGCG
>QHWR01000295.1:7458-11532 GCA_003223835.1 Acidobacteriota bacterium | reverse complement strand
ACGACGCCCTTGACGCCCTCGAGCGTCTTTTCGACGTCTTCGCCGAGATCGGCGAGCCGATCCGCGTCGTCGCCGAAGATCTTCACCTCGATCGGCGTCGGCGCGCCCTCGAGGTCGCCGATCATGTCCTGCAGCAGCTCGATGAATTCGATCTCGACCTGCGGCACCGCTTTCGTCAGCTTGTCGCGCAGGCGGTTGATGACGTCCTCGGCGGCTTCCCGCTGATTGCGCGGCTTGAGCCGGACGAGGATGTCGCCCTTGTTCGGCTGCGTCGCGAACAGGCCGAGCTCTGTGCCCGTGCGCCGGGAGAACGCGGCAATGTCGGGCGTCTCGCGCATGACCGCTTCCATCCGGTTCACGAGCCGATCGCTTTCCTCGAGCGCGCTGCCCGGCGGCGTGTGGTAATCGATGACGAAGCCCCCCTCGTCCGCCTCGGGCAGGAACCCCGTGCCGATCCGCGCGAACAGGATGTAGCCGGCGGCGGCCAGGAGGACCGCCATGATCAGCGCGGCGCCGTGCTGGTGGAGGACTGACGACAGCGTTCGCGCATAGACGTGTTCGATGACGTCCCGTTTCGTCTGCCGTTCCGCCGGCCTGGCGCGAACCATCATCCGCGCGAGCAGGGGAGTCAGCGTCAGGGCGAGCACGAGCGAAATCAGCACCGCCGCCGACAGCGTCAACGAGAGCGCCTTGAAGAACTGTCCGACGACGCCCGACAGCAGGCCCAGCGGCACGAAGACGACAACGGTCGTCAGCGTCGAGCCGGTGACGGGCGCGATCAACTCCTTCATGGCCGATTGAATCGCCTGCGGCCCGTCGTCGCCGGCTTCCAGATGCCGGTGGATATTCTCGACGACGACGACCGCGTCGTCGATCACCAGACCGATGGCGACGGCGAGTCCGCCCATCGACATGACGTTGATCGTCTCGCCGAGCAGGTGCATGACGCCGAACGTGATGAGCACGGTGAGCGGCAGCGTGACCGATGCGACGAGCGTCAGCCGCCAGTCGCGGAGGAAGACGAGCAGCACGATCACCGCGAGCGCGCCGCCGATCAGGATCGCGTCGCGGACGTTGACGATCGCCTCCGAGACGAACGCCGCGAGGTCGTAGGTCTTCGTGACCTTGAGTCCTGCGGGGAGCGTCCGCGCGAGGTCGGCGAGCGCGGCCTCGACGCCGTGCCGCACGTCGAGGATGTTCGCGCCGATCTGCTGCGAGACGCTGATCGCGGCGGCCGGCCTGCCGTCGCCGGTCACGAGCGAGGTGCGATCCGGCGCGCCCATCTCGACTCGCGCGAGGTCGGCCACACGAATCGTGGATCCGCCCTTGACGGCGACCGGCGTCGGGGGAATGTCGTCGATCGACTTCCACAGACCGGACGCAATCACCAGGTGCTGCAGCCCCGCCGCCGAATAACGTCCGACGGGCGCCAGCCCGTTCGCGCTCTTCAGCGCGTCGGCGACCTCGCCGATCGTCAGGCCCGTGGCGGTGAGCTTCGCCGGGTCGGCGATGATCTCGACCTCGTGGCTGTCGCTCGAGAGCACTTCGACGTTGCCCACCCCGGGCACGCGCGAGATCGACGGACGCATCACGTAGAACGCGTAGTCGCGCAGGTCCGCCGGCGAAAGGCCGCCGGTGAGGTTGACGCTGAGGAACGGGAAGGCGGCCGGCGTCAGCCGCTCGACGGTGAGGTCGAGATCCGACGGCAGCGAGCCGCGGATTTCGGCGACGTGCCCCTGCGCCTGCTGCAGCGCGACGATCATGTCGGTGCGGGGATCGAACTGACCGGAGATCTCCGTCGCGCCGCGGAACGTCGTCGAGCGCACGCGGCGAATGCCCGGCACCTCCATCAACGCCTGCTCGAGCGGGCGCGTCACCGTCAGCATCATCGTGCGCGCCGGCGTCATGCCGCTGTGGCCGATGATGACGATGCGCGGGAAGATGAGCGGCGGATAGATGTCGCTCGGCAGCGCGAAGCCGGCCGCGAGCCCGGCGATCGACACGATGACGGCGATGACGACGATCGCGCGATGGTTCCGGTCGACGAACGACGCGAGCGTCATGACGCGGCGGTGATGGCGGCCCCGTCGGGGAGCCCCTGCTGGCCCTGAACGATGACCTTGTCCCCCGCCTTCAGGCCGCCGACGATCTCCGCGTCGCGCGGCGTCGTCAGGCCGAGGCTCACCTGCTGTTTGTGCGCCTTGTTGTCGGCGCCGGCGATGAACACGAACGCGGCGTCGCCTTCCCGGACGATCGCGTCCTGCGGAACCGCGAGCGCATTCGGCCGCTGCTCGGCCACGATCTCGATCTGCACCGGCGTCCCCGCGGCGAGGCGCGTGGTGCTCCCGAACGCGAGACGCACGTCCGCCGTCGCGGCTCCTGTCTCGACCGCGGCGGGACGGGTCAGCACGCGCGCGGGCGAGACGGCGCCGCCCGGCTCGAGCACGCGTGCCGCTCGTCCCGCGGCAATGCGCGTCAACTCCGGCACGGGGACCGCGGCGACGATCTGCAGACGATCGGGGTCGAGCACGCGCAGGATTTCGTTCGCGGGCTCCACGATGTCGCCGGGGTTGTGCGCGCGCTTGGCGACGACGCCGGCGAACCGCGCGCGCACGACCGTGCGCGAGGCGGCCACCTGCGCGTTCGCGGTCGCCGTTTCTCCCTGCGTGACGGCCGCCTGCGCTTCCGCCAGCTCGCGGCGAGCGTCTTCGAGCTCCTTCTGCGCCGCGACGCCGTGCTCGACGAGCGTCGTCAACCGGTTGACGTTGGCCCTCGAGTTTTCCAGCCGGGCCCGCGCCTGCTGCAGCTCCGCGCGTTTGTTCGCGACCTCGGTCGAGAGCGAGGGGATCTCGAAACGCACCAGCAGATCCCCGGGCTTCACGTGGTCGCCTACGGCCTTCGGCATTTCCATGATGCGGCCCGCTTCGGGAGGGTTGATAGTCCAGTCGGCGCCGGGCGCCGGCGTGACGATGCCGGTCGCGGTCACGATCCCTTCAATCGTGCGCGGCGCGAGCGTGATCGTCTTGACGGGGACCGCCGCCGTCGTCGCGACTTCCTCGACGGCCTTGCCGCCGCACGCGGTTGCGATCGCGGCGAGCCAGACGGCGACCAGCAGACACCAACGAGGACGGATCATCGAATCGGGCTTCCGACGGCCCGCTCGAGATCCGCGAGCGCCGTCTGATACTCGAGGCCGGCCTGCAGCGCGCGCTGCCGGATCTCGCGCGCGGTCTGGACTGCCTGCAGCAGCGCAGAGAGGCCCGTCTGGCCGGAGCGATACGACTCCTCGGCCATCTGTTCGACCTGCACCGACGCGGGCAGGATCTGCGTCTGATAGCGTTCGACCGCCTGGCGGGCCGAGGCGGCGCGCGCGGCGGCGCCGGCGACGTCGCCGGCAATCTGCGTCGCGCGCGCGTCGCGCTGCGCGATCGCGCGATCGAGCGTCGCCTGCGCGACCGCGACCTCGGGCTTGCCGGTCGTGAACACGGGCAGCGCGACGGCGACGGCGGCCCTCCAGCCGAAGGTGAACTCGCCGGGCGCATCGTAGGTCAGCGTGCCCGTGACGCTCGGGTCGGGGTGGCGATTCGCCTGCGCGAGCGCGAGCCGCGCGCGCGCCTCGTCAATCTGCCGTTCGAGCACCTTCAGCTCCGTGTTCGTCGTCAGCGCGAGGCTTGTCGCTTGCGCCACCGTCGGCAGGGGACCCACTTCGAGCGGGTCCGCCAGCGCCGGTGCCGCATCGGGCGGATAGGCGAGCAGCGTGTTGAGCGCCGCGCGTGACGCGGTCAGGTCACCGCGTGCGGACGCGGTGTCGTTCCCGGCCTGCGCGAGCGCCAGTTCCGCCTGCAGTTGTTCGAGGCGCGGCGCGGCGCCCGTCTGAAAGCGGTCGCGCGCGGCGTCGCGCAGGCGAGCGGCGATCGTCTCGAGCTCCTGGGCGATAGCGAGGCGCCGCGTGGACGCGACGGCCTGGTAGTACGCGCGACGCACGTCACTCCGGACCTGCACGGTCGTCTGGACGATTTCCGCTTCGGTCACGGCGAGCGTCGCCTCGGCCGCGGCGATCCGCTTGCCGCGCTT
>QHWR01000295.1:4122-7331 GCA_003223835.1 Acidobacteriota bacterium | reverse complement strand
ATGCGGCGCGTCCCGTGCTTCTTCGACGCTGACGTCGGGGTTCGGCCGCTGGCCGGCCACGCGAATGCCGGCGACATCGATGGCTCGCCCCACGCGCGCCGCCTGGATGGTGCGGTTGGCGTCGAGCGCGCGCGCGAGCGCTTCGTCGAGCGTGAGCGACGCGGGCGTCTGCGCACGAGCCGACGCCATCCAGCAGGCCGCGATCGCGGCCGCGCACCCGGCGCGCCGCAGCCGCTCGCGTGCCGGACACGAAGGGCGCGGCACGCGCGCCGCGACGCCTGGGTACATACCCCGCGATACTACTACGCGCCGGGACGATGTCGGCAACGGTCCCATCGTTGTGTCGCTACAATGAACGGAGGATGACAAACGGTTCCAGTGGCCTGTCATCGGCCGTTCATGAGGAAACGTTCAGGATGCACTTGATGTGTTTGGGCGCGCGCCTGGTCGGGCTTTGTCTGCTGGCGGCTCTGCCGTGCGCACCCGCCGCCGCGCAACAGGCGCCGACGTCAACGCTGCGCGGGACGATTCAGGATCAAACGGGGGCGGTGGTGCCGGGCGTGCGCGTGACGATCGCCGACGCGACCGGCGCCGTCCGCGGCGAGACGACGACGGATGCCGCGGGCGCGTTCGTCTTCCAGGGTGTCGCCGCCGGCACATACGATGTGATGACGGTTTTCGAGGGGTTCAAACCGGCGACCCTTCACGTCCGCGTCGGCGGCGGCCGCAGCGTCTCGCTGCCGAAAATCGTGCTCCAGCTCGCCGCCATCAACCAGGCGATCACCGTCGGCGAAACGGCGCCGGTCACGACCGCGGCGGCGGCGAACCGCGACGCAATCGTCGTTGACGACCAGACGCTGAAGGACCTTCCGATCTTCGACCGCGACATCGTCGGGACGCTGTCGCGGTTCCTCGACCCTGGCGCGGCCGCGAGCGGCGGGGTCACGCTGGTCGTGGACGGCATGGAAGCGCGCAGAGTCGGCGTCTCGCCGTCGGCGATCCAGCAGGTGAAAATCAATCAGGATCCGTACTCGGCGGAGTTCCAGCGTCCGGGGCGCGGACGGATCGAGGTCGTGACGAAGGCCGGGACCGACGCGTATCACGGGTCGTTCGACTTCGCGTTCCGCGATGCACATCTCAACGCGCGTGACCCGTTCGCGCCGGCACGCCCGCCGGAGCAGCGGCGGATCTACGAGGGCGTGTTCGGCGGACCGATCCGCGACGGCAAGAACACGTCATTCCTCCTGACCGTCGAGCGCCGCGAGCAGGACCTGCAGTCGATCGTCTTTGCGGCCACGCCGGCGGGCACCCTTAATGCGATCGTCCCGCGGCCGTCGCGCGACCTCGAGGTATCGGCGACGTGGACGCACCAGGCCGGCAAGCGCCAGACGTTCACGGTCCGCGCCAACGCCGACACGTCGGCGAGTCGCAACCAGAATGTCGGCGGAACGGTTCTGCCGGAAGCGGCGACCGACGACCACGCCGATGAACAGGAACTGATCATCGGGCATCGATGGATCGCCGGGCCGAAGGTGCTGAGCGAGTTCCGCCTCCTGCTCGGGCGGGAGGTCGGGCGCACCATCAGCGTCCAGCCCGGCGCCCGCATCGTCGTCCTCGACGCGTTCACGGGCGGCGGCGCGCAGGCGGATCAGCGCACCACCGAATATCACGTTCAGCTCATGGAGAACGTGACGTACCTGCGGGGTAGACATCTGCTGAAGGCCGGCTTCGCCATTCCTGACTTCAGCCGTCGCGGATTCGACGACGCCGGCAATCGGCTGGGGACGTTTACGTTCTCCTCGTTGGCCGATTACGCGGAAGGGCGCCCGCTGTCGTTCCTGCAGCAGCGCGGGGACGGCCGGATCGTGTTCCTGCAAAGAGTCTACGGGGCGTTCCTGCAGGACCAGATGACCGTCACCCGTAGTCTGTCGGTCGGTCTCGGGGTGCGCTACGACTGGCAGAACATCTTCCGGGACAACAACAATTTCGCGCCGCGCGCGTCATTCGCGTATGCGGCGCGGCCGGGAACCGTCGTCCGCGGCGGCGTCGGCTGGTTTTACGATCGCGCCGGCGACGGCGCGATCCGCGAGGTCCTGCGATCGCGCGAGGCGCGGCTGCTGCGGTACTTGCTGCTCGATCCCGGCTTCCCCGATCCGTTTCAAGGCGCGTCCGCGAATGCGACGCCGCCGCGGAGCCTCGTGCAGCTCGCGCCTGGAGTCAGCATGCCGTTCATCGTCCAGTACGGCGTCGGCATCGAGCGTCAACTGCGCAAGGGCACGACGCTGGCCGTGAACTACATCGGTGCCCGCGGCGTCGATCTGTTCCGCTCGATCGACGTGAACGCGCCGCCGCCGCCGCTGTACGAGGCGCGTCCCGACCCGGCGTTCGGATCGATCCGCCAGATCGAATCCACCGGACGGCAGCAAACGCATTCGCTTCAGTTCACGCTGCGCGGCCGGATGGCGCCGCGCGTCCAGGGCTCGGCTCAATACACGTTCGGCGTCGCGCACAACGACACGGCCGGCATCAACGCGCTCCCCGCGAACAATTACGACCTGTCGGCCGAATGGGGCCGGGCGGACTTCGATCAGCGCCATCGCCTCGACGTCCTCGCGCAGTTCAAGGGCGGGCCGTGGCTCAATGTCGGCGTGGCGGCGACGGTGTACTCCGGGCGGCCGTATTCGCTTCGCACCGGGCTCGACGACTTCCACACCGGCCAGACGAATGCCCGGCCGCCGGGCGTGTCGCGCAATACGCTGCAGGGTCCCGGTTACGCGAGCGTCGATCTGCGCTGGTCGCGCGAGGTGAAACTCAACGCATCGAAGGAAGAGGACGGCCCGGCGCTCAGGATCGGCGTGGACGCCTTCAACGTCATGAATCGGGTGAATTACGTTGCGTACATCGGCAATCAACGTTCGCCATTCTTTGGCCGTGCGATCGCCGCGCAGCCGCCGCGCCGGCTTCAGGTGACAGCGGCGGTCGAATTCTGACGATCGGTAAGTCCCTCGTCCCTGGTCCCTCGTCCGGGACAAGGGAAAAGGGACGCGGGACGAAGGACTCGGGACGAGGGACGAGGGACTAGGGACGCCCTGCCCGCGCCGCGGCGGCCCGCTCGCGCAGGACGCGGCGGATTTCGTCCACGAGCGCCTGTGGATCCTCGGTCGGTCCCGTCGCCCGAACGACCGGAATGCCCGCCATCATCGGGTCGG
>QHWR01000295.1:0-4065 GCA_003223835.1 Acidobacteriota bacterium | reverse complement strand
GACGACGAGCTCGGGCCGGAGCGCGCTCATGACGCGCAGCGCTTCCTCGACGGAGTGGGCGGGCGCGACGGCGAAGTGCAGCGCGGCGAGGATCGCCTCGCAGCGCGCGGCACTGCCTTCATCGTCATCGGCCACGAGCACGAGCGGTGCGTAGCCGTCGGCGTCCTCCGCGCGCCTGCCGCCGCGGGGCAGCCGGCGGCGATCGGCGCCGCTCCGGCGGTGATCGGAACCTGATGTCATGGGGCACATCCTACTACGCGGAATGCTGAATGCCGAATGCTGAATGCCGAATTGCTTGAATGCTGAATACGTTCCGGGTGGACCTTACAAAACGTCGGTCATTGTGTGTATTGTCCGGCGTTTCGTCACAGAAGGGCGAAGCGCTTTGGCATTTCAGCATTTGGCATTCAGCATTCGCCGCCCCATCGCCCCTCGCCAGAGCATGCCCGCGACGAGCAGTCCCAGCGCGATCCCCGCGTTGACGGTGTCGCCGCGCGCCGCGCCGGCGAGAAACGCCGCGGCGCCGACGAGCACGATGGCGGCCGTCCACGGATAGCCCCACGCACGAAATGAACGCGGAAGTCGCGGCTCGCGGCGGCGCAGAACGATCAGCGCGAGACAGCCGACGAAGTAGTTCACCGCCAGCAGGAATGCCGCGATCGCCACGAGCCGCTGAAACGTGCCCGTCGCGATCAAGGCCACCGCGACCGCCGTCGTCACGAGCGTCGCGACGACCGGCGTGCCCCCCGCGTTGACCGCGGCCGCCCGTGCCGGCAGCAGCCGGTCCCGTCCCATGGCGAACAGGATGCGCGTGCCGATCATCATGATCGCGTTGAGGAGCGGCGCGAGCGAGATCAGCGACAGCACGGTGATCAACTGACGGCCTCGCACCCCGGCGAGCGCTTCTGCCGCGTCGGCCGCCGGCAACGTCGAGCGCGCGATCGTCGCGACGGGCAACACCGCGAGCAACGCGACGTTCACGAGCAGGTACACGACGATGACGGAGAGCACCCCCCCGATCATCGAGCGCGGCAGATTCCGATCGGGATCGCGATCCTCTTCCGTGAAGTACAGCGCGCTCTGCCAGCCGCCGTACGTGATCACAACCGACTGCAGTGCGATGACGACGCCCGCGAGCGTCACGGGCGGGACGCCGCCGGTCAACGTCCCGGCGCCGATCGCCGCCGGCACGCGGCGTGACAGCACGAAACAGGCGACGACCAGCACGAGAAACGCGACGAACTTGATCGCCGTCGTGATCTCCTGAAACCGGCTGCTGATCCGGAGCCCCGCCATCTGGATGGCGACGAGCGCGACGAGGACGGCGACCGCGACGACGTTGACGATTTGCGCCGCCGACGGCACGAGCACGGCGAGGAACTCGCCGAGACCGATCGAGATGTAGCCCAGTACCGCGCAGTACGTCAGCCAATCGGTCCAGCCCACGGCGAAGCCGATGGTGTCGCCGAACGCGCGCCGCGCGTACACGTAATACCCGCCCGCCTGCGGCAGCATCGTCCCGAGTTCGGTCAGACAAACGGAGCCGAGCAGCGTATAGAGACCGCCGGCGATCCAGACCGCCAGAATCGCCGCCGGCGTTCCGAGCTGGGCCGCCACGAGACCGGGCGTCCGCAGGATGCCGACGCCGAGCGTGCTGCCCACGACGACGGCGAGCCCGAACGCGAGGCCGAGAATGCGTTGAAGTCCCCCGCGCGCGGGGACCGTCGCGGTCGTCACGCAGCGCATCTTACCCGACGGCACCGTCGCGTCCCTTCCGCCTGACCAGCCTCCGCCAAGGCTACGGCGGTCCGCCGAAGCTTCGCGCGAAGGCGGAAGGCGGAAGCCACAGAATAGAAGACCTGAAGGCGGAAGCCACAAAGTACAAGAGAGAGCGAGTACGATCGCGCGGCGGTGAAGGAGGCGGATGGAGGTCCGGCGTCTCGGTTCGACGGGGCTGAAGATCTCTCGTCTCGGGCTCGGCTGCGGCAACTTCGGCGGCATCGGTTCCGCGCCCGCGTTCTACGGCATGGGCGAGAGCGAGGCGCAGGCGTTCGATCTGATGGACCGAGCAGTGGACGCCGGAATCAACTTCTTCGACACCGCCGACGCGTACGGCGGCGGACGCAGCGAGACGTTCATCGGCAACTGGATCAAGGCGCGCGGCTCCGCCGTACGCGAGCGGGTGCTCCTCGGCTCGAAGGTCTTCAACCCGGTCGGTCCCGGACCGAACGATCGCGGCCTGTCTCGACGCCACATCCTGCGGCAGATCGACGCAAGCCTGTCGCGCCTGCGGACGGACCGGCTCGACATGTATCTGATTCACGAACCGGATCCCGAGACGCCGCTCGAAGAGACGTTGGATGCCCTCGACACAATCGTGCGCGAGGGCAAGGTCCTCTACGTCGGCGCCAGCAACATCGAAGCGTGGCGGCTCGCGAGGGCGCTCTGGATCAGCGACGCTCGCGGGCTCGCGCGCTTCGAGTGGGTGCAGAATTCCTACAGCCTGCTCGATCGCGCGGCGGAACAGGAGATGTTCCCCCTGTGCGCGGACCGCGAAGTCGGCTTCACCGCGTTCAGTCCGCTCGCCGGAGGATGGTTGACGGGCAAGTACCGGGCGGAGGAGCCCTATCCCGCGGGATCGCGCATGACGCTGCGCCCCGAGCCGTACCGCGGGTTCGAGCGCCGCGCGATCTTCGACGGGCTCGCGTCGCTGTCCGGCGAGGCTCTCGCGCGTGGTGTGACGATGAGCGCGCTCGCGCTCGCGTGGGTCCTGCGCCACGCGCGCGTGGATGCCGCGATCGTCGGGCCGCGCCGTCCCGATCAGCTCGACGACGCCGTGTCGGCGTTGGGCGTTGAGCTCACGGACGGCGACGTCGCGCGGCTGGCGAAATTGTTCCCGCAGATAGACGGGTAAAGGCGCATCGCGGACGGCCGTCGATGGTCAGTCGCGCAGCGCGACCGACGGCTCGACGTGCGCTGCGCGGCGCGCCGGAATCCAGGACGCGGCGGCCGCGATCGCGAGCAGCAGCGTGCCCACGGCGAACAGCGTGACGGGATCGCGTGGACCGACGCCGTAGATGACGCTGCGGAGGTACGGCGTCATCGCAAGGGCAGCCGTGGCGCCCGCCGCGAGACCGATCGCCGCCGCCGACAATCCTTCCCGCAGGACCATGCGAACGAGCGACGCCGGATCCGCCCCCAGCGCGACGCGGATCCCGATCTCCCGCGTGCGCTGCGACGTCGAGTACGAAATCACCCCGTAAAGGCCCACGGCAGCCAGCAGCAGCGCGACCGCCGCGAAGGACCCGAGGAGGACGAGCGCGAACCGCTGCTCGCCGGCGGCCTCGCGCACGTTCTCGGCCAGCGGCTTGACGTCGTACGTCGGCCGGGCGTCCGGCACTCCTTCCACCGCGCGCGCCGCGGCGGCGGCGAGCGACGCCGGATCCCCCTCGGTCCGGATGAGAATCGCCATCTCCGACGCCGTGAACATCGGGTACGCAACGTACACCTGAGGACGTCCTTCGTCGCGCAGCGAGGCGGCGCGCACGTGCGACGCGACGCCGACAACCTCCGCCCAGTCCTTCGCGCGCGACGTATCAGCGATGCGGAGGCGATGTCCGATCGCCGGCTCGCCAGGCCACGCCGTGCGTGCGAACAAGTCGTCCACGATCGCAACGTTCCGTCGTGCGTCGATCTCGCTGTCGGTGAAGTCACGTCCCGCGCGCAGCGAGATGCCGATCGCGGCGAACGCGCCGGGCATCGCGGTGAACTGCTCCGCCACGATTGGGGCGTCGGGCCGGACGTCGGTGGCAATCCGGCTGACGAACCGGCGATCTTCCAGCGGCAGCGGCAGGATCGCCGCGACGGCACGGACGCCCGGCAGCACGCGCACCGCGTCGAGCGCGCCGCGGAAGAACTGCAGCTTCCGCGGGTATTCACGGATGGCGAATGGATTCGCCGGCGCGTGCAGCGCCAGCACGCCGCGCGGGTCGAATCCGAGCGCCACGCGATTCAGCTCGACCATCGTGCGGATCATCAGGCCGGCGCCCGCGAGCAGCACCGCCG
>QHWR01000294.1 GCA_003223835.1 Acidobacteriota bacterium | reverse complement strand
GCGTATAAATACCCCAGATGGATCTTCCCTTCGTTCTGCGCCGACGCCTGGGACATACATCGATCGTTCTTGTCGAAGAGATCGACGCTGATGCCCGCCGACGCCAGCTCCATCGCGACGCAAGATCCCTGGAGGCCGGCTCCCAGAACCGCCACCTGCATTCGTGCCCCTCGATTCGATTGAACGATCGATGACCGAACCCGCCGTCACGGTCCTGATACCCGCGTACCGATCGGACGAACGGCTGGTCCGGACGCTCCTCTCGATTCAACGTCAGACGCACACGCCGGCCGTCGTCGAACTGTCGTTCGATGCCGCGCCCGGCCACACCCCGCCGGCGCTACCCGCCGTGCACGGACTGCGTGTCCGTCACCAGCCGCGGCAACTGGGCTGGACCGCCCACGTCAATCGCCTGCTGGAGCTCGTCTCGACGCCGTATTTCCTGTTGTTGTATCACGACGACGCGCTCAGTCCGGAGTACGTCCGCCGCGCGGTGACGGCGCTCGAGGCCGATCCCGCGGCGGTGGTGGCGCACGGCGCCGTTCGATACCACGGACTGCGAAGCGACGTCGTGGCGACGGAGTCCATTCGCGGCGAATCGCTGGATCGTGTCCGCGAGTTCCTGCGCCGCGGCCCGACGTCGGCCGAGCTCGCGCAACGCGGGGTCGTCCGCTCCACGGTCCTCGCCTCGGGCATTCATTTCCGGACACGGCGGTCGGACGGAATGTTCGCCAACACCTTGTGGTCGCTCGAGCTGCTTCTCTTTGGCGACGCCATTGCGGTGCCCGGAGAGTATTACGACAAATTCCTGGACGGCGACGGCCTGTCGCGCGCGTACCACGGCCGCGGCCGCGAGGAGCGGTCGCGCATGCTCGCTGAGAGCGTCGCGAATGTCGCGGCGCTGCTGGCCGAGCGCGGCGTCGCGGGACCCGCCATCGAAGGGTTGTCGCGCAAGTGGGCCGAATGGGTGTTGGGTCTGCAAGGGAACTGGAACGTTCTCTGGGACGAACCGTCGTCGGATGTCCGCCAGGTGAGCGAGGTCCGCTCGGCGTTCGCGGCGTTCGTCGCCGACGTGGCGGCGTCGCTCGTTACGCCCCCCCGCCGCTAGCGGCGGTCCGCGCCGAAACGAATCCGACGTCAACCTGACAGCGTCCGCCGAGACGCGCGATCCGCGCGTCTGCAATCTCGAATCCCGCGGTGACGACTTCGTCCAGGAAATCATCCCATCGGCCGTGATCGTCGAACGATTCCACCTGCTCGCCGGCGCACCGGTTCCACAGGAGATCGCTTCCCGCGCAGACGTCCACCGTCAGGAAGAAGCGGCCGCGCTCGTGGCAGCGCGATCGGACGCCCGACAACAGCGCGCGGCGCTCGATCGCCGTGAGGTGTTCGATCACGCTGATTGATACGACCGCGTCGTAGCGGCGATCGACCGGAACGTCAGCCAGCGTGCCGTGGATGGACTCGATCGGCAGGTCCAGGCGGGCGTAGTCGAGATATCCCCATTCATTCCAACGCCAGCGATCCTCGCGCGGGCACAACTCCGCTCCGGGATCGACGGTCGTCACCTTGAAATCGAGCCTGCTCAACATCGGCGCGAGCGGATTGACGCCCGCGCCGACGTCCAGAATGGATCCGCCCGGCGGCAGCGTCCGACGCAACAGCCGCAGCACCATCGGATACTCCCAGACTCTCGGAAGATGATCCGGATAAAAGCCGATCGTGTTCCAGGCGCACGCGAGCAACGCGACGAGCTCGGGTCCTGACAAGAGATCGTCCGGCAGCTGCCTCAGCGTTTCACGCCGCAAGTCTCGCGGGTGCTGCGGCGACGGAGGGACGACGACCGCCACCGTCACGACCTGGTGATCTTCGCGCACCCGCACGCACCATCGCTCCGGTGCGTGTTCCATGAGAACCTCGGACAGCGGTTTGTGGAAAGTCACCATCGGCGACCGCGTGTCGGGTGCGCGTTCGTATCCAGAGACCAACGCGAGCGAACGAGCGGCGCCGGCGACGCGGAGGATCAATTGTTCCCACGCTCGTGGATCGCTCTGGTGAATGCCGACGTCCAGGCAGAGGACGAGATCTGCCCGGTCGTCCGGTTCGATCGATCGCCACGAGACAGTCCGTCCGTCGTTCAGGCGGAATCCGGCGTTCGGCGCGAGATCCAGCCCGAGGTACCCGCCCAGGTTCAAACCGTCAACGGCGGCGCCGTCGCCGCACCCGACGTCGAGCGTCGAGCCCGGCTGCGCGCCGGTGGCGATGAGCCGGATGACGTCGCGCTTTTCCCTTAACGAGACGTCTCTCGATCCGACCCCCGAACCCAGGTCCGGATCGCGCGCGTACCGCCACGTCCAGAAGGTCGCGTTCGGGAAGAATGCCGCCATCTCCGCGCTGATGGCCTGATTCACCCGATCGACCGCCGGATCCAGATGCGGCAGGCCCGTACGCGCAAGCAATCCCTGCGCCGTGATCCGATCGTGGTAATGGAGAGCCCTGACCGCGCCGATCATCGGAGACGGCACGTCGCGGATCGACGCGAGGTGCATCGGCACGTTCGCGCCCATCGGCAGCGGACAGAAGCGCCGCCGGCCGGCGCGCAGCGCGAGCAGCATCGACAGTTGATCGACGTGGACCGCCCAGTTCTCGAGCAGCCATCGCCGCTCGAGCAGCCAACGCGCTTCACACGACCAATCCACCGCGAGCCGATTCAGCCAGGACGCTTCACCGCCGTAGACGCCGCCGTTCGCGTTTCCCGCGCACGTCCACTCGGCCGGAAACAGCGGCAGCTCGTGCATCTCGCCGAGCGGCAGCGTGCGGGCTTCCAGCACCGCGGCCAGGATGCTGAGCGGCGGGTTGGGCGCGTCCACGGGCTTGGCGTGCAACGCTTCGGGATCGCTCACCAGCTCGCGGGGATCGGCAAGGAAGGCGACGTCGCAGTCGCTCAACACGACACGGCCCGGGGTGCTGGCCGTGATCGCGCGCAGCGCGGCAATCTTGTTGCAATGGGCGCTGCGCGCGTCAAACGCCTCGATGGGCACCACGCTGACGCCGCGGTCCTCGAGGTGCGCGAGCACGTCCGAACGCGGGCGCCGGCCCGCGTTCAGGACGGTCAATTCTTCCGGCGGGACCGCCGCGCACCGTGTGAGGGCCGCAAACCAGCGCAGCGCCTGCAAGTGGAACCGCGCGTCATCGTCCACGACGCACGCGACCGTGCCGCGCTCACCCTCGTGGCCGCCGATTCTCAGCGACGCCCTCCTCCGTCCGATAGGGGACGGTCGTCAGTGGCCGGTCGGCTTGCCGGCCGCGAGCTGTTTCACCACCGCGAGGGACTTCTCGACGTGGTCCGCCGGACTGATCTTGTCCTCGGCGCTGGAAAACGTCGCCGCGATCCTGGAGTCCGGCGTGATCACGAACGTCGTCCGTTCCGTGAACTCGTGATTGATTTCCTCTCCGCGCGTGTCTTTCATCCCCGGCCGTCCGGCCGACCGCTTCAGATCGAACGACTTCGCGATGACGCCGTCGGGGTCTGACGCGACCGGGATCTTGCCGGCACAGTACTGCGGGTCCGCGGAGAACGCGTTGAGCCGGGCGATGCTGTCCGACGACACGCCGATGATCGTCGCATTCGCCGCGTCGAACTTTTCCTTGTTCTCCGCGAACGTGTGCGCCTCGAGGTTGCAGCCGCCGGTGAACGCCGACGGGTAGAAATAGACGACCACCGGGCCCTTCTTCAACGCGGCCTTCAGGGAATAGTCGAATTCCTTTCCGGCGAGCGACGCCTTCGCCGAGAAGTCGGGGGCCTTGTCCCCCTGCTTCAACGCCGCGACGGCCGGAAATGTCATCACGCCACACAAACCAATGCCGAGCAGGATCCGTTTCATGCACATGCTCCTTCGGAACCCAATCATACAGGTCTCGCCCTCGGGGAAGCACCAGACGGGGTTCGGTCACAGACGCGATTCCGCGCACGGGTAAGGCGGGATTCTACCCGAACAATACAAAACTTTATCAAGCACCAAGGGAACTTCGCCGCGATCGCTCCTCGCCGCGGCCCGTGCTCCGGCCTTTCACGGCGTTCAGCACGGTCA
>QHWR01000296.1:4041-4806 GCA_003223835.1 Acidobacteriota bacterium | reverse complement strand
ATCGTGAAGGGGGATGACGTCGTCAAGGCGGAGGGTTACGGGCTCGCGAACGTCGAGCATCGCGTCGCGGTCACCCCCGAGACGATTTTCCAATCCGGGTCGCTCGGCAAACAGTTCACCGCCGTCGCGGCGATGACGCTGGTCGAGTCCGGACAGATCTCGCTCGACGACTCGATCGCGAAGTTCTTTCCGGACGCGCCGGCGGCGTTCAAGCCAATCACGGTCCGCCATCTGCTTACGCACACGTCGGGCATTCCCGACTACACAGGCGGCACGATCGACATGCGCAAGGACTACACCGAGGACGATCTCGCGAAGCTGGCGTTCGGGCTGACGCCGGAGTTTCCGGCGGGCTCGCGGTGGAACTACAGCAACACGGGCTACGTCCTGCTCGGGATCCTCGTGCACCGCGCGTCCGGCCAGTTCTACGGCGACGTGCTGAAGGCGCGCGTCTTCGATCCGCTCGGCATGCGCACGGCCCGCATCATCAGCGAAGCCGACATCGTCCCGAATCGCGCCGCCGGTTATCGACTCGTCAACGGCGAACTGAAGAATCAGGAATGGGTCGCGCCGCAACTGAACACCACGGCGGACGGCTCGTTGTATTTCAGCATCCGTGACCTGATCGCGTGGGACAAGGGACTGCGCGCCAAAGCGGTGCTCCGTCCCGAGAGCTGGGCGACGATCTTCAGTCCGGTCACGCTGGCCAGCGGCCGATCGTTTCCGTACGGGATCGGCTGGAGCATCGATCGCGCCGAGGGGCAG
>QHWR01000296.1:0-3945 GCA_003223835.1 Acidobacteriota bacterium | reverse complement strand
CCGCGATCCTCGATCCGGCGCTGGCCAAGCCGGCGTTGACGCCGATCGCCGACCACGAGCCGGAGGTCGCGCGTCGCGTTCGCGACGTGCTCGCCGCCGCGCGCGACGGCAAGCTGTCCCCCGGCGACTTCGCCTACGTGCGGGCGGGATTCTTTCCCGAGGCGCCGAAGCGTTATGCGCGCCTTCTGAGCGGGCTCGGCGACCCGCGCCGTCTCGATCTGCTCGAGCGCCGCGAGCTGGGCGACGATCGCGTCTACACCTACGATGTGGTCTACGAGAAGCAGACGCTGCGGCTCGTGATCGCGATTGCGCCGGACGGAAAGCTGTCGCAGTTCAGCCTGCGGCCTCGGTAGCCACGGACCGATCGGCCACGGATCGCCACGAAAGATCGATCAGCCACGGACGACACGGATGGACACGGATCCCTAATAATTGTTCCGTGTGAATCTGTGTCGTCCGTGGCCAATGGATTTCCGTGCGGTCCGTGGCTGCAACGGGGAGCAGAAGCATGAAATCACATCGAGGCGTTCTGATCGGGGCAGTGGCTGCGGTCTTGTGGGGTTCGTTGCCGCAGGCCCAGGCTCCGATGCTGCTGGTGCTCAATAAAGAGGATGCGACGCTGGCGTTCGTGGACGTTGCGTCCGCGAAGGTCGTGGCGCGGGTGCCGACCGGCGAGGGGCCGCACGAGCTGGCGGTCTCGACGGACGGCCGCCTCGCGTTCGCGAGCAACTACGGCGCGCAGACCCCTGGCAGCAGCATTTCGGTCGTCGACGTCGCGGCGCGCAAGGAACTGCGGCGCGTGGACGTCAGCCCGCTCAGGCGGCCGCACGGCCTGGCGTTCGCCGACGGCAAGCTGTACTTCACGGCGGAGACGAACCGTCTCGTCGCGCGCTACGATCCGTCGGCCGACAAAGTCGATTGGCTGATGGGTACGGGGTTGACCGGGACGCACATGGTCCTGGCGAACAAGGACGCGTCGCGGTTGTTCACCGCCAACATCGGATCGGACGCCATCGCCGTCCTCGAGCGCGGCCCGAATCCGCTTGCGTGGAACGAAACGGTGATTCCGGTCGGGAAAGGTCCTGAGGCGCTCGACGTCTCACCGGACGGACGCGAGCTGTGGACCGCGCATTCGCGCGACGGCGCGGTGTCGATCATCGACGTCGCGTCGAAGAAAGTGACGCAGACGCTCGACGTCCACACGAAGCGATCGAATCGCCTGAAGTTCACGCCCGACGGCAGGCTCGTCCTGATCAGCGATCTCGACGCCGGCGACCTGGTCGTCATCGACGCGGCGTCGCGGAAAGAAGTGAAGCGGATCGCGCTCGGCAAGGCGCCGGAAGGAATTGTCGTCGTGCCCGACGGCGCGCGCGCGTACGTGGCCGTCGCGGGCGACGGTGCCGTCGCCGTCGTCGATCTGACGTCTCTCGCCGTCACGCGGCGGATCGAAACCGGCCGCGGTCCGGATGGGATGGCATTGATAACGCATTGACGTCCGCGTCACTGCCCTCCCTGCCGGTGTACCACGTACAAATGATCCGTCACCTGCCAGAACGCCGACGCCAGTTTTTCAGAACGCAGGATGTCGTACCCCGCCGGCGGGATCATCAGCACGCGATACGGTCTCGATTCATCCGTCGAGACGAATGGGACGTCGGAATGCGGGTCGGCGCCCGGCGGCAGGTTCTCCGGGTGCACGAACAGGCGCCACGCGTTCAGCGCATAGCCGGCGTCGATGTCGAACGGCCGTACGCCCTGCGCCTCCAGGTCGCGTACCATCGCGGCGGCGAGCGCGTTCGTGGTGAGGACGTCGCGCGTGCCGGTGACGCTGATGAAGGCCCAGACAGGCAGCAGAACCGCCGCCGGCCACACGCGCAGGCGTCGATCCCGCAGCGGCGCCGCCGCGACGTAGACCAGTGCGGGGAGCAGGATCAGGTAGTAGCGGTCGTAATACACCCACAGGACGTTGATCACGGCGAGATTCAGCAGGCCGGCGGCGAGCAGCACCCGCGCCGTGCGCCACTCCGTGCGGCGCACCGCGCCGAACGCGACGATCAGCGCTCCGACCAGCGCGGTACCGGCAATCGCGACAACGGACGAGACGCGAGTCACCATCGCGCTGGACGCGACGTCGCCTTCGATCAGGTTCGTCCGCTGGGCGAGGTCCTGCAGGCTCCAGGTCTGGCCGTTCGACAGCGGCTCCGGGATGGAGCCGGTGGTGAGGCGGATCGCCACGGCCAACGCAGCCGCGAGCGCGGCAAGCGCGAGGGCGCGGCGCGCGCGGGTGAACTGACAGAGCAACAGCGGCGCGAGGGGGAACGTCACGACCAACAACAGCTCGAGGTTCGACTGGGCGTACTCGCCGGGCGACAACTCCCTCAGGAAGTGCAGCCCGGCGGTCCGGTTGTCGATCACGGGCAATCGTCCGAAGACGGCCGGCAGGGCAAACCAGAGCGCGACAACGGCGGCAACGCCGGCGGCGAGCGGCGGCCAGACGCGCCGTACGGCGGACCACGTCAACGTGCGGCGGCCTGCGATCGCGCACGCGGCGATGGGGAGCACCACACCGACTTGCCGGACGAGAAACGCCAGGACCGCGAAGATCGCTCCGAGCCATAAGCGGCCCGGCTGGTCGCGTCGCGCGCCGGATACGTAGAAGTACAGCGCCACGGCCGACAGGCTGACGAACGGGATGTCCGTCATGAACGTGAACGACAGGACGAAGTAGGCGGGATACAGCGCGACCGTGAGCGCGGCGAGCAGGCTGACCGTGACGTCGAATGCGAGCTCGCGCAGCGTGAGATAGATCGCGCAGCACCCCGCCACCGACAGGACGACCGTCGAGAGCCGCAGCGCGCCGAATGAGAAGCCAAGGACGCGCGCGAACAACCCGCCCCAGAGAATCTGAACGATCGGATAAATCGAGCTGCGATCGTTGATGGCGATCCGGCCGGCTTTCAGCAGGTGCTCGACGCTCCACGCATACGCCCAGTCGTCGATGACGGGCACGTCGCTCCACGGGGCGACCAGCATCCAGCCGATGGCGAAGACGGCCGCCAGCGTGGCAAGGGCGAGAGCGTCCGGACGAGTACGCACGGTCAGGTCTCATTTTCTGTTACCTCTGCGGGCTCTGTCGCGAAGGATAAGCGTCGCTTATATCCAAAGTAATATCCAAATTTCCGTGCTTGACCGGGGCCACCCGGGCGCGGTAGTTTCGCAAGCCACGTTGAGGATCCGGTCGGTATACAGCCCCGGAAGGGCCCGTCTGAAATCTTCTGGAGGAGGATCGTCAGATGAAGTGCAGGCTGTTCGTGCTGACGTGTGTCTTCGCGCTGCTCGCAGCGGGGACGACGTTCGGTCAGGCGAAAACCACCAACACACTCTCGGGCGTCGTCGTCGACAACACGGGCGCCATCGTGCCGGGCGCCAGCGTTGCCGTGAAGCACAACGCGACCGGCGTCACGCAGTCGAGCGTGACGAACTCGGACGGCGCGTTCTCGTTCCCCAGCCTCGACATCGGCGCCTACACGGTGACGATCTCGCTCCAGGGATTCAAGACCGTCGTCGTCAACGACGTCGTCCTCACCTCCGGCTCGCCCGCGAACGTCAAGGCGACGCTCGAAGTCGGCGGCCTCGAGGAACAGGTCGTCGTCTCCTCGACGTCTGAGATCGTGCAGACGCAGTCGTCGACGGTGTCGACGACACTGAACACGAATCAGATCATCAAGCTGCCGCTGACGAGCAGAAGCGCGATGGACTTCGTCAACTTCCTGCCAGGCGTCTCGACGCCGGCCGGCAACCGCCAGGCGACGATCAACGGCCTGCCGCGCGGGACGATCAACATCACGCTCGACGGCGTGAACGTGCAGGACAACACGCTGCGGTCCACCGACGGGTTCTTCGCGATCGTCAGCCCGCGGCTCGACGCGATCGAAGAGGTCACGG
>QHWR01000001.1 GCA_003223835.1 Acidobacteriota bacterium | reverse complement strand
GCCAGGTGCTTCCTCTCGTTCGGGATTACTACCAGCTGTTGTACAGGTGGGACCGCCGGCTGCTCGACGCCATGCCCCGCCTCGCGTACTTCGCGTCGATTCGGGTGATCGAGCTGACGAAATAGCTACCGTATCACCCGCACGTTCCCCGGCGCGCGCGGGACGAGCGACGGGGGAAGCTGGCCGCTGATCAGCACGGGGATCAGCGGTTGGAGTTTCGCGACGTCCGCGCCGACCTGGCCGCCGTCCGTCGCGGCGCGAAGCAACGTCGTGGTCGTCACGAGGCGGTAATCTCCCGCCGCGCGGTTGACGATCGACGCGTCGAACGGCGCGTCGAACCGATTCCCCGACGGGTAACGCGACGACGAACCGCCGCTCAGCCAGTTCCCGGCGATGACCGCGGCGGGAAAATACATCTGAAACGTCAGCGTGCCGGTGGACGCGCTCGCCCCGTTGATGCCGTAGGTGTTATGGGGCGATGCGTTGTTCGTGTACTGGAATCCCGCGATCGCCGCGGGCGACGTCGCGGTCCCGCCGTACGCATACAGCAGCGTCGTCCCGTCGAAATCGAAGGTGTTGTGATCGAAGGAGACGTCGCGTGGCTGCTCGCCGATCAGGACCGCCCATCCGGCCCCTCCGAGCGATTGCCTGACGCCGTAGACCAGGTTGTCGCGTATGCGCAACCCGTTGGTCTGCTGGCTGACGTGCGGCGAATCGTAGCCGGAGATGTTGAATCCACTCGCCGTGTTGCGCAGGATGTTGTGCGTGAAGTCGACGTCTTCGACGACGCACCACGTGCACGCGCCGTCCTGGTTGCGCGGCGTGAGCACGATGGCGAATCCCGGCTGCGCTTCTTTCCAGTTGTTCTCGAACACGTTGTACTCGACGCGCACGCGGCGGGCGTTCTTCAGCTCGAAGAGGTTCTTGACCTGCCACACCGTCCCCTGCCCGGTCGGCACCGCCGCCGGAGTGCCCGCGGCGCCCGTATCCACGAATGACGTCCCGGTCACGCTCCAGTACTGGTTCTCGCCGCCGGGCGTCCGCCCGTAGACTCGATACTCGGTGGCATCGGGCACGGGCGTCCACGAAACGGTGACGGCGGAACCCGCGCCGACCGTGGCCGGCACTTCGGCAGCGGCCGTGGACTGCCCCGTCGTTCCCATCCCGACGGGCCGCCGCGCGATGACGCGGTACCCATACGTCCCGGCCGGCAGCGTGCCTGGCGATGAAGCAGCGATCGCGGTGACGACCGCCGGAGGGGGAATGATCGGATCGCGCCACGACATCGGACGCGCCATGTAGTTGTAGCGGACCACGACATCCGCGGTGACGAGATTCGGAATCGGCGGATCGCTTCCACCCAGCAGAAAGTTCTCGCCGGCGGCTTCCAGGTAGTTGTTCTCGACCAGAAGCGGGCCGGGGCCGTTCCAGCCGCCAATCGCCTGCGCGTCGAACCCCACGGCTTTACAGTCCGACACGTGCGAGTTGCGGATGGTGACGGCCGCGCCGTTCATCGCGATGCAGCGCTTCTGCCCGTAGAGCGGACTGCCGTGCACGTAGACGTGATCCAGGACGATGTCGTGCGGCACCTGCGCGGGCAGAGTTTGCGCCGACGATCCGTCGCCGAGCTGGATGATGTCGCCGTACCCGAGGGTCGTCCCGGGAAACTCGAGGAACATCAACCGCCAATGGTGCGCGCCCGCCACGGTGTGAAGCGCGGCGGCGTTGTTCGGCGACATGATGCGCGCGAACGACGCCGCCGTCGCGGGCGTGACGCGATCCGCGTCACCGGGGAGCGTCGCGTCCGGCAGGTCGCTCCGCACGGTGATCATGGTGTCGCCGGCCTTCACGGGCAGCGTGAAATTGCCGGTGAAGGTCGCGCCCGGCGCGAGGCGGATCTCGTCCCCCGGCTGCGCCGCGTCGAGCGCCGCCTGCAGGTTGCCGCCTGCCGGGACGGTGACCACCGCCGCGCGTGCGACCGGCGGACCCGCCAGCGAACAGACGAGGAGGACAGAGGCACAGCTGTGCCGTCCGGCTGAGCTGAAAAAGGTATCCATTAATAGAAGAGGCGCAGGGAGCACCTGAATTCTATCAGCTCGTCAGGGAAGCCTCAATCCTAGAATGAGATACAGCCGAGCTACGTTGGCGCCGAGGTCGGTACCGTCGGAGGCTGCCGCGCGGAAGCTCGAGGACGCCGTCAGCCGATAGTCGCCCCGGTCCGGGGCGGTGAACTGGCTGGCAAAGCTCGCGCGATCCAGGCATCGATTCCCGCCCGGATACAGCCGGCAGTCCCCGCCCGCAATGGCGTTGGAGGTAAACACCGCCGCGGGGAAATAAGCATTGAGTGAATCCATCCCGGGCGCGCGGTCCGCGCCGTGGACGCCGAACTCGTTGTTGAAGATCAGGTTGTCCTTGAAGGTAAAGCCGGGGATGCCGACGGGGCGATTCTTCGTTCCGCCGTACGCTTCGATGACGTTGCCTGTCTGCCAGACGGTATTGTGCTGAATGACGACATCGGATGGGCCGTCGCCGATCAGGAGGAACGCACCGCTGCCGCGCCATTTCTGCCCGTCGATCTCGACGAAGAGGTTGTCCTCGATGCGAAAGCGGCGAGCCGTGCCGCTCGGATGCGGGTTGTCGGTCCCGAGGATGCTGATCGCGCCGCCCGAGCGCCGCACGAGGTTGCCGCGCATCGTGACATCCTCGACCGTGCACCACGTGCAGGCGCCGTCCTGGTTCCGCGGCGTCAGCACGATCGCGTAGCCCGCTTGCGCGTCCAGCCAGTTGTTCTCGATGAGGTTCGACTCGACGAGCACGCGCCGCGCGTTCTTCAGCTCGAACAGATTCTTGACCTGCCATCGCTGGTCGCGCCACGCCTCCGGCTTCGCGAGATGGTTGCGGCGAATCGTGATGTCTTCGCTGACGAGGCCGGCCACGGCGGGATCGCTGCCGCCGAACAGGATGTTCTCCCCCGCCGCCTCGATGTAGTTGTTCTCGATCGTATACGGACCTGGACCGTTCCAGCCGCCAATTCCCTGGCTGTCCTGCCCGATGGCCTTGATGTCCGAGATGTACGACGCGCTGATCGTCGTCGCGGCGCTGTTCAGCGCGATGCCCCGTTTCTGTCCCTTGATCGGATCGCCGTGCAGGTAGCAGTGATCGATCACGAGGTCGTGCGGGATGGACGCGCGGTCGCGCTGGGCGTTCGAGCCGTCGCCGAGCTGAACGATGTCTCCGTTCCCGTTCGGCGCCGGAAGAAATTCGAGCATCTGCACGCGCCAGTGGTGTGCGCCGGGCGCGGTGCGCAGCGCGGCGCCGGCGCTCGACGGCTGCAGTTTCGCGAAATCCCGCGCGCGGGACGGATCGACGCGCGTCGTGCCGGGCCACGTCAGCCCCGACGTGCGGATGGTGATGAAACGATCGCCGGGCTTCGCGGGCAGCGTGAACGGTCCCGTGTAAGTTGCGCCGCGCGCGAGCAGGATGACGTCACCGGGGACGGCGCGATCGATCGCGTCCTGGAGGTCGGCGCCCGCGGGCACATTGATGATGGAGCTGCCGCCGGGCACAGCCGCCGACAGCCAGAGGGCGGTCAGGATGATTCGCATGGAATCGAAGGCGGGCGGCTGCGGGTGCGGGCCATACGCCGCAGGCTGGCCGATCCGCCTCGAAAGGCGTTCTAGGCCGCGCGGCGCACGGCGGCGGCAATCCCGATGAGCGCCGTGCCGACGAGCACCATCGCGGCTTCCTCACGAAAACCAGGGAGCGGCACGCGCACCTGCTGGACCGCCATGGCCGGCGGGGCCGGCTGGGCCGCGGACGTCTCGTCGTGCATGGCCGGCTGGGCAGCGAGCGGCGCAGCGGCAGCGACGCACCCGGCGAACACGAGAGAGACGACGTACCTGCGCATAACCGTTGACCTCGATTTCCCCACAACCTTCACCGATGAACACGGACGAACACCGCTTCTCGTGTCCGCCCGTGCGATCCGTGGCCACGGCGTCCGACCGGTGGACGAAAGTCCGACGGGCCTGAAACGCCTGATTCGGTCCGGCCGCTGCACCCCTGCAGCTGACGCCGTGACGCGAGCCAAAGTTCAAGGGCTGTGCCATAAGCGAGCAGAGCCGAACACGCGGTTTTCACGCGCAATTCGCGCGGCTGACGTGGAAAGCGGAAGTCTGTTGCCTACGTTGGGCGGATCGCCGTCACTTGCAGCCTGTTGAGGTACAACTCTTGAATGTGGTGGGAAACCGATTGCCCACCGCCCGTTTGGTGATGGCGATTAATGCACGGGCAACGCGGAGGCTGCCTCAGGAGATCGATGAAAAAACCCTACGTGGCGATTGTCGACGACGATTCCTCGTTCGCATCGTATCTGCGGACCTTCCTTTCCCTGCGCGGCTATGAGGCGCGCTGCTACACGCGCGGCGACGAGCTGCTCGCCTCGATGAAGCAATCCGAAGCACCCGACGTCGTCCTGCTCGACGTCATGATGCCGGGCCTCGACGGCCTGGCCACGCTCCGCGCGCTCAAGGCCTCGCGTCCTGAAGCCCAGGTCATCATGCTCTCGGGACGCAATCAGGCGTCGACGATCGTCGAGGCCGTCCGGCTCGGCGCCGCCGATTACGTCGTCAAACCCGACGATCCCGAGGGTCTCGGGGAAATCGCGCTCGACGTCGCGATCAAGAACGCGATCGAGAAGAACCGGCTCGTCTCCGAGTTGAGCGAACTCCGCCAGCAGCTCAGCGACGACGAGGACCGGGCGGTCTGGGGCAACAGCGAGAAGATGCGTGCGATCGCCACCGTCATCGAACAGGTCGCCGACAGCGACGTCACCGTCCTGCTCCGCGGCGAGAGCGGCGTCGGCAAGGAGCTGGTGTCGCGCGCGATCCATCAGCGCTCGACGCGGCGCAACCGCACGTTCGTGAAAGTCAATTGCGCGGCGCTGCCGGCGGAACTCCTCGAGAGCGAGTTGTTCGGCCACGAGCGGGGCGCGTTCACGGGCGCGGCGAACACACGGGTCGGGAAGTTCGAGCAGGCGGACGCCGGCACGCTGATGCTCGACGAGATCGGCGAGATGAAGCCCGCGCTGCAGGCGAAGCTGCTGCACGTGCTGCAGGACGGCGAGTTCACGAAGCTGGGCAGCAACAAGCGCGTCGAGGTGGACGTCCGCATCGTCGCGGCGACCAACCGCGATCTGGAAAAGATGCTGGCGAGCGGCGACTTCCGCGAAGACCTCTATTACCGTCTCAAGGTGATCGAGCTGACGGTGCCCGCGCTGCGCGAGCGGCGCGACGAGGTGCCGACGCTGACGGACTTCTTCGCCGCGCGGTACTCGCGCAAGTACAACCGGCCGGCGCGGCCGATTTCGGAGCACCTGCGGCAGTTGTTCGTGCAGTACGAGTGGCCGGGCAACATCCGAGAGCTGGAGAACATGATCAAGCGGATCGTGATCCTGCAGGACGAGCACCTGGTCGTCCGCGAGATCGAGCGCAACATGCAGCGTGCGGCGGCGGTGGCCGTGCCCGCGCCCGCGCCGCAGATGGCGATGGCGGGCGCCGGCGTCCCCGCCGGCGTGGGCGCGCCCCTCAGCCCCATGAGCTACATCCCGGCGCCTCCGCCCGAGCCCGAGATCGCGGACGATGCCGATGAGCCCGCCGAGGAAGCGGGTCCGGAAGCGGGCAACGGCTCGCTCGCGTCCGTTGCCAAGGCGGCGTCGCTCAAGGCGGAGCGCGCCGCGATCGAACAAACGCTGCGTCAGGTCCACTGGAACCGCCGCAAGGCTGCGCAGATTCTCGGCGTGAGCTACAAGACGCTCCTGAACAAGATCAAGGAGTGCGCGATCTCGCGCGCGTGACCGGTCGCCGCATGGTGAATTGCTGAAATGCTGAGGTGAAGAGCGACCTTGCCTCAGCATTTTCCTGCTCTTGATTCCCGCCGTTACTCACACTAAGCATCCGGTTACTCCGCCCGCCGCATTTCTCGCCGCGTGCCTCCGCGCGTTTCGCCGGAAACGCCACGCGTTTCGCCATTTGCGCCAAAGACTTTCTCTCGTGGCATCGCGATTGCTCAACAGGGCCTACGTGCAGGGGCCTACTCAGCCGCGGACGCGGCAACGCCGAAAGGCGGCGCGATGAACCCGCGCGACGTCGCGACGGTCGAGCCGGGCCGCGTGCACGACGGCGGCGCGCCTCGCCGCGTCCACAACGAGCTGCTCGGCACCAGCGACAAGATGCACGAAGTGCGCGAGCTGATCTCGCGCGTTGCCGACACGGACGTCACCGTGCTGATTCGCGGCGAGAGCGGCACGGGCAAGGAGCTGGTCGCCCGCGCGATTCATGCCGCGTCGCCGCGCCACGATCGCACCTTCGTCAAGGTCAACTGCGCGGCGCTGCCGTCGGAGCTGCTCGAATCGGAGCTCTTCGGGTTCGAGCGCGGCGCGTTCACCGGCGCGATTCAGCACAAGCCCGGCAAGTTCGAGTTCGCCAACCACGGCACGATGTTCCTCGACGAGATCAGCGAGATGACCGCGCCTCTGCAGGCGAAGCTGCTGCAGGTCCTGCAGGACGGCGAGTTCGCGCGGCTCGGCGGGCGGCACGACGTCCGCGTGGACGTGCGCGTGCTCGCGGCGACGAACCGGGACCTCGAGTCCGCCGTCGCCGAGGGACAGTTCCGCGAGGATCTCTTCTTCCGACTCAACGTCGTGTGCATCACGCTGCCGCCGCTCAGACAACGACGCGATGAAATCCCCGCGCTGACCCAGTACTTTCTGCGCCGCTATTCCGAGCATTACAACAAGCCTTCGCTCGCGCTCGCGACCGACACGCTGCGGCTGTTCGCGGAGTACGACTGGCCGGGCAACGTCCGCGAGCTGGAGAACCTGATCAAGCGAATGGTGATCCTCGGGACGGACGCGCCGATCCGCCGCGACCTCGCGGACGCCATCGCGGGACGCACGCAGCGGTTCGGGCCGATCCCGGCGCTGCAGCCGATGACGGCGTCGCCCGTCGCGCCGAGCGCGGCGCCCCCGCCGCCGGCGGGCGCGATCGATGCCCAGACGCCGCCGCCGGTTCAGGCAGTTGGCTCGCTCAAGGACATCGCCCGTCAGGCGGCGCGTGAAGCGGAGCGTGAACTGATCTACCGCACGCTTCAGCAGACGCGGTGGAACCGGCGGGAGGCCGCCGAGATCCTCGGCATCAGCTATAAGGCCCTGCTCTACAAGATCAAGGAAGCGGAGCTCGATAAAGCGTCGTGACCCCCGAACCATTCCTCCGCGAGGATTTTCGCGTGCTCACCCCCGAAGCGTTCGACTTCGTGCTCAACAACGAGCTGAAGCGGGCGGCGCGGTCGCAGAACTTCCTGACGCTCGTGCTGATGGAACCGCATCCGGAGGCGGCGGGGACGAACCAGGACGCGGTGCGGGAGATCGCGCGCCTGGTCAGCCGCGAGGTGCGCGAGACGGATCTGCTGTCGGCCAGCGATGAAGGCCGCCTCTCGGTGGTCCTCCTGGATGCGGATCTGCAGAACTCGATGCGTGTGATCGACCGGCTCATGTCACGTCTCGACAACTACGAATTCCCGTCGCCGCTCGACATTCAGGTCGGCGCGGCGTGTTGTCCGACCCACGGCGCCGACGCGGACACGCTGCGCCGCGTCGCCGCCAATCGTCCGGTGGCGCCGCGACGCGAGTCCCGCGGCAGCGCCTCAAACGCTCAATAGAAGGTGCGCTCATGAAAGTTTCAGCATTCACGGCGATCTGTTTCCTGATTCTGCTGAGCACGGCGTCCGCGCAGGACGCGTCGCGCCGCATGACGGACCGTCCCGCGAGGCCGGCCGCGACGCCGCCGGCCAGAACGAACGCCGCTGAAACGTCGGCCGATTACCGGCTGGCGGCGGGCGACAAGCTTCGCGTGGACGTCTACAAGGACCAGCAGCTCTCGCAATCACTGCAGATCAGGCCGGACGGCAAGATCACGCTGCCGCTCGTCGGCGATCTCCAGGCCGCGGGCCGAACGCCGATCGAACTGCGCGACGGGATTGCGGCCGCGCTCAAGGACTACATCGCGGACCCGGTAGTCACCGTGATCGTCCTCGAGACGTCGCCGCAGGTCGTCTACATGATGGGCGAGGTGAACAAGCCGGGCACGCTGCCGATCGCGGGGCGCCTCAGCATCGTGCAGGCGCTTGCCATGGCGGGCGGATTCACCGACTTCGCGAACAAGAAGGACATCCGGGTGCTTCGCAAGGGCTCGACGGGCATGCAGACGCTGCACTTCAACTACAAGGAAGCGCTCGACGACAGCACCGAGCCGATGCTGCTGCAACCGGGCGACACGGTGATCGTGCGCTAGACGAGGCGATCATGATGGTTCTGACACGCCGCCTCGCCCTGCCGCTTGTCGCCGCGCTGATCGTCTGCGCGGCGGCGTCCACGGCGGCCGCGCAGGACCAGCCCCCCTCGGAATTCGAGTCGTGGGGCCTCCCCGGCTGGTCGTTCACGCCGGGCGTCGTCATCGGCGCGCTCTTCGACACGAACGTGGCGCTCGCGAACGTCGGACCCGACCAGAAGGCGGCATCCGACAAGCTGTTCGAGCTGCAGCCGTTCGGCCAGCTCGAATACCACGGGCCGCGCACGTCGTTTACGAGCGGCTATCAGGGATTCCTCCGCCGGTACTTCGATTTCGACGAGCTGAACGGGTTCGACAGCCGCGCGCACGTCGAGCTGCGCCAGCGCCTCACGCGCCGCGTGACGCTCATCGCCGACGACACGTTCATGAGGTCGCCGACGACGGATCAACTGCAGTTGAACGGCGTGCCGTTTCTGCGGACCGGCTCGCGCTACAACGGGTTCTCCACGACGGTGCAGGCGCGACTGCGGCCCACCGTGGATCTGAACGGCACCTACGAGCTGACGTGGGTGGATTTCGTCCGGAAGGAAAACACCTTCCTGACCGGCGGCTTCGTCAACGGCGTCCACACGGACCTCACGAAACGCCTGACCGAGCGGTTCTCCGCCGGGGGCGAGTACGGCGTGCGCTTCGCGAACCTGAACGAAGGCACGCGCCACATGACGTTTCAGGACTTCGGCGGCGTGGTCCGCTACCGCGTCGGTCCCGACACGCTCGTCGAAGCGTCCGGCGGTCTCGCGACGCTCGAGGATCACGTGGCCCACGACACACGCTCGGGTCCCCACGTGAAAGCGCGGCTGACGTATCGCGTGCAGCGGGCGTTCATCGGCGCGGAGGCGGGCCGCACGTACGTTCCGACGTTCGCGTTCGGCGGCTCGAATCAGAGCGACTACCTGCAGGGCTCCGTCCAGATGCCCATCAGCCGCAACCGCCTGTACGTCCAGGAGTCGGTCGCCTACCGCCGCGCGACGCCGTTCATCGAGACGGACACGCCGCTCGATTCGATCTGGATGCGCTCGGTCCTCGGCTACGCGCTGCAGCGATGGTTCCGCCTCGAGGGCTACTACCAGTTCACGCACCAGGACTCCCGGATCCCGGGCGGCAACATCGGCCGCCACGTCGCCGGCGTGCAGTTCGTGGTCGCTCAACCCATGAGGATCCCATGATGGAGGAACGTTCGTTTCATCCGCTCGATTACATGTCGGTGGTCCACCGCCGCCGGTGGTGGTTCATCGGCCCGCTGCTGTTCTGCATCCTGGCGGGGCTCATCACCGTCAAGGTGTGGCCGAAGAAGTACGTGTCGCAGGCCGGCATCGCGATCGCGTCGCCGACGCTCTCGGGCGACTTCCTCCGCGGCGTCCAGTCGATGGATCCGAACGAGCGGCAGCGCGCCGTGTCGCAGCTGCTCCTCAGCCCCACGGTGCTCGAGCGCGTCGTGCGCGAGGAAAAGATCAACACGTCGAAGCCCGTCAGCGAGGTCGCGGCCTGGCTCCGCGCGAACGTGACGGAGAACATCGTGGTGCCGAACCCGATTGGCATCGCGCGTCCCGACCTGACGCGCGGCATCGATTTGTTCTACATGGGCTATACCGACCGCGAACCGGAGCGCGCGCAGCGCATCACGAACCGGCTCGCGTCGGTGTTCGTCGAGGAGAACTCGAAGCTGCAGACCGAGCGCGCGGAGAACACCTCGGAGATTCTCGCCCAGCAGCTCGCGCGGAGCGAGGACCGTCTGAAGCAGCTCGAGGACCAGCTCCGCGCGAAGAAGCAGGCGTACATGGGACGGCTGCCCGATCAGATCCCGGCGAACGTGCAGATGGTCAACGGCGCGCGGAGCCAGCTCGAGTCCATCTCGACGCAGCTCCGCTCCGAACAGGACCACCTGCTGCTCGTCGAGAACCAGCTCACCCAGATGCGCGAAGGCACAGGTCTCGAGGCGATGACGCAGACGGGCGCCGCCGCCGTGAATGCCGCGCAGACCCACATCGACAATCTCCAGGCGGAGCTGGCGAAGGATCGCGCGCTCGGGTTCCTCGACAAGCACCCGGAGGTCATCCGCCTGCAGCAGGAAATCAAGCAGGCGAGGGCCGACCTGGCCGCCGTTCACCAGCAGACGCCGAGCGCGCGCGAAGAGCTGCTGAAAGCGGATCCGCTCTATCGCCAGAAGCTGCAGGAGCGCGACGCCGCCAAGCTGCACATCAAGGAGCTGCAGCACGGGTCGTCGAACGCGCAGGCGCAGATCGGCCAGTACCAGACGCGCGTCGACGCGGCCCCGATGGTCGAGCAGGAGCTGGTCGCGCTCGAGCGCGAGTACGCGATGGAAAAGACCCGCTACACCGACCTGAACTCGAGCTTCCAGAAGGCGAAGGGGGCCGAAGACGTCGCCCGCAAGCAGGCCGGCGAGCGGTTCAGCGTGCTCTATCCGGCGAGCCTGCCGGACAAACCGATCGAGCCGCAGCCGCTCAAGATCATGGCGCTCGCGCTCGTGGCGGGTCTCCTGCTCGGCGCGGCCGGCGCGGTCGGACGCGAGTTCCTCGATCGGTCGGTCTACGACGTGCGCGCGTTGCAGAGTGAGTTCGACGTGCCGGTCCTCGGCGAAATTCCACGGATCGCGGCATAGCTGGAGCTGGAAAGCTGGAAGCTGGGAGCTGACTGACATGAGCCGGATTCAGGACATTCTCAACAAGGCGGAGCGCGACGGCGCGGTGCGCCGGACGCGCCCACTCGGATCGGAAACCTCCGCGGCCGCGGCGCTTGCCGCGCCGGCCCCGATGGCCCGTCCGATCGTCGAGCCGCCGGCCCCGCCGCCGCCGATCGAACCGCCGGCGGCCCCCGGCTGGTCGGCCGCCGCCGCGGTGGCGCCGCCGGTGGTGCAGATCGATCGACGCCTCGCCGCGGCGCTCGCGCCGCAGTCGCTCGCGGCGGAGCAGTACCGCAGCGTCCGGACGCGGATCCGTCAGGCGGAAAACGGACGGCCGCTGCGCGCGATTCTGGTGACCAGCCCGGGCAAGGGCGACGGCAAGAGCCTCACGGCGGCCAACCTCGCGCTCACCATGGCGCAGGAGTTCCAGCAGCGCGTGCTGCTGGTCGATTCGGATCTTCGCCGCCCGACCGTCCACCGGCTCTTCGGGCTGCAGCAGTCGCCCGGCCTCGTGGACATCCTGATGGGGGGCTCGACGCTCGAGGAATCGCTCGTCAGCATCGCGGAACATCACCTGACGATCCTGCCGTCGGGCCCCGTCCCGACGCGCCCGGCGGAGCTGCTCGGATCTTCCGCGATGCGGCGGCTGCTCGACACGGTGCGCACGCAGTTCGATCGCGTGCTGCTCGACATGCCGCCGGTGGCGCCGCTCGCCGACGTGTCGATCGTCGCCTCCATGATCGACGGCGTCCTGATGATCGTGCGCGCGGGCGCGACGACCAAGCCCGCCATCGAGCGCGCGCTCTCGGGCCTCGACGCGTCCAAGGTGCTCGGCATCGTGCTCAACGAAGCCGGCAGCGACGGCGCCGGATACGCCTACGACGGCTACGGGTACATCGGCGGGTGACGCGAGGACGGCGATGCAGTTGTTCAACCGCTACGTTTCGACGCGCAGCCTGACGGTATTTGCCGGCGAGCTGCTGCTGATCTTCGGATCGGTGGCGCTCGCCGCGGTGCTGCAGGACACGCCGGACCTCGCGGCGAACGTCTGGAAGATCGCGCTCGTGACGCTCGTGTGCCAGTTGTGCCTCTACTACAACGACTTCTATGACCTGACGCTCGTGCACTCGAACCGCGAGCTGGTCGTCCGGCTCCTGCAGGCCGTGGGCGCCGCCTCGATCGTCCTCGCGGCGCTCTACTTCGTCGCCCCCGATCTGATGATCGGCAACGGGATCTTCGTCTCCTCGCTGTTCGTCTTCCTCGTCGCGATCCTCGCCTGGCGCATTGCCTTCAACCTGCTGTCGGGCTCGTTGAACCTCCAGGAGCGCATCCTCTTCGTCGGGACCGGCGACATCGCGCGCAAGGTCGCGCGGCAGATTCTGGATCAGCGCGACTTCGCCTACCGCATCGTCGGCTTCATCGACGACGACGCGTCGCGCGTGGGCGAGCGCATCGTCAATCCGGCAATCGTCGGCACGCCCGCGGACATCGAGCGGCTCATCGCCCGCCACCACATCGACCGGATCGTCGTCGGCCTGTCGGACCGGCGCGGCAAGCTGCCGGTGCAGGAGCTGCTGCGCGCCAAGATGGCGGGCGTCCGCGTCGAAGACGCGACGACGACCTACGAGCGCGTGACGGGCAAAATCCTGATCGACGACCTGCGGCCGTCCTGGCTGATCTTCTCGGAGGGCTTCCGCGTCTCCCGCATCACGCGGCTGATGAAGCGCACCATCGATCTGACGCTCTCGCTCGCGCTCGCCATCCTGACGATGCCGTTGATGGCGCTGACGGCCATCGCCATCTGGCTCGACGATGGAAGTCCGGTTCTGTACCGGCAGGAGCGCGTCGGCGAGAACGGCCGGACGTTCGTGCTCTCGAAGTTCCGCTCGATGCGGAAGGATGCGGAGACCGGCACGCCCGTCTGGGCGAAAGACGGCGACTCGCGGATTACCCGGATCGGCCACCTCATCCGGAACACGCGCCTCGACGAGCTGCCGCAGCTGTGGAACGTGATCCGCGGCGACATGAGCTTCGTCGGGCCCCGCCCGGAGCGGCCGTACTTCGTCGAGGAGCTGACCAAGGCGATCCCGTTCTATCAGCAGCGTCACGCCGTGAAGCCGGGGCTGACCGGCTGGGCCCAGGTCAAGTATCGCTACGGCTCGTCGCTCGAGGACGCGATGGAGAAGCTGCGGTACGACCTCTATTACATCAAGCACCTGTCGGTGTTCTTCGACCTCACGATCGTGTTCGACACGGTGAAGGTCGTGCTGTTCCGGAAGGGGGCGGCGTGAGCCTGCCCGTCGAACGCGACCCGACGTGGGCGCCGGCCGACAGCCGGCCGCTCGCGACGATCGCGCGGAACGTCACGACGCGGTATCTGTCGAACTTCGTGGACCTCGGCATCGGCCTGCTCATGCTCCCGTTCAACCTGCACCATCTCGGATGGGAGGCGTACGGCCTGTGGGTGCTGACGGCCGGCGTGACCGTTCATTTCTCCGTGCTCGACCTGGGGTACGGCAGCGCGACCGTGAAGTTCATCGCCCAGTATCGCGCGCAGCGCGACGGCAAGGCGCTCAACGAGATCGCGAGCACGATGTTCTATCTCTTCGCCGCGATCGGGATCGTGGCGTACGCGGTCATCGTCGCGCTCGCGTTCAACCTGGATCACCTGTTCGCGATCACGCCGGAACAGGCGCACGTCGGCCAGTGGATCCTGCTCATCGTGGGGCTGAACATCGCGTGTAACTTCCCGTTCAGCGTCTACGGCGGCATCACCGA
>QHWR01000293.1 GCA_003223835.1 Acidobacteriota bacterium | reverse complement strand
GCGCGTGCGCCAGGTCCGTCCCGCGAGCAAGCCGACCGTCAGCAGCATCACCAGCGTCGCCACCTCGCGGACGAGCTCGACCTGCTGGAAGTTCTCGAGCAGCGGCAGCGGGTTCGGCTGGTAGGGCTCCACGCGATCGGCGATCACGCGCAGGTAGTACACGCTGGCCGCCTCGACCCATGCCATGCCGATCGCGAACGCCACCACGAGCCACCAACGTGCGCGAGCGCCTGCACGACGTGTCATGTGCGGCTCCCGCCCGTGTCCGGCGCAGGCTGGCGTCGTTCCGGTGCGAGATCCCGGATGCGGCGTTCGACGCGATCGATGATGTCGTCCGGCGTCGATGTGCCAGCGGTGAGGCCCACCAGGCCTGCCGCAAGAAACCATTCCGGACACAGATCGGATTCCGACTCGACGTGATGCACGCGCGAACAGTGGCGGCCGCACGTGTTCACGAGCTCGCGCGTGTTGTTGCTGCTCGCGCCGCCCACGACGATGACGACGTCGCATCGACGCGCCAATTCGACGGCAGCGTCCTGCCGCTGCTTGGTCGGATGGCAGACCGTATCGATGAAGCGGACATCCGAGTCGGGGAACCGCCGCCGAATCAGCGCGACGAGCCGCCGCACCTTGTCGATCGGCTGCGTCGTCTGCGCGGCGATGCCGATACGCGGATGCGCCTCGAGCCGCAGGACATCGCGCTCGTCGAGCACGACGTCGAAATCGTCGAGGTCCTCCGTCAACCCGCGTACCTCCACGTGTGCGGGCTGGCCGATGATGACCGGATGGTAACCGTCGCCGCGCAGTTTCGCGATCGCCCGATGAGCCACCTGCACGAGCGGACACGTGGCTTCGACCACCTCGAGGCCGAGCACGCGCGCGCTGACTCGCGTCCGCTCAGACGCCCCGTGAGCGGTCACCATGACCGTCTGCGTCTTCACGTGCGCCGGGTCGTGGGCGACGGCAATTCCCCTGGCCTGCAGTGTCGCCAGCACCGCGGGGTTGTGAACCAGATCGCCCAGGATGGTCAGCGGCCCGGCGGCGGCCCGATCGACGGCCAGGTCGATCGCGTCGCGGACCCCGAAGCACATGCCGAGATGTTCTGCGCGGATCAGTCGCATGACGCCATTCCTCTGACAGCAGGTCTAACTTTACCATACAAAGTAATGGCCGTCCAATCAATATCCAACATGGACCTGCTGCCACGAGCCGGCGCGCCGGACGGCCGGGATCGCCGCTCAGCGCGCGGCGCGACGGGTGGCCCGACGAGAGATCAATGCAGCGGCCGCGACGGATACCGCCGCCAGCAGGCCCGACGCGGGAGGGACGAGAACGAAGACGAACGCGCCTTGCGTTTTCGGCGGTTTCAGCGCACGAGCGGTGTAAATCGCCAGCGAGCCCAGCGTGAGAGCGACCATCACGCTGTAGAGCGTCGCTCGCGTCGGAACCGGCCAGCGCTTCGAGATCGCGTGGGCGACTGCGAGGAGGATGAACGGAGCGAGCACCCAGATCGCGAACAGCACTTTCAGGAGCAGAGGAGCCTGACGACCCGTGTAGAGCATCAAACCGACCGAGCCAACCGCCCCGGCCACGACCGCGATCAGCGCCGCCGCCCGAAGGATGCGAAGGAATCCGGACATACAGCGCGAGGCTATACCTCGTCACTATGCGTGTCTATCCTCCATCCACGAAGAGTGGTCGATGGAAAACCGTGAAACGGACGTCCTCATCATCGGCGCGGGACCGACGGGTCTCCTGCTGGCGCTGTGGCTGACCCGGCTGGGCGTGACCGTCAGGATCGTCGACAAGACGGCAGAGCCGGGATCGACATCGCGCGCGCTGGTCCTGCACGCGCGGACGCTCGAGCTTTACAGCCAGATCGGTCTCGCTGAGGCGATCGTCGAGCGCGGGCGGAAGATGATCGCCGTCAATCTCTGGGTCGCCGGGCAGAGGGCGGCGCACGCCATTCTCGGCGAAATGGGCGCGGGCCTCAGCCCGTTTCCCTATGCGCTGATCTTTCCGCAGGACGAGCACGAGCGCCTGTTGATCGATCGCCTGGCGGACGCCGGCGTCTACGTCGAGCGCGAGACGGAGCTTCTGGGTTTCGAGGAAACGGCCGATCGTGTGCGCGCGCGTCTGAAGCGGCGGGATGGCGCCGAAGAGACGTCGGCGGCCTACGTGGCCGGGTGCGACGGCGCGCATTCCACCGTGCGCGAGGCGGTGAGCGTCGGTTTTCCCGGCGGCGTGTACACGCATCTCTTCTACGTCGCCGACGTGGAGGCGAGCGGAGAGACGATGAACGGCGAGCTCCACGTCGCGCTGGACCGCACCGATTTCCTCGCCGTCTTCCCGTTGAAGGGCGAGCGGCGCGCGCGGCTCATCGGCACCGTGCGGCACGAGGCCGAACACGGGCACGACACCCTGTCGTGGAACGACGTGAGCACGCGCGTGATCGAATGGATACGCATCGACGTCGAGCGCGTGAACTGGTTCTCCGCCTACCGCGTGCACCATCGGGTCGCGGCCCATTTCCGCAAGGGTCGCGTCGGCGGACAAGGCATGAATACCGGGATCGGCGACGCGGTGAACCTCGCCTGGAAGCTCGCCGCCGTGCTGCACGGGCGAATGGATGCGTCGCTCCTCGACAGCTACGAGCCGGAACGCATGGCGTTCGCCCGGCGCCTGGTCGCGACGACCGATCGGGCGTTCACCGGCGTGACCAGCTCCGGCCGGGTGGCGCGGCTTCTGCGACTGCACGTCGTGCCGCGGCTGGTCCCGCCTCTTTTCTCGCTCCAGGCCGTGCGACGCTACATGTTTCGCACCGTGTCCCAGACGTCGATCACTTATCGTGGAAGCCGCCTGAGCGAAGGGCAGGCGGGAACGGTGCAGGGTGGCGATCGCTTGCCATGGGTGACGCTCGACACGAACGACGTCGACACGGATAATTTCGCGCCGCTGACATCGCTGGACTGGCAGGCCCACGTGTACGGCGATGCCGCGCCGGACATCCAGGCCGTGTGCGTCGAGCGAAACCTGCCGCTGCACGTCTTTCCATGGCGCCCGGAGATGAGCCGCGCGGGCCTGCGTCGCTGGCGGATGCCGGCGGCACAGCGGCAGCGATCGCGTCCTATCTCGACACGCGCAAGATCACTCTGGCGAGGTAGGGGTGTGCGCCAACCGGAAGCCCCATTGGCTCGTGACTGGACGATAGAGCCGGTTGCCGGTCGCGCCGCGCCCGGACGATGAGAAGGCGTCGGAGGCGCGGCTCGCGAAGGGCACGCGCGGATCGCGCTGCGTAAACGTGAACGTCAGGCCCGATGCATCCTGACGCTGGGCGTTCCGGATCAGCGTGTACAGCTTCAGATTCTCTTCCGCCGGCAACGGTCCCACGGGCGCGTACATCATCGTGCTCGAGCCGCCGCCGTCCAGGTTCACGGCGTCGTACGCCTGAAACGCGTTCAGCAACTCGGCGAGCCCAGGCAGATCGATCCCGTCGCTGTCCGGAAGGCGTCCTTCGATCATGACGACGATCAGGACGGAGTCTCGCGTGAGGCCGACCGCCGTTCGGGGCGCCGCTTCGTCCGGGACCGGCAGCGCCGTGGCGCCCATCAGCGTGCCGCCGCTGATGAGCAGCGTGCCGTTGTGCGGAATCGGCGGACAGTTCGGCGCCGGATTCGTGCACTCCTGCCACTGGCCCGACAGGACGTTGTACGCCGCGGCCACGTCGCGCGCGGCCGCCATCGTGATGCGCGGCGCGCCGGCGGCGTTGAACAGCAATGCGGGGTTCCCCTGGCCGTCCGGCCGATTCGCCCCGGGAACGACGAGCGTCCCGGCGGATTTCAGCGGCCCGATCATCTGAAGGCAGTCGCCGGGCTTGTACTCCCGCTCGGGAAGACTGAAGCTTCCGTTGACCGCGAGAAAGGCGCCCACCGAATTGGCCCAGGCGGACGTCGTCGCCAACGGGGCAAACGACGGTTTGCCGCACGACGGCGGCCGCCTGACGACCGGCAGGAATCGCCGGCTGGAGAGGTCGAGGACCGCGACGTAGCCGTGAAACCGGTGCGACGTCCCGTTCGATTGATACGTGCCCGCTACTTCGCCGACGGCAAGTTGCGCGAGCGCATCTCGCGAGAAAGCCGTCATGGCGAGGAAGAGCGAGAGCGATATGATTCTCACCAGTCACCTCGTCTACTTCGCCGTGACCTGCGCGAGATAGTGCGCCATGAACTCGTTGCGCTTCGGCTCGAGACACACCGTCACGGGACGGCCGTTCGTCCGATCGACGCGCGTATAGCCGTCGGCATCGACGCGAAGCGGCATCTGCTCGCAGCGTCCGAAAAAGCGGCCGGGGTGCTGCGCTTCGGCGAGGGCGAGCTGATCGTGCAGCGTCATGCGGCTTGCGGGACGGTCCGTCCACAGCCGCAGCAGCGCCTCGAGCGCGACGCCGAGCGGCGTCCCGGAGTTGCGGACGCCGTCGCGCTCGGAGTCCTCGAGCCGCACGTACGTCGTCGAGTCGAGCGGGACGATCGTCACCGGCCACGCGGCCGCGTACACCGCCTGCGCCTCGGCGATCGCCAGCCGCACGTTCCATTCGGGCACCGGCACGGCGCTGAAGGCATTCGGACCGATCGAGCCGCTCATGAGCACCACCCGCTTCACCAGCGGGACGACGTCGGGATGCTGGCGGACGAGATCGCCGAGATTCTGCAGCGGGCCGACGGCTATCAATGTGATCTCGTGTGGATGCCGGCGGATGACGTCGGCGAGAAACGCCACCGCCGGCGTGTCGATCGGCTTGTACGCGTGAAAGTCTTCGGCCCACGTGAACTGATAATCGACGCGGTTGGGAGGAACGGCGGGCGTCCGGCGGCCGACGGCGACCGGCACGTCGGTGCGACCGAGCCGATAGAGCAGCTTGCACGCGAGCCTCGCGCGCTGCGCCGTGTCGCCGTCCGCCACGGTGACGCCGAGCAGCTCGAACGACGGACTCTTCAGCGCGTAGCCGAGCGCCCATCCGTCGTCGATGTCCGTGCCGATGTCGGTGTCGAGCAGAACCTTCATGCGGGTCTGCTGCGCCGCGGCCGGAAGGCACGCGATCAGAATCCAGACGAGCGTCAGCACGATTCGGGTTCGACAGGTCATGGCTGGGGAGGTTGCGCGCGGCGTTGTTCTACTTCGCCGCGAACTCCGGCGGGATCGCGGCGATTGGCCGGAACTCGACGTCGCGATAGAAAATCTCCGCCCCCTCGGACTGCAGGACGATCGGACCCGACGTCACGAGGGTTGGCACCTCGCCGTCGATCCGCATCGGGCCGTGGAGGCGCATCACGACCTTGCCGTTCACGATGTGAATGGCGTCCTCGCGGAAGCAAATCAACTCGACGGTGTTCCATTCGCCGGTGGGCTTTTCGTTGTCGGGCTGTTTGATGCACCGCCCGGGCGCGCCCTGGCTCTGTGAGAAAAACGTCCACTCGCCCGCCGGATCGTAGTCGTACAGGACCGGCTGCGTGCCGGTGCGCGGCTTCGCCCGGACGGCGATCGCCGATCCGACCGCGTAGAGATCGCCGACGTCATGCTCCTGGATCTGCAGCTCGATCGACCGCGCCCACGTGCGCCCGCCCGCGCCCGGCGCGGCGTGCACGTGGTAGAGCAGGCCGCTGTCGCGCGCGGTGCCCGGCCGGTCGCGCGGCGGCCACTTCGTCTCGCCCCATTTGAACTGAAACCGCAGGTGATAATCCTCGAACGAACGCTTCGTCCGCAGCTCGCCGAAGACCTGACCGGAGATCCGAATCGCCGGCCGGCCGTCAACGTCATTGACGATGGTGAAGACGCCGAGGGGATCGCGTCCCGACCCGATGGGCTCCAGGTACTTGCCATCGGCATCGCGCCGCAGTCCCGGCACGTCCAGCGCGGCCGCCGGCTGCTGCATCCACGTCGTCCAGCCGTCGAAGTCCTTGCCGTTCCAGAGCGACGTCCAGCTATTCTCGGCACGCAATGGGAGGCAGGCGAGGAGGAGAAAACCGGCGAGCCATCGTGGGCGATGCATGAGACTCGGAAGGGTGATGGACCCCGGCGTGGTTGTCAAGCCATCGCGCCTCGCGCACGATTCGCAGTAGACTGACGCGCATACGCCGTCAGCGGGACGAGTGGGAGGAGCACATGAAAACAGCGGTTGCAGCGCTTGCAGTCTGTGTGGCCGTCGCGGCCGGGAGCGTTCGGCTCCTGGGCCAGGCGGGCCAGCCGCCGAAGCCGGGTCCGGAAAACAAGCGGCTCGGGTATTTCGTCGGCAAGTGGACGACCGAAGGCGAGATGAAGCCGGGCCCGATGGGACCCGGCGGGAAGATCTCGTCCACCGATACGTGCGCCTGGTTCGACGGCGGCTTCGCGGTCGTGTGTCATTCGGTCGGGAAAACGCCGATGGGCCCGAGCAAGAGCATCGGCATCCTCGGCTACAGCGGAGAGGAGAAGGTCTACACGTACGTGGGACTCGACAACTCGAACATGTCGATGACGAGCGTTCCGCACGGAACCCTCAACGGAGACACGTGGACGTACACCGACGAATCCCTGATGGGCGGACAGAAAGTGAAATCCCGCGTCACCATCAAGGAACTCTCGCCGACCGCCTACACGTTCAAGATGGAAATGCAGGGGAAGGACGGAGCCTGGGCGCCGATCATGGAGGCGAAGAGCACGAAAGAGGCCGCCGCCAAGAAGTGAAATAGGGAAGCCGTCGATCAGCTCTCGCGGAGAATCTCCGCCGGATCGAGTCCCGCCGCCCGCCGCGCCGGCACCAGCGACGCGGCGGCGGCGATTGTCAGCAGCGCCGCCGGCACCGCCAGCATCGTCCGCGGATCCGTCGGGCTCACGCCAAACAGCACCGTCGTCATCAGACGCGTGGTGAGGAACGCGGCGGCCATGCCCGCGGCGACGCCGACGCCCACCAACCGCAGACCCTGGAACACGACGGTGCGCCGCACGCGCGACGGATCGCCGCCGAGCGCGAGGCGAATGCCGATGTCACGCGAGTGCTGCTGGACGAAGTAGCTCATCACGGCGTAGATGCCGACGATCGACAGCTCGAGCGCAGCGAGCGCGAACATCCCGACGAGCACGGTCAGATAGCGCGGTTCGGCGAGCGAGTCCGAGACCA
>QHWR01000292.1:5951-11425 GCA_003223835.1 Acidobacteriota bacterium | reverse complement strand
CCGGCCCGAAAGAACTCGTGCCGCCGCACGTCGTCGAGCGCCGCGCCCGCATGCTGCAACACGTGAACCTTATCCAGCACCACGGTTGCCGCCGGCAGCACGTGCGCAACGGCATTCAGATACGGCCGGTGCATGTCGGTGCACACAGCCTCGACGGCCGCCCGCTGGCGCGGGTCCAGGTGCGTCGTCAGCAAGCCGGTCAAGCTCGCCTCCGTGCGCTCGGGGGCCAGACCGATCACTTCCCCATGGACCAGATCCGACAGCACGGTGTAGAACTTCTGCCGTTTCCCACGGTGGATTTCATCCGCGCCGAGATGCCGCGGCCGCCGCTTGGGCCGCGTGCGATCCCATTCCGCCAAGAACGCAGACTCCGCTCGTCGGGTTTTGCTCCAACTGACCCCGTGACGGACGGCGGCATGCGACGTCGGCATCGACTGACAGTCCAGGCCAATGACTTGGCGCAGGCGACGCGTGATCCGCGCGTGGCCCTCGGCGAACGCGACGCGCTCCGTGCGGATCCCGCAGGCCCGGCACCAGACGCGACGCTGGGCATAGACCAAGGTCACTCAGTGCTCCGCCCAGGGCAGATCGTCCCATGTCCGCGGCTTGCTGTCCCGCACGCGCCACGTGCGTCGTCGACACCCCGAACATTCGTAGCCACCGATCCCGCGGCGGCGAATCCAGATCCGCACTCGGGTCCGTGCGCCGTCCATTTCCCACTCCAGTCGTTCGACGCGAAACCCGTTAAGACCCAGAATCCGAGTACACTCGCGCGGCGATCCCATGTGTCCTCCCTGCTGTGTAGCAACACAGAGAGAACACCATCGGGTCTTCCGATGGCCAGTGGGATCGCCGTTTCCTTATTGTCGAACGTCCAGGCCGCCGAACAGACCGCCCACCCAAGAGCGGTCCGCGCAGGAGCCGCTTAATCTATGGCCGCCTTCGGGTGTACGATGACGCCGACCTTGCGCGGCAATCAGACGGAACGTGCGACGATGCGATCAGAGGGCCAGTCACGGCGAGTATCCCTCGCGTTGACCGCACTGGTGACGGTGGTCGCAGCGACGGTGGCGGTCGGACAACAGGCCGCTGTTAACCCCGGCAATCCGTTTACGCTGGAGGACTTCAAGGCTGGCGATCAGAACCGCGAGCCGTACCAACGGGCCACCGATGTTCTGCACGCGCTGGAGGTCACATCAGGCGCTCGGGTTGCTGATGTGGGCGCCGGCGCCGGGTATTACGCGATGCGCTTGTCCGAGATGGTCGGTCCAGAGGGGAAAGTATTCGCCGAGGACATCTCTGACGCCGCGCTGCGTTGGATGAATCGGCGCGTTACGGTGTTCACTCTGCGCAACGTCGAGGTCGTCCGAGGCGATATCGACAATCCCAAACTCCCCGCTGACTCGTTGGCGGCAGTGCTGATCATAGATTCGTATCACCACTTTGCGCAGCCGCAACCGATGCTGGAGCACATCCTTCAAGCGCTCAAGCCCGGCGGCCGTCTGGTCATCGCGGACTACAGTCTTCGAGATCATCGAACCCGCTCCCGCGCCGATCAACTCAACAATCACGAAATCGATCCCGAGTTGGTGCAGCGCGAAATCGAAATGGTGGGCTTTCACGTTGTGCGCCGCGATGATCCTTTCCTCAGACAGATCCCGGAGGCCAAGGAGAGCAGAATTGGCGCGGCTGATATGTGGTTGATGGTTGCGGTGCGGCCTAAATAGATCGGCGGACCCGAGCTGGCCTCACGCCGTGACAGATCCCGAACAGCTGCAAATCGCCAGGCCGCCGAGCAGACCGCCCACCCAACAGCGGTCCGCGCAGGCGGCCGGGTCTTGCACTCAAATCACTGCACTCAAATCGACCAAGAGCCGATAAAGGCGTGTCTCACGCGGAGACGCGGGGGCGCGGAGAAAACAACCTCAAATCGACCAAGAGCCGATAAAGGCGTGTCTCACGCGGAGACGCGGGGGCGCGGAGAAAACAACTAGGTGAAGCGGCTGCAGTGCCGCTCCGCCGGGCCGGCAGCCCTCTACCTCGGCGTGCGCTACGACGGTGATCGGTAGCGTTCCGGCAGTCGTTGTGGCGCCAACGGCGCGATGACTCATTCGTAGCGCAGGGCTTCAGCCCTGCTCGTGATCCACTTTTTTTGGCATTCAGCATTTCCCGCCTTCGCCGCGAAGCGGCTTCGGCGAGGCCTCGCCATAGCCCCGGTGTTCGTGGCGGGGGCGACGGCGGGGGCATTTAGCATTGACGATGTCATCGTGTGGCGAAGCCCGGGCGCGCCATCCGCGTGACGCAGCTCGTGTCGAGGCCGGCCACGCTGCCGCGTTCGACGAACGCCTGCTCGATCCGATCGAGGCACTCGGGGTGGGTCAACCCATCGAGGTTGTGCCCGCCGGAGCGCACGAGCAGCCGTGCGTTGTTCGGCAGCGTGCGGCGGATCTCGTCCGCGAACGCCGCCGGCGTCACCGGATCGAGCGTGCCGCTCACGAACAGGACCGGGACGTTCGCGGCGACCGGCTTGTTGCGCCACGCCGGCTCCGCGCCGCTCGGCCACCCGTCGCACCCGGCGCGCTGCTGGCGGACGCGGTGCCCGCCGAGATATGTCGGGTCATCGTCTTCGGCCGCCGCCGCGGAGACGAACGGCACGTCCTCCGCGCACGTGATCGCGAGATACAGGCCGTCGAACGTCCCGTCCTGCCGGCGCCGCCAGATGTCCGCGGCGATGGGACTGAAGTCTCCCTGCGCCGCGCGGTGAAGGAACAACGGCACGCTCGACGCCTGGCCGGACGAATACGTCATGTAGCGAATCGATTCCGCCACGATGTCCCGCGACAGCGTGACCGTCGCCGGGCGCCCGTCGACGGTGAACGTCGTCTTGACCGGCGACTGCCGCAGCCGATCGAACACCGCGCGCGCCTCGTCCCGAATCGACGGGAACGCGGCACGACACGCCGGCGTCGCCGCGCACTCCGCGAGCAGACCGTCGAGCGCCCGCTGCGCCATCGCGCCGAACCGCTGCGGCATCGGCTCCGACGGCGGCACCGCGCCATACAGCACGACGGTGCGGACGCGGGGCTCGTGGGCGCGGACGTATTCCATCGCCAGCCGCGTCCCGTACGACAGTCCGATCAGATCGACCTGCGAGTAGCGCAGCGAGGCGCGGACCTCCTCGAGATCCTCGACCGAGTTGGCCGTCGTGTACTGCGTGAGGTCCGCATCGCGCGACAGCTCCTCGCGGCAGGCGCGCGCCTTGTCGGGCGGGATGAACGGACCGAAGTAGCTCTGCACGTCGGATGGGGGGCCTTGAGGATTCCCGGTCGGTGCGTCTCCGCGTAATCCGTAGCCTTGAGGATTCCCGGTCGGTGCGTCTGCGCGTAATCCGTGGCCTTGAGGATTCCCGGTCGGTGCGTCTCCGCGTAATCCGTGGCCTTGAGGATTCCCGGTCGGTGCGTCTCCGCGTAATCCGTGGCCGTAGAAGCGGCAGCGCAAATCGTGCGAGCCGCCGGTCCCGCGTTGATCGACGAGGACGATGTCGCGGTGCGCCCGGAGCGGATGGTTCACGACGAAATCCGCGGACGCCATGTGCGTCGCGGCTTCGCCGGGACCGCCGGCCAGAAAAAAGATCGCGTCCACCGCGCGCGGCTGCTGCCTGGCCGGCAGGACGACGATGCGGAGACGGATCGTGCGGCCGGTCCGCGCCGCGCGGTTCTCGTAGACCGTCAGCGACGAACAGCGCGCCCCGGGCACGTCGACGTCGCGGCATCGCTCGCGGGCGAGCGTCCCCGCCGGGCGCGCGCGGCCGCACGCGGCTGCCGCGCCCAGCGCGAGCAGGAGCGAGACGACTAATCGCGGGGCGCGCATCAACGACGGAATATAGCGCGATCTCTTCCGCCTGAAGACGGAAGCCACGAGTCCGTATTGGAGGGGGCGGGCCACGAGTCGGTGTTGGAGCGGACGGGGGCGTGCGCGGCTTCCCCGGACACCCGCGCGGACGGCAGCTCGCCGGAAGCGCGCTTCGCAGCTTGAATCAGCTCGACGTTGCGTTCGTACGACAGCGAGGGGTTCTCCGACGGGCCAGCCGGCGGGTACCTGCGTTCGGCGTACACCGGATACGCTTCGGTGCGCAGGTGCGCCAGCGGCAGGTGACCGATTCGCGTGTCGCGCTCGTGACGCACGGCGCTGACGTCGATCGGCGCGACGACGATGCGCTCGCCCGGGCCGGGCGAGGCTTCGGCGAGGACGCGGCCGTCGAAGTCGATGACCTGGCTGCCGCCGGGCCACGAGTACGGCGGATAGTGCTTCAGGCTCGCCCCCTGATTCGCCGCGACCACGTACGCGACGTTCTCGAGCGCGCGGCAGCGGTTCACGAGCGTCCACCAGTTCATCGGCTCGGTCGCGCCCCACGGATCCATGTAGGCGGACACGCGCACGAGCACCTCCGCGCCGTTCGCCGCGAGCTGCCGGATCGCCTCCGGGAAGATCCAGTCGTAACAGATCGCGCACCCGATCCGTCCGATCGGCGTGTCGGCGACGGGGAACAGCGGCTCGTCGTATCCCTCGAGATCGTGCGGGCTCGCGTGGACCTCGAAGGGAATCCACGGGTTCACTTTGCGGTACTTATAGAGGATGCCGTTCGGTCCGATCAGACAGCTCGTGTTGAAGAGGACGCGCGGCCAGCGCCGGTCCGCCTCGATCATCGTCCCGCTCTGGATGTAGACGTCGTGCTCGCGCGCCTTGCGGTGCAGCCGATCGGTGTGCTCGTTCGGGATTTCCACCGCGAGCTTCTCGCCGAGCTCGGCGACGGTCGGGTAGATCGGCGCGGCGTGCGCGAACTCGGGGAACACGATCAGCCGGACCGGCAGGAACGGCGCCGCGCCCGCCACCGCCGCGTCGATCATGGCGAGCATGCGGTCCGTGTTCGCCGCCATCTGACGGCGATCGACGGGATTCGGAAGATCGGTCTGGCACGCGGCGGCGGAATAGCGAATGAGCGTCTCAGTCATTGGCGATTGGCGATTGCAGATTGCCGATTGAGGGATTGCCGATTGAGGGATTGCCGATTGGCGAATTGCCGATTGGAGATTGGCCATTGACGGATTGTCGATTGGGGATTGGCCATTGACGGATTGTCGATTGCCGATTCGGCCGCGGATCGCCAGTTGCGAATATCGATGGACAATGGACAATGCGTCGTGCGACCGACTGTTAATCGACAATTCATCAATCGACAATTCATCAATCGGCAATTCATCAATCGGCAATTCCTCAATCGACAATTCATCAATCGACAATTCGCCAATCGGCAATCGCCAGTCGTCAATCGGCAGTGACGCTATCTGCGGCGCGCATCAATCGACGGAATGGTTCGTGGCACGACCCTCGTGTTATACCCGTGCTGATACTCCCGATACGCGGCGGTGTCCGGATAGTGTTCCTCCGGCCCGTACGGGTACTTCGTCATCGCA
>QHWR01000292.1:0-5849 GCA_003223835.1 Acidobacteriota bacterium | reverse complement strand
CGCCGGGAACGCATTGACGTCGAACGACAGCGCGATCTCGTCTCCAGGCCGCGCGATGACGAACATGTCGTCGCTCGCGCGCAGCAGCGGCCGCACGTCCCCCTCGCGGGTGTAGCGCCCCGCGAGCGCCTTCCACGGCGACACGAACGAGACGCGCGCGTAATCGTACGCGATCGGCTCGCGTCCGTCCGGGCTGACCTCGGCGGAAAATCCACGCCACGTGAGATCCGCGCGCACCGGATCCGCGCGCGTGATCCGCATCGGGGCCGCTCCGTCGGACGAGTCGACGAGGATCCGATCCCAGTAGATCCGCATGTTCGTACGGATGCGTACCTCGCGGCTCGGGCCGATGAACGTCCCGCGCAGATCGACGGCGACCGTCTGCGGCCGCCCGACAGGGAAACCGATTTCCTCGATGACTTTCCGCCATGCACCCGATCCGTCGCGCACCTCCAGCGACGGCGGGGTCGTCGCCATCCCCGCCTGCCCGGCGGCCACGTTGTCGCTCGACCACGCGTAATCCGTCCAACCGGTCAGCAGCAGGGTCCGCGCGTTCGGGCCGACGTCGAGCACGAGGTCGTGCGCCGCCGCGTAGCCGCGGACGCGTGCGAGCGCGAAGTCGTCCACGTACTGCCGATCGAGCGCGCGGACCTTCGCGAGCACGTCGTGGCCGTGTTCGTCGTGCGCCGCGAGCGGCGGGTGCGCGCCGCGCGTGGCGATCGCGTGAAAGACCGGACGCGGCGGCGACTTCAGGCCTTCGTTCGGAAACACCGCGACGTCCGCCGGATGATCGACGGCGACGAGCTGCAGGCGATCGACGAAGATCGCCTCCTCCAGCTCGTTCGTGACCCTCAGCTCGTACCGTCCGTCGCGGGGCCGCAGTTGATCCGGCCCGATGCGGACGTACTCGTCCGGATCGGGCTGGTTCCAGACCGACGCCGCGAGATAGTCCCCCATCTCGCCGCCGCCCATGAAGTCGGTCACGAACTCGAAGCGCGTGCCGTTCCACGTGAAGAGAAAAGGACAGGACGAGGGCTTGCGATTCAACTCGGTGATCGCGACAGTGCGCGTGCCCGCCGGCGGCGCGACGTCGGTCTCCGCCTGGAGCACGCCCGACGGCCACAGGACGCGGATCACATCCGCCTCGGTCCGCGCGCCGAGACCGAAGATCGCATCCGCGGGCTCGACCGCCGGCGAGGTCGACGCCGTCTCGAGCCGCTGGCGCAGGCTGCCCGCGCGGATCTCGATCTTCGATCCGATGCCGCTGCGATTGCTGACGCGGCCCGTGAGGCGCACCGCCACCGATCGATTGCGGTCGGCGCCGTCGTTGCGCCAGATGTGCACCTCGTCGTACGGCAGGAGCGCGACCGCGTCGCTGTCGCCGTCGCCGTCGAGGTCTCCCCACGCGACCGACGCCGCGGGGTAATAAAGTTTAGACACGTTCGACGCCTCCGTCACGTCCATCCATCCGGTCCCGACGTTGCGGATCAAATGCGCCCCATCCGTTGACGTCGTCAACACGTCGAGCAGGCCGTCGTTGTCGTAGTCGATGAACTGGGCCGTCAGCGCGCCGCGCGTCTCCGGCGGCGCCGTGACGACCTTGAAGCGCCCCTGACCGTCGCTGAGCGCGAACACGCCGGGCGCGTCGGCAACGCCGAAGAAGAAATCGGTGTAGCCGTCCTTGTTGACGTCGGCCGCGGCGGCCGACGAGTACGCGGCGGAAGACGAACAGCAAATCGATGTCGCGCCGGTTGTCGAAGTCTGTCGGAATGATCGCGACCGCTCCTCCACTGTCCTCGCGGCTTCCGCCCTCCCCCCGAATCTCGCGGCTTCCGCCCTCCCCCCGAATCTCGTGGCTTCCGCCCGGCCCTCGACTCTCGTGGCTTCCGCCTTCAGGCGGAAGGTCCAGCCCAGCTTCTTTGGTAATCTCCGTGAACGTCCCATCGCCGTTGTTGCGCAGCAGCCGGGTCGGCGCGGAGACGACGACGTCGAGGTCGCCGTCGTGGTCGACGTCCACGAAGGCGGCCGTCTGCGCGGTCAGATCGCGCGGGATCTTCGCCGCGATGGTGACGTCGTCGAACATCCCGTTCGCGTTCTGGTGCAGGAGCGTGCAGCCCGCGGGGCCGATGAGGAAGAGATCCGGCCGTCCGTCGTTGTCGTAGTCGCCCGCGATGACGCCGGGACTGCCCGCCGCCTGCGCGCGGGCATCGCGAGCGGGCGCGCCTTCGAAGACGAAGCCCGCCCGGAAAACGCCGGCGTCGTTGCGCCACACTTTGACGCCCGACGCGGAGGCGACGAGCAGATCGAGACGGCCGTCGCCGTCCACGTCGAACAGCGTGACCCTTCCCGGCGGCTGCGGCGGATCCGGCCGCGTCGTCGCCGACGGTCGGCCCGGCATCATGCGTTCGGCGGCTTCGACGAACCTGACGGCGGGCGTCGCGCGGTCGACCAGCTCGGGCTCGGCGCCCGTGGACGCGATCGCCTCGGCGTAACGTCCCTGCTCGAGGTACGCCTGCGAGAACGTCGTCTTGTAGTTGCTGTCGCGCAGCGTCTGGAAGCGCTGCATCGCCTGCGCGCCGTCGGCGGTCGCGCCGCTGCGAGTCAATGCAATCGCGAGGTTGTATGCGGCGGTGACGTTGTACGGTTCGGACGCCACCGCCTCACGAAAGAGCGTCAGCGCTTCCGGATACTTGCGCTGCTGCAAGTACACCTGTCCGAGGTTGACCTTCGCGCCGACGTCGTTCCCGTCCAATTGCAGCACGCGCTTGAACGCCGTCTCGGCTTCGTCCGTCCGATTCTGCGCGCGGGCGATCAGGCCGAGGAGGTACGGCGGCTGCGGCGCATCGGGAAGCGCCGCGGCGGCCGCGCGCGCCTCCTGGAGCGCGGCGTCCACGTTGCCCGCGTAGAACTGCGCGATGGCGAGATTCAGCCGCGCGATCGTCAGCGACGGCTCGGTCTTGAGCGCGGCTCGAAAACCCTCGGCGGCGGCATCGAAGTTGTACTGCTCGAGGAGCGCGACGCCGCGGTTGTTCTCGCGGTACGCGGATTCGCGGGAGGCCGCGAGCGGCCGTCGGGGCGCCTGCGGCACGGCCGCGGCGGCGGCCAGGAGTAAAGACACGGCGAGCGCGGTCCGCGTCATGTCGTCCGGGGCGCGAGCGGCGCCTTCGCGACGATCCCTTTGCCTTCCTGGATCGTAATCGTCTGGTTCGCGCCGGTGGCCGGAATGTTCTCGACGCGGCCGTTCGGCCACACGACCTCGATCGCCTTGACGCTCGTCGCCGATCCGAGGCCGAACGTCAGCGGCAGCTCGCTCTGCGAGCAATAGCTGGAGCCGGTCTTCACCATGCTCCACGGGCGCGCGCCGCCGTCGAGCGTGAGCCGGACCTTCGCGCCGATCGCATCGCGGTTCGAGGCCGACCCGACCAGTTTTACGCGCAGCATGTGATGACGGTTGCCGCCGTCGTTGCGGAGCAGCTTCGCGGGACCGCGATTGGTCGTGATCACCAGATCGAGGTCGCCGTCGTTGTCGACGTCGGCGTACGCGGCGCCGCGCGCGACGATCTTCCGCCCGAGGGCAGGCCCGGCCTTCGACGTCAGCTCCTCGAAGCGATGCCCGCCGAGATTCCTGAACAGGTGCGGCGCCTGCGCGTAGGTGACCTTCGGCTGGACCGCGCTGATGTCGTCGGCGACGTGGCCGTTGGCGGCGAAGATATCGGGCAGCCCGTCGAGGTCGACGTCGAAGAAGAAACAGGAGAACGTGAGCGTGAGGAGCGATGCCTGCCCCACCGTCGACGTCGGCGCTTCGTCGATGAACAGCCCGTTCCCCTCGTTGTGGTACAGCGCCATCATCTCGTTCGAGAAGTTGCCGATGATGAGGCTGGGCCTGCCGCTGCCGTCGTAGTCGGCGGCGTCGACGCCCATGCCCGCGCGTGCGACGCCGGCCTCGTTGAACGCGACGCCCGCCGTCATGCCGACGTCCGCGAAGGTGCCGTTTCCCTTGTTGCGATACAGCTTGTTCGGCTGCGTGTCGTTGGCGACGAACAGATCGAGCCGGCCGTCGGCGTCGTAATCGATCAAGGCGACGCCGAGCGCTTTGGACGTCGGGTCATAGAGACCGGCGCGATGCGTGACGTTCTCGAACGTCCCGTCCCCCTTGTTCCTGAACAGCGTCGAGCTCTGGCCTTTGTAGGATTCCGGCGTGCAATAGGACTTCGACTTGCCGTCGAGCGTGCAGAACAGATCCTTCTCGATCGACCAGTCCACGTAGTGCGCGACGAAGAGGTCGAGCAGACCGTCGCCGTCGTAGTCGAACCACGCCGCGCTCGTCGAGAATCCGGGATCGGCGACCCCCGCGCGCGCGGTGACGTCGGCGAACCTGCCGCCGCCGAGATTTCTGAACAGGTGATTCGAGCCGAGCGCGGTCACGTAAATGTCGACGTTGCCGTCGTTGTCGTAGTCGCCCGCGGCGGCGCCGAGCCCGTACATCTCCACCGCGAGCCCCGCCGCGCGCGTGACGTCGGTGAACGTGCCGTTGCGGTTGTTGTGGTACAGCGCGAGATACGACTTCGGCCCCGGCCGGCCCGGCCAGTTCGACGAGTGGATCAGCAGGAGGTCCTGCCAGCCGTCGTTGTCGTAGTAGAGAAACGCGCAGCCGGATCCCAACGTCTCGGGCAGGTACTTCTTCCCGAACGCGCCGTTGTTGTGGGTGAAGCCGATGCCGGCGGCCGCGGTGATGTCGGTGAACGTCAGCGACGGCGCGCCCGCGCCTGCCCGACCCGACGACCAGCCCGCGAGCAGCACGAGCGTCGCGGCGATCGCGACCAGCCATCGTGTCATCGCTGGGATCCAGGAGTCGAGGAGAGACGATCCTTTGCCGGTCCGTGTTTATCCGTGTAAGTCCGTGGCTGAGAGCGGTCCGTGTACGTCCGTGGCTGAGAGCGGTCCGTGGCCATCCGTGGCCCGTGTTCGTGGATTTGCTGCCGCTCGTTGTTGTCTTCGGGATGGAGCTGACGGTACGGCCCGGTGATCGCCTGCGACGATTCGTCGGCCTTGAAGCGCGTGTAGAGCGCGCGCTCGCGCGCGGCCGACACCGCGTCCCCCTGCCCTTGCGCGCAGAGCATCAGGTTGTAGTGCGCCTGGAGGTCCTCGGGATCGATCGCGAGGACGCGCTTGAACGCGTCAACCGCCTCCGGGAACTTGCGCTGGAGGAACAGCACGCGTCCGAGCTGGTTGAGCACGACGCGATCGCGCGGATACAACTCCGACGCCGTGCGCAGGTGCGCGAGCGCCTCGTCGTACTGACCGAGCGCTTTGAGCGCCGTCCCAAGGAAGAAGTGCGTCTTCGCGAGCTTCGGGTCGATCTCCAGCGCCTTGCGCAGCACCGGCTCGGACGCCGCCATGTTGCCTTCCTGGATGCGCGCGCGCGCGACGTTGACCCAGCCGTCCGCGTAACCGGGATCCATCCCGGTCACCTTCAGGAACGTCGCCTCCGCGTTCTTGATGTCCCCCTGCAGCAGCAGACCGATCCCGTAGTCGTTCCACCGCTCGCGCACGGAGCGATCCATCAGCGGCTTCGCGGCGGGCAACGTCGCGTCTTTCGGCAGCACCGTCAGCGACGCGCGCGCGACCGCCATCACCGTCGTCGGAATGTCGGGGATCGCTTTGATCTGCCCGGAGACGCGGGACGTGTCTCCCGTGAACAGCCACTTCCCGTCGTCGTAGCCGCGTCCGACGTCGGGCTTCCGCGACGGATCGCGGACGCCGGCGAACGCCCACTGCGTGTTCCACCAGGCGAACTTGCGGTAGTTGACGCGGGCGGTCAGGTGGATGCGATCGCCGGCGTCTTCGGG